>JAIXTS010000259.1 GCA_027483805.1 Azospirillum sp. | reverse complement strand
CGTCGAGGACGGCGAGGTTCTCATTGGTCTCAGTGAGGAATTCACTCAGCAGATCATCCATGGTCCACGCCCCGTTCGGGAAATCACAGTTTCCGCGTCATACGCCGGTCTTCAGTCCGGTGAAGCACCCTTGTACGCGCCGGCCGCCCGTCGGCCAAATGAAGAGTCTCGGATTTCGGTTCAAATCGTCCTGGTACACGGGAATTGATGGCCTGTCGGACATGGCTTTGGCAAGGGGAACATTACCTCTTTTCGGTTAGGTTCCACCATCTTGATCTGCCGCAATGCCAAAGTCGGCCCCACCCGCGACGCCCGGCATGGTTGAAAGGTTGGGCCGCCCCATGATCCACCTCAAATCCGAAAGAGGTATTACCCTTGGATTGGGTGGAGTCGGAAACGCACCTGTCCCGAAACCGTGCCGTCCACAAGGATCGTCAGGCCATAGGCCGTGGCAAGAAGGGGGGTGACATGGGACAGGATGGACCGGGGCCCCAGATCGTTTTCCGCCACCTGCCCGGCCAGGGCCGGCCCCATTTCGGGCCGCAGGGCACAACCGGCGCCGACCGCCAGCACCGACAGGCCCGCCTCGGCGCCGGACACGGTAACGGTTCCCCCGCGCGGCAGGCTCTCCTCCGCCAACAGGGCCGCCAGCAGCGTCAGCTTCAAAAGGCCCGGCGGCGGCGACGGCGCTACCAAGGTCCAGTCCAGACGCACCTTGCCTCCCCGGAACCAGCCCTCCAGGGCCGCACGCGCGTCGCCCGGCGACAGTGACTGTCCACCGGCGGCCCCAAGCGCCACTCGGTAAAGCCGGAGGCGCGCGGCGGCCGTCTCTGCGCTGTCGGCGATCAGGTCCAGCGCCTCGCTACCCGTATCCCCGCCTTCATCCAGCAGTTCCACGCCATTGTTGATGGCGCCGACCGGCCCCACCAGATCATGGCACAGGCGGGAGCACAGCAGCTCCATCGCCCGAATTCCCAGGCTCATCAGTATCCTCAGCGCTGAAGCCGCCAGCCCCCGCAGGGATGGCTTATCGTGTCACCGGACGTTAGGATAGGGCGCTCCCCCTGTTCTGGAAACCGTGTCGATGTCCGATTTTCTGGCCCCCGGTATCTTTGTCCGCCATCCCGCCCAGCCCGATTGGGGCCTGGGGCAGGTGCAGTCCGTGGTGGGCCAGCGGGTGACCGTGAATTTCGAACATGCCGGCAAGCTGCTGATCAATGCCGCCGCCGTCTCCCTGTCGATCGTGGATCCGGACGAAGAGGCCTGACCCCGCACCGGGTTCCGGTGACCGGCCCCTGGATCACGGCCGCAGCCGATCTGCATCGGCGCCGACGCAAAAAAGGCGCCCGGTCAAGGGCGCCCTTCCAGGGTGTCTGGCACGGTCGCCGGCCCCGTTACCACTTGCGTTCGGTCTTCAGCTGCCCGCCATTCAGCGCATCCAGGAAGCTGCCGCCGGCCTTTGGCCGTTGGGCACGGACCATGCGGGGATTCGGCTTCTTGTTGGCCTGTTCCACCACCTTGATGGCATTGGTGGTGGCATCGGTCTCCACCCGGCGTCGAACACCTTCGTCCAGGGACTCAAAGGCCTGCTGGGCGAATTGCAGCGCGTTCTCCGACCGGGTTTCCACGACCTGACGCAGGGCATTGGCCGCCATCAGGCATTCAAGGCGTTCAGGACCCGTGACATCGTCAAGGGCACCCGCCAGAATCCCGATTGCTTCCAACGTCTTGGGGTCATTCAGTTCCACGGACATCTTTAACACGCACCCTTCAGGTACAATCACTCTCGTCTATATAGTCCCACCGTCCACGGAAAACCGCAACAAATAGTCTGGAAACCCTACGCTATGCAGCATGTGCAGGCGGCCTACGCGTCGGAGGCGGGTTTACACATGAGTGGCGTCTGGGCATCGTCATCGCCATGTCCAAGCGCCTTCAGACCGTCACTACCATGACTAAAAAGACCACCCTGCGGGGCGGGCCTTTTGTCATGCGCGCGGTCTGACGCGGTTCGACAGAAAGCCAGATGCCCCGCCGGGAACGGACGGGGTGGCCAAAGGTGGACCAAACCCTGTCGCCGGCACAGCCGTTGAAGGAACAGGGTCCCATGAATATCCGCATTGCCCCCGAAAGCCTGAGCCAGGCCGCCGCCCGTCCGATTTCTGTCGCTGTGGTGGGCGCCACCGGTGCTGTCGGCGTCGAAATCCGCGAATGCCTGGAAAGGTCGGGCCTGAACCTGTCCAATGTGCGGCTGCTGGCGTCCAAGCGGTCGGCGGGGCAATCCGTTCCGTTCGCCGGCGGCACCCTGGTGATTGAGGAGCTGACCGATGCCAGTTTCCAGGGTATCGACTATGCCCTGTTCTCCGCCGGCAGCGGCATATCCAAGGAATTCGGGCCCAAGGCAGTGGCCGCCGGGGCCGTGGTCATCGAC
Source organism: Azospirillum sp. (assembly GCA_027483805.1). Lineage (GTDB taxonomy): Bacteria > Pseudomonadota > Alphaproteobacteria > Azospirillales > Azospirillaceae > Niveispirillum. The sequence continues at coordinate 5,159 of JAIXTS010000259.1, read as the reverse complement.
AACTCGTCGGCCTTCCGCATGGATGAGGCCATTCCGCTGGTCGTGCCGGAGGTGAACCTGGATGTGATCCCGGCACAGCCCGGCATCATCGCCAACCCCAATTGCGTCGCCATCATCGCCACGGTCCCGCTGGCGCCTCTGAACGCCCGCCACACCATCCGCCGCCTGAACATCGCCACCTATCAGGCGGCCAGCGGCGCCGGTGCCGCCGCCATGGAGGAACTGCGCCTCTCCACCGCCGCCTATCTGGCGGGTGAGCATTATGAGCCGCGTGTGCTGAAGCACCCCTATGCCTTCAACGTCTTCTCCCACAATGCCGCCGTCAATCCTGAGACGGGTTACAATGGCGAAGAAGAGAAGGTCATTGAGGAGACCCGCAAGATCATGCGCCGTCCCGACCTGGCCATCAGCATCACCTGCGTCCGCGTGCCCGTGCTGCGCGCCCATTCGATGGCCGTGACGGTGGAGTTCGACGAGGTTGTGAGCCCCGATGCGGTGCGCGCCATCCTGCGCGACGCGCCGGGCGTGCGCATTGTGGAGGATATCGCGAACAACCATTTCCCCATGCCGAACGAGGCGTCGGGCCAGGGCGATGTGCTGGTCGGCCGCATCCGCCGCGATGTCGGCGACCCGTCCGGCCGCTCCATCGCCCTGTTCCTGGCCGGTGACCAGCTGCTGAAGGGCGCGGCGCTGAACGCCGTGCAGATCTTGCAGCAGCTGGTGCGGTAAAGGGCCCCAGGGGGGCGGGCGGTCCCGTCCGCCCCTTATGGCTTCTTGCCCAGCAGCCCCTTCAGCACATCCTTCGCCCCGTCCTTGGTCTTCAGCTTTTCCAGCTGTTCGCGGGCCTTCTTGGGGTCCTTCAGGGCAGCCCTGGCCGCGGAGGACAGGTCAGGTGTCCAGGAAAGATTGTCGAACGGGCCGCGCACCCGGACAGGTACGGTGACACCATCCAGGTCCGCATGGATCGTCCCCTGCCCTTCCAGGCTGGCCACCAGACGGGGCGACAGGCGCATGTCGACACGTTTGGAGGGCAGGTTGACATTGCCCTTGCCGGTGACCCGCAGCAGCGGAGCCAGCAGGTGGAAATCCTCGGTGGCGGCAATGCCGTCGGTCAGGGTGAACGCACCGCCCATTTCGGCGAAGTCGGTCTGTGGCGGTTCGTTGACGCCCTGTCCGATGGCCGTGCGTACGATCTGGGCCAGATTGATGCCCTTGACGGCGCCATTGCGGAACAGGACCGTGCCGGTACCGTTCAGCCCGCCCACCAGTTCCTGCTGGTTGGCGCCGGCGGTGCGGATATCGATCGCGCCATCCATGGCGCCTGAAAGCCGGTCTGATCCCCCGAAACGGGTCAGCAGCGGTTCTGCCTGCACGCCCCTGGCATTGGCCTGAACAGTCAGGGACAATGCCTGTCGCCCTGCATCCAGGGTCATTTTCCCGCCCAGCATGCCCCCGAACAGGGGGGTGTCGGCCAGCCCCGCATTCAGCCGCCCGTCGGTCAGCTTTAAGGTCAGGGTCGTCGCCCCCGCCTCCACCCCCTTCAGCACCAGCCCGGCCAGCTGCAGGGTCAGGTCCAGGTCGGCGGTCTTCAGGGCGGACAGGTCGATCCGTTCCTTGCTCCACCCGGCCGGCCCCACCTCCGGCGCCGGCGCGGCCGGGTCGGATGCTGCGGGCGCTGGCAGATAGCGGTCCAGTTCCAGCCGCGGCAAGGACAGGCTGCCCCCCAGCGCCGGCCGCATCCCGTCCAGCTTCACCGACAGGGTGCCATTGGCCGACAGATCACCGGCCTTGGCGGACAGGCCGGCCAGGGCCAGCCGTGCCGGCGTGCCCGACAATGTGCCCGTCAGGGTCAGGTCGTTGATCGGCAGGTCGGACGGCACCGTTCCCGTTGCCGCCATGATCAGGTCTGCCAGGGAACTGACGGTCAGCGACAGATCGCCGGAAAGGGTCAGTGGCGCACTGCCCTGGCGCTGTACCTGACCTTTCACATCCAATCCGGCCCCGGCCCCCGCCACCCGCAGGGCCATGCCGGCACTGCCACCCGACAGAAGCGGACGCGCAGGATCAATGCCCAGATCCAGTGACAGCGGCGTCCCGTTCAGCAGGCCCGACGCCTCGATCAGCATCGCGCCATCCAGGTCGGGCAGCGACAGGCTGATATCGACCTGCGTCGCCTCGCGGACCATGCCGGTCCGCAGATCATTATAGCGCAAGCGGCCATCCACCACCTCTACCTCGGCCAGCGACAGTTCGCCGATGAAGCCCGGACTTGGATGGTCTGCCGGTACCGGCGATCCGTCCAGGGAGACATCCCAGTTGGGCTTGCCCTGCCTGTCCACCGTCAGGTCGATGACAGGCTCCGTCAGCACAAACTTCTCCACCTCCGCCTTGCCGCGCAGCAGTGGCATCAGGCGCAGGCGCACGGCCAGCTGCTTCACGGCCAGCAGATCCTCCCCCTGGCGGATGCCTTCAAAATGCACCTCATCGGCCGTCACGGCGATGGAGGGGAAGTAGGAAAGATCGACACGCCCCTTGATGGTCAGGGCCCGACCCGTCATCGCCTCCACCTGTCTTTCCACCTCCGCCACGATGGCCCCGACGGGTACCAGGAATGGCAGGGCGACGGCCGCCGCGATGGGCACCAGCAAAAGCATGGACAGGATGAAGGCGAATTTCCGCATGACCTCGGGTCCGTCTCGTCAGGAACGGGTTGATTTCGTTAGGGTCCAGTGTTTCAGCCGAACTTGCTCAAAACAAGGCCGAAAGCAGTATCTTTCGTGCGGGTCGGCCTTGGAGCCGGCCGCCGGAGGCGCTATATCCTGCGGACGATGAGCATGTTTTCCACCAGCCCAGCCCCTCTGGTCGATCCGTTCGGCCGCGCCATCACCTATGTGCGCGTGTCGGTGACGGATCGCTGCGATTTCCGCTGCGTCTATTGCATGTCGGAGGATATGACCTTCCTGCCCAAGGCCGACATCCTGTCGCTGGAGGAGTTGGACCGGCTGTGTTCCGCCTTCGTTGCGCTGGGCACGCGCAAGCTGCGCCTGACGGGCGGCGAACCGCTGGTCCGTCGCAACATCATGGAACTGATCCGGTCGCTGGGGCGGCATGTGGCGTCAGGTGCGCTGGAAGAACTAACGCTGACCACCAATGGCAGCCAGTTGGCCAGATATGCCGACGATCTGCGCGCCGCCGGGGTCCGCCGCATCAATGTGTCGATGGACACGCTGGATGCCGACCGGTTTGCAAAGATCACCCGCTGGGGCCGCCTGCCCCAGGTACTGGACGGGCTGGAGGCAGCGCGCGCGGCGGGTCTGGAGGTCAAGATCAACGCGGTCGCGCTGAAAGGCGTCAATGACCAGGAACTGGACCAGATGCTGGCCTGGTGCGGGGAAAAGGGCTTCGACCTGACCCTGATTGAGGTGATGCCGCTGGGCGATATGGACGGGAATGGCGGCGGTGCCGTGCGCGAGGAACAGTTCCTGTCGCTGCGCGACGTGCGCGCCGATCTGGAACGGCGCTGGACACTGATCGACAGCACACACCGCACCGGCGGCCCCGCCCGCTATGTGACGGTGCGGGAAACGGGGCGGCGCCTGGGTTTCATCACGCCCATGACCCATAATTTCTGCGAATCCTGCAACCGTGTCCGCATCACCTGCACCGGCACCCTGTTTATGTGTCTGGGTCAGGAAGATGCGGCCGACCTGCGGGCGCCGTTGCGGGCCAGTGGCGATGATGCCCTTCTGCACCACACCATCCGCGATGCGATCACCCGCAAGCCCAAGGGGCATGATTTTATCATCGGCCGTGACCGCGGCCCCGCTGTCGGCCGTCATATGAGTGTTACCGGCGGTTGAGATGCCGCCCCGGCATGGGGTACTGTGCCAGCCTGCCGTGATACCGGGAACAATGCCTTGTCACAAACCCCCGTGCCGCTCGCCTTCGTCGCCGCCGATACGCCGGATGCGCGTGCCGCCAGGGACAGGCTTGCCGTCCGCTATGCCGGCGTCCCGCCGGAGGAGGCGGGGATCGTGGTGGCCCTGGGGGGGGACGGCTTCCTGTTGGAAACCCTGCACCGCTACCTGTTCCGGGGCGTTCCCGTCTATGGCATGAATCGCGGCTCCGTCGGGTTCCTGCTGAACGAATATAGCGAGGATGGGCTGACCCGCCGCCTGATGCGGGCACAGCGTGTGGTCCTGCACCCGTTGCGCATGAAGGCGACCACCCGCGATGGCGGGGAGTTCGAGGGGCTGGCCTTCAATGAGGTCTCGCTGCTGCGCGAAACGCGGCAGGCGGCCAAGCTGCGCATCACCGTGGATGGCAAGGAGCGCCTGGAGGAATTGACCTGCGACGGGGCGCTGGTCTCCACCGCCGCCGGCAGCACGGCCTACAACCTGTCGGCCCATGGACCCATCCTGCCGCTGGGCGCCGATATCCTGGCCCTGACCCCGATCAGCGCCTTCCGCCCCCGCCGCTGGCGCGGGGCCCTGCTGCCGCACACGGCGCGCATCCAGTTCGATGTGCTGGAACCGGCCAAGCGCCCGGTCAGCGCCGTAGCCGATTTCACCGAAGTGCGCGACGTGGCGCGGGTGGAGATCAGTGAGGACCGCAAGGTCGCCTGCACCCTGCTGTTCGATCCGGAAATGGCGCTGGAAGAGCGTATCCTGAAGGAACAGTTCGCCCCCTGAGGGCCCGGGATCAGGCCGCCTCCACCCACAGCAGGGCGCCATCCGCACTGGTGACCCGGACACGCGCCCCCTGCGGCAGGTCGGCAGTTCCCGCCACGCGCCAGACCGTGTCACCAACCTTTGCCCGGCCAAAACCATTCTCGATTGCGGCTTCCAGTGTCACGATCTGCCCCACATATTGTTCGCCGCGCCGGTTCAGCGTGCCGGCATGCACATCGCCGGGATCACGCCGCGCCACCAGGCGCGACAGGAACCAGGCCAGCACCGCCAACACCCCGAACAGCACCAGCTGTATGGCAAAGCTGAAATCCACCAGCAGTGTCAGCAGCCCGACAATGACGGCGGCCCCGCCGATCCACAGGAAAGCAGCCCCCGGCAAAAACATTTCCAGCGCGGCCAGGATCAGACCCAGACCCCACCAGTGCCAGTAAAGAATGCGTACCCCTTCCATATGCCCCTCCCCTGCGT
>JAIXTS010000163.1 GCA_027483805.1 Azospirillum sp. | reverse complement strand
GGCCAAGGCACGGGAAAGCCTGGTCACCCTGACCCGCATCATCGCCTTTACCGGTACCGTGCGTGAATTGACCAATGACAAGACCCTGCGGGCGCGGCTGAAAACACTGAGCCAGGATGCGCAGTCGCTGGCCGATTACACGGCCTTCCTGTCCTCCAACATCGCGTTCCAGTTGGATGCGCTGCTGGGCGTGGTGGGGATCGAACAGAATAATATTGTGAAGATCTTTTCGGTCGCGGCCGTGGTCTTCCTGCCCCCGACGCTGGTGGCCAGCATCTATGGCATGAATTTCCATTTCATGCCGGAACTGGACTGGGAATATGGCTATCCCCTGGCCATCGCCCTGATGATCTTCTCGGTGATCGTGCCATTCCTGTATTTCAAGCGACGGGGGTGGCTCTGACCATCACCCGCAGGTCAGGGCGAGCCGCAGGCGAGCCCTGACAGCAAAGGCTTTCAATCCATATCTGTCAGGGCGGGGCTTCGCCCCGATCTGACCTACGCCGCCGCCTGTTTGCCCAAAAACGCCTCATGCGTGGGCATGCTTTCCGCCGCCTGCCGGATGCGGGCCCGCATGGTGGCCATCCGCTCGCGCACCGTGGGCAGCGGATGCAAATCGACCAGCGGGTCATAGGTTTCGGGCATGATCCCCTGCCCGATCATCACGGCGATCCAGCTTGTGTCGGTGAACAGGGCGCGGGCCCGCGTCGATACCCGCCCCCGCCGCCGGAACAGCGCAATCCGGCTTTGCAGACTGTCGGGGATCTCCATGGTCCGGCAATGGTCCCAGAAGCCGGTGTCGGACCGTTCCGTGACATGATAATGCAGGATCAGGAAATCGCGCACCGCCTCGAACTCGGCCTGTGCCAGGGCGTTATATTCCCGCACCTCGGCCCCGTCGATCTGCCGGCCGGGGAAAAAATCCAGCAGCTTGGTGATGCCCGTCTGGATCAGATGGATCGATGTGCTTTCCAGCGGCTCCAGGAAACCCGACGCCAGCCCCAGCGACAGGCAGTTCTTCACCCAGGCCTGTTTGCGCCGCCCGGTGACGAAACGCAGCAGCTTTGGTTCGGCCAGCGCCTGCCCGTCAATATTGGCCAGCAGCACCGCGCGTGCCTGCTCCTCGCTGACATGGGCGCTGCTGAACACATGGCCATTGCCCACCCGGTGGCGCAGCGGGATGCGCCATTGCCAGCCCGCCTCGCGCGCGGTGGAGCGGGTATAGGGTGTGATGCGCCCATCGCCCGATGACGGTACCGCCCAGGCACGATCACAGGGCAGCCAGTGGCTCCAATCCTCATACCCGGCCTTCAGCGCCTTTTCGATCAGCAGGCCGGTGAAGCCGGTGCAGTCGATAAAAAAATCGGCCGACAGCCGCTCGCCGCCATCACAGATCACGGCCTCGACAAACCCGTCCTCCCCGCGCAGGGCCACATCCACGACCTTGCGGTCCAGGCGCACTACGCCCAGTCGTTCGGCATAGCGGCGCAGATAGTCGGCATAGAGACTGGCATCAAAATGATAGGCGGACCCGACGACCGACATGATATTGCGCGGGTCAGTGACGGGCGCCATATAGCGGCCCTGCTTCGCCATGACGCTGCACAGCGAATAATCCTCCAGACTGCCGCCCTCCCCCATCGCATTCAGGCGCAGCCAATATTGATGGGTGTAGTTGGCATCCAGGCTGGCGCCATGCACCCCGAACGGGTGGAAATAGGAATGGTTCAGCCGTGTCCAGTCGCAGAATTCGATGCCCAGCTTATAGGTGCCCTGGGTGTAGCGCAGGAAATCCGTCTCATCCAGGCCCAGCATATGGTTGAAGCCGCGGATGGCGGGGATCGTCGCCTCCCCCACCCCGACGGTGCCGATGGCGCTGCTTTCCACCAGTTGGATGCGCGTATGGCGCCCCACGGCACGGGCCAGGGCGGCGGCGGCCATCCAGCCGGCTGTCCCGCCCCCGACAATCAGGATGCTGCCCGGAAGATTGCCCGCCATCAAGGTTATTCCTCCCCAGATGGCGCCTGTTATCGGCGCCTTGTTCTTGGATAAATTTTAAAAACGCCCCTCCCCCATTTTGACGAGGGAGGGGCAATAGTCACTTTACATCAGCTTACTCACCACCGCCCAGCTTGAACCGGACGCCCGCCATGATGCGCTGCGAACCGGAACCGTAGGTGAAGGGCAGGTTATCGAACTGCAGATACTGGCTCTGATCTTCCTTGGTCAGGTTGATCGCTTCCAGGGTCAGGCCGATCTGCTCGGTGAGCTGATAGCCGATCTGCGCGTCCAGCTGGCCATAGGCGCGGTTCCAGATACCCAGCGTGCGGTTGACCGCGCCGTCGCCGAAGCCGAAATTGCCCGCGAACGACTTGTTACGCCAGGTGTAGGAGACGCGCGCCTCCAGCCCCTCATACTCGTAATAGACCTGACCGTTGAAGGCGTGCTTGGCGACACCGGGAATGGGCAGACCCTTGTCGAAATCGTTGAAGATCGGCGACTTGCTGTCAGAGAACGTATAGTTCACGTTGAAGCCGGCCCCGAAATCGAAGGCATATTGGGCGCTCAGCTCAACACCCTTGATGCGGCCGCCCTCGCCATTCACGGGACGCTGGATCGGCGTCTGCCGACCGCCGGCTTGGTCCATGACGAATTCGGGGCGCGTCTCGGTACCGATGAAACTGTCCACTTCCTTCCAGAAGCCGACCGCCGACACCAGCCCCTGAGTGCCGAAGTAGTATTCGTAGCCGACGTCAAACTGCGAGGCACGGAACGGATCCAGATCCGGGTTACCAGCCGAACCGTTGGTGGCCTGGAACAGGTTGGTGGTCGGGTTGCGGGTAAAGTCGACGCGGAAGCCACGGCCCAGATCGAACAGGTTCTGGCGAGCGACAACGCGCGAAGCGGCGAAGCGCACCTTCTGGCCTTCATCCAGGTCGAAGACCATGTTCAGGCTGGGCAGGATGTCGGTGTAGGACCGCTCATTCGCCACCGTCTCGCTGTCACGCAGAACGCCATTCCAGCTGTCAGTCCCCAGATAGACCGGGTCCGGATCGGTGGCGCGGTTCTGATAGACAGTAAGGTTGGTATGGATCAGGCGGGCGCCAACATTGATATGATAGCCATCGCCCGGGCCACCGATATCAGCCATCAGATAGCCGGAATGGGTGCTTTCCTTGACGCGGAAACTTTCCAGCGGTTCTTCATAGAACGCGAACGGCAGGGTCGGATACAGCGACTGGATCCATTCCGCACCATTCTTCATCTGGCCGCGATCCTGCACCAGGATCTTGCCGCCGACCATGTCGCCGGAAGAGAAGAAATTGTTGATGGTTTCCACCCGGCCAGCAGACCCCGTCAAGGTCTGGAACGGGGTCAGAACCGGCGGGGAATTGCCGAAACGGTTGTTACAACGGGCCGGGATGCCGGGCGTGCCAGCCGGCAACTCGCACGACTTGAACCCGATGGCACCGTCCATAAAATAGCCATAGGGCGTCCATTTCTGACCGAAACGGGTGCCGTCCAACTCGCCACGGCTGCTCAGGTTGGCCAGGTAGCGGCCACGGGTGTAATCAACATCGCGTGAGGCATAGCGATAGCCGGTCAACAGCGTAACGCCACCGTCGGCGATGAAGTCCGGATCATATTCGCCATCGGCGCGGACCGAATAATTCTCCAGATCGGCCCGGTCGCCGAACACCCAGTGCGACTTGAAATAACCATAGGCCGGGTTGGTATAGAGGTCGGGCGTGGTCGCCAGACTGAAAGATGGCAGGGTGCCGTTGCCATTGCTGTAATTGAAGCGGTAATTGGCCGGCGCCGCCGGATTGGCCGGACGGTGGCTGAAGCCCGTGGGGCTGGTCGCGTCGGCCGTCGGCACGCCGTACTGGGTGTAGCGCACATCATTATTGGCACTGTCGGAGAACAGGTCGGCCTGAGCATAGGCGCCGCGCAGTGAACCCCGGAAATTGCCGCCATCATCATATTTCAGCTTCAGGCCGAAATTGTCGCTGTCGATCTTGGAATTCTGCACATAGGAAATGGCCTCGGCCGAATTCGCGATGATGGTGCCGTTGATCAGCACACCATTTTCATCGATCGTGTAGGGACGGCTGGTGTCCAGACCGGGGCTTTCGATGGCGAACGGGAACTTCAGCGACGCTTCCGACGTCAGGATGTCCAGTTCGGAATGGAACCATTCGCCCGACACTTCCACGGCATCGGACAGTTGCACCGCACCGGCCAGCGAGCCGCCGATCCGCTCGCGGGTCTGTTCGCGGTCGGTGACATAGCGATATTCCGGGGCATAATAGTTCTTGGTGACGGTCGCCCGGTCACCACGGTCGGCAAAGCGCCAGTTGCCGCGATTCTGACCACCCAGAACATCGGTCTGGCTGTTCTGCTTGTCATAGGACAGGGTGGCGATGAAGGCCGCCTTGTCTTCCCAGTTATAGCCGACCGCCAGGGCGCCCAGCGGCTTCCAGCCGCCATCGGCACCGGACGATTTCGCCCCGCGCACGTTGCCGGCGATGGTGTAGCCATGGTCGAGCACCAGCGGGTTGCGGGTCTTCAGGTTGACCGTGCCGCCCAGACCGCCTTCCAGCAGCTTGGCGTTGGGAGACTTGTAGACGTCCACGCCGCCCAGCAGTTCGGACGGCACGCCTTCCAGGCTGTCATTATTGCGGGTCTGGCCTTCACCCAGGGTGAAAATCTCCAGACCGGTCAGGAAAATCTCGTCATTCAGCAGCGTGACATTCTGGTCCAGACCGCGGATGCGGACCTTGGTGCCCTGGCCATTGTCGCGGTCGATCTGCACACCCGACAGGCGCTGCAGGCTTTCCGCGATATTCTGGTCGGGGAACTTGCCCATATCCTCGGCGGTGATGGACTCGATGATCTCGTTGGAATTGCGCTTGGTCTGCAGCGCATTGGCCAGCGACGCGCGGAAGCCGGTGACGATGATTTCTTCCAGCACGCCGCTATCCGCCGGTTGGGCCGGGGCCTGCTGCGCCAGGGCGGGCATGGCCGTGGCCAAGGCAATGGCGGCGACGCCGCCCAGATAGAATCCGGATTTGAACTTGACAGACATCTCTTACCTCCCATAAGGACTTAGGGCCATTAAGGCATTTTGCTTTATTTAATATCCCCACTGGGGACGCAATCTCGGCGGGTCCATGCCTACCTCCTCCCTGACGGCTCCGGGCGAATTGGCCTTTTTGGTTTGATTGATCGCCCGACGCCCACCTTGGACAATCTTGACAGCGCAGTCAATAGGCTTTGATAACGCTGTCATGAAAGGAGCCAGGGAATTGCGCATCGCTGAATACCTATGAATTCTGCGGTTTTCTTCGCAGTTGCAGCGAAAAAAGACGCGGCCTTCCGGCGCCAAACCTCAATTGACATCGCTGCCAATTGACCCTACATAATCCATCATCCCTTGCCTCTTGCCCGCCACCTAACGCTTTGCGCCGGATGGTAGATTTGTGGTAGCGGTAACGTGGTGGCCGGCAAAATGCCCCGCAGGATGACCGTAGGACATGATCACTGACAGCGTTGACATATCGGAACGCGCCGCCCCACGGGGACCAACACTGACAATCCCGGCGCAACCGCGATTTTTATGAGAGTTGGGCGTTGACAGCCCGTCAGGTTGATGTCATTTCATCTGACAACGATGTCAGATACAAAACGTGCCAGGCCGTGCTTTTTGCCTTCGGCGCGACAACGAATGCAGATTGGGAGGATGCTAGAGTGACGTCGAAGCGAACCGCGCGGCTGGCCCGCGCCCTTGGCCTTGTCAGCGCGATGGCCCTGGTGGGCACCCTGCCGGCCGGCACCGCCCTGTCCGCCGACGGGCCGGCAACCGCCGCCCAGACCCTGCACCCCGAAAAATGGCCCGCCGCCCAGCGGCAGCGTCTGATCGACCCTGCGATCGAGAAAAAGATCGATGCGCTGATGGCGCAGATGAGCGTGGAGGAGAAGGTCGGCCAGACCATCCAGGGCGATATTTCCACGATTAAGCCCGAAGATCTGCGCAAATACCCGCTGGGATCGATCCTGGCGGGTGGTAATTCCGGTCCCGGCGGCGATGACCGCGCGTCTGCGCAGGCCTGGCTGGATCTGGCGGATGAATTCTACCGGGTTTCCATGGAAAAGAAGCCCGGCCGGGTGCAAATTCCCGTGATTTTCGGCGTGGATGCCGTGCATGGCCATGGCAATATCGGTTCGGCCACCATCTTCCCGCACAATATCGGACTGGGCGCCACCCGCGACCGCGACCTGCTGCGCCGCACGGGTGAGGTGACGGCCCGCGAGATGGCTGCCACCGGCATCGACTGGACCTTCGCCCCGGCCCTGTCGGTGGTGCGCGATGACCGCTGGGGCCGTTCCTATGAAGGTTTCTCCGAGGACCCTGAGATCGTGGCCGCCTATGCCGGGGCGGTGGTGGAAGGTATCCAGGGTGTCATCGGCTCCAAGGATTTCATGAAGCCGGGCCGCACGGTCGCCACCGCCAAACATTTCCTGGCCGATGGCGGCACCGATGGCGGCCGTGACCAGGGCGACGCCAAGATCAGCGAGGATGAACTGATCCGCCTGCACAATGCCGGCTATCCGCCCGCCATTGATGCCGGCGTGCTGACCATCATGACCTCGTTCAGCTCCTGGCAGGGCATCAAGCATCACGGCAACAAGCAGCTGATGACCGATGTGCTGAAGGGCCGGATGGGCTTCAACGGCTTCATCGTCGGCGACTGGAACGCCCATGACCAGGTGCCCGGCTGCACCAAATTTAACTGCCCGACCTCGCTGATCGCGGGTCTGGACATGTATATGGCGTCGGACAGCTGGGAACTGCTGTACAAGAATACGCTGGCGCAGGTGAAGGACGGGACCATCCCCATGGCCCGCCTGGATGATGCGGTCCGTCGTATCCTGCGTGTGAAGTTCCATGCCGGCCTGTTCGACAAGCCCGCCCCCAAGGACCGCAAGGACGTCCCCACCATCGCCAGCCTGGGCAGCCCGGAAAACCGCGCCGTGGGCCGCGAGGCCGTGCGCAAATCGCTGGTGCTGCTGAAAAACCAGGGCGGCGTGCTGCCGCTGTCGCCCAAAGCCAAGGTT
>JAIXTS010000139.1 GCA_027483805.1 Azospirillum sp. | reverse complement strand
GCTTCGCGGATGGAACTGGTCAGGCCATGACGATGATGAGCGGCACCCCGGCGATTGTGCCGGAGGTGGGACGGAGCCCCGATCCCGTGGCCGGCGCGCGGCGCCTGCTGGCCCGTCTGCGTGACGTCATGGCCGGCAGCGGGTCGGCGCAGGACCGGCTCGACAAGATCGTCATGACCATCGCCCATGAAATGGCAGCCGACGTCTGCTCCTGCTATGTCATGCGCGCGGGCGAGGTTTTGGAACTGTTCGCCACCATCGGTCTGAACCCCGATGCCGTCCACAAGACGCGCATGCGGGTGGGTGAGGGTCTGATCGGTGACGTGGCCGCCCATTCGCGGCCCATCGCGCTGGCCAATGCCCCCAGCCATCCCAATTTTGCCTATCGTCCGGAAACGGGCGAAGACCCGTTCAACGGCTTTCTGGCCGTTCCCATCCTGCGCGGGGGCCGTGTGCGCGGCGTGCTGGCCATCCAGCACAAGGACCGCCGCGATTATGATGAACAGGAAGTGGAGACGCTGCAGACCATCGCCATGATCGTGGCGGAACTGGTGGTCGTGGGCGAACTGGTCGACAGCCGCGAATTGTCGGTGGTCAATGATCTGGTGCTGCTGCCGTCGCGGGTGGAGGGGACCAGCCTGAACCGGGGCGTGGGCATGGGGGTGGCGGTGCTGCACCGGCCCCAGCTGACCATCCGCCAGATGGTGGCCGATGATCCGGAGACGGAGCTGGCCCGGCTGAAAGAAGCCGTGGAAAGCATGCATTCGGCCATCGACCAGATGCTGATCGCCGTGGGTCAGGCCGACAGCGAACATGCCGAGATCATGCAGACCTACCGCATGGTCGCCGCCGACCGCGGCTGGCTGAACCGCATCCGCGAGGCGATCCGGTCCGGCCTGACGGCGGAAGCCGCGGTCCAGCGGGTACAGGACGATAATTCCGCCCGCATGTCCCAGGTGGCCGATCCCTATATCCGCGACCGGTTGCTGGACCTGAACGACATCACCAACCGGCTGTTGCAGCATCTGGCGGGCAAGCCGGTGGCGGCCACGGGCGGCACGCTGCCCGATGAATTCGTGCTGGTGGCCCGCAATCTGGGTCCCGCCGAACTGCTGGACTATGACCGCCGCCGCCTGCGCGCCCTGGTGCTGGAGGAAGGGTCGGCCTATTCCCATGTCGCCATCGTGGCGCGCGCGCTGGACATTCCCGTGGTGGGGCAGGCGGCCGACATCCTGCGCCGGGTGGAGCCGCTGGATTTCCTGATCGTCGATGGGGACAATGGCCAGGTCTTCGTGCGGCCCGCCGATGATATCCAGGCCGTTTTCGCCGCCAGTCTGGCGGCGCGCCAGCGCCGGCAGGCCGAATATGCCAAGCTGCGCGACCTGCCCGCCATCACGCGGGATGGGCAGGCTGTCAAGCTGATGCTGAATTGCGGGCTGCTGATCGACCTGCCGCATCTGAAAAGCACAGGCGCGGACGGGGTCGGCCTGTACCGCACCGAAATCCCCTTCATGGTTCGCCCCTCCTATCCCGATGTGGCGACCCAGTTCGAGAATTACAGCAAGGTGCTGGAGGAAGCCGGCGACAAGCCGGTCAATTTCCGTACCCTGGATGTGGGTGGCGACAAGACCCTGCCCTATTTCCCGGAGCTGGGGGAAGAGAACCCGGCGCTGGGCTGGCGTGCCATCCGCATCGGGCTGGACCGGCCCTCCATGCTGCGCAAGCAGCTGCGGGCCATGCTGATGGCGGGCGCCGGGCGTGATGTGCGCATCATGTTCCCCATGGTGGCCACGGTCGCCGAATTCATCCAGGCCCGCCGTATCCTGGACCTGGAGGTGGCCCGCCTGCGCGACAATGGCCAGCCGGGTCCGCGTGACCTGAAGGTCGGCGTCATGATGGAGGTGCCGGCCCTGCTGTTTCAGCTGGATGCCCTGCTGCCGCTGGTCGATTTTATGTCGGTCGGATCAAACGACATGTTGCAATATCTGTTCGCCAGCGACCGTGGCAATCCCATGATGAATAACCGCTACGACCTTCTGGCGCCGGCGATGCTGCGTGTGTTGAAGATGCTGGTGGAAAAATGCGGACAGGCCGGCGTGACCCTGTCGCTCTGTGGGGAAATGGCCAGCAAGCCGCTGGATGCCATGGCCTTGCTGGGTGTGGGCATGCGCCACCTCTCCATGTCGGCGCCCGCCTTTTTTGACGTGAAGGGCATGCTGCGCTCCGTGCATGTGGGCGACCTGTCCGCCTATATGGACCAGCTTTACCATCTGCCGGCCCGCAGCCTGCGGCCCTATCTGAAGGCCTATGCCGCCGATCATGGCGTGTTGCTGGGCTGATCCAAGGGGCATCGCAGGGGCCTAGGCTGGCGACCGCCGGCCCGCGCCTCCGTTGGCGCGCAAGCCGAGCCGCCGGATGGCGGTGCCCGCCATTTGAGGCAACAAGCATAAACCCGGGCCGGCGCGCGGGTTGCGCCCCGGGTTCACGGTTGGTAAGACAAGGCGCATCAGGCCAGGGCCAAGCCGGCGGGGAACCATGGGCGACCAGTACGGACAACAGCACGATCTGCGTGACATGCGCCAGGGTGGGGGTGCGGCGGCCGACGCCGCCGACACGGCCCCGCATGCACCAGCCGGCCCCCGCCATGTGGGTGAAGCGCTGAAGGCGCGGCGTGAGGCGCTGGGCTATGCCCTGCCCGATCTGGCCGCCAATCTGCGCATCCGGCTGACCTTCCTGGAAGCGATCGAGGAGGGGCGCTGGGGCGACCTGCCCGGTCACGCCTATTCCACGGGTTTCCTGCGCTCCTATGCCCAGATCGTGGGGCTGGACCCCGCTGCCGTGCTGCTGCGGTTCAAGCAGGATGCCGCCGGCCATGAACCGGCGCCCGAACTGTATTTCCCCGAACCGGTGAATGAAAGCCGGGTGCCCGGCGGGGCCGTGCTGCTGCTGTCGGCCTTGCTGGCCGTTTCCGTCTATGGCGGCTGGTACGTGCTGTCCGCCGCCAACCGGTCCGTTGGTGATCTGGTGCCGGCCCTGCCGGAACGGCTGTCCAAGCTGATCTATGGTGACGGCACTGTTGTGGAGCCGCCGCCCACCCCCACACCGACCCTGAATGCCGGTCAGGTGGAAGCGCTGGTGGAGGGGGCGCCCCCGTCGACGCCGGAGGTGGGCACGGCCGGGTCCAGCCCGCTGCCCGCTCCCGTCCGGCCCGCGCCGGCCGATGCCGGCACGCCCCTGCCCGCCACCGATACGACCCCCGTGGCCGAGGGTCCGACCAATGATGAGGACAGCGAGGTGCCGCAGTTGCCCGATCTGGGGCAGACGGCGCTGCCGCCTTCGGCTGACCCCGCCACCCCGGATGTGGAACCGGTGGCCGCCGGTGAGGCCGCCGCCCTGCCCGCCCCGCCGGCCGCCAATGCCCCGCCGGCCACGCCCGAACAGGTGGTGCCCACGGGCCGCGTCTTCGGTCAGGCCGACGGCAAGGTGCGCGTCACCATCCGCGCTGTGGAGGATAGCTGGGTGGAGGTAAAGGACGCCAAGGGCACGCTCTGGGCCTCGCGCGTGCTGCGCCGGGGCGACCTGTTCCGCGCCCCCGACGTGCCCGGCATGGTATTGAACACCGGCAATGCCGGCGGCCTTGTCGTGTCGCTGGATGGCCGCGACCTTGCCCCGCTGGGGGCGAAGTCCCAGGTATTGCGCAACGTCCCCCTGGCGCCAGAAGCACTGGCGGGGCGATAGGCTGTCGGTCACTGTACCTGAGCTGCGAACATCTTCTTCTTTTCAAAGGTTCATCCATGAGCCCCAACCACGATCCCGCCGCCCACCGCCCCTGGCGTCAGATCCAGCGCCGCAAGTCCCGCCAGATCCGGGTCGGGTCGGTGCTGGTTGGCGGGGACGCGCCGATCACCGTGCAGACCATGACCAACACGTCCACGGCGGACGCCAAGGCCACCATCGAACAGATCCGCCGGGCGGAAGAGGCGGGCGCCGACATTGTCCGCGTCTCCTGCCCGGACGAGGAGAGCACGGCGGCCCTGGGCGAGATCGTGTGCGCCGCGCAGGTGCCCATCGTCGCCGACATCCATTTCCATTACCGCCGCGCCATCGAGGCGGCGAAGGCCGGGGCCGCCTGCCTGCGCATCAATCCGGGCAATATCGGGTCGGCGGAGCGGGTGCGCGAGGTGGTGCAGGCGGCCAAGGACCATGGCTGTTCCATGCGCATCGGCGTCAATGCCGGCAGCCTGGAACGCGAACTGCTGGAACGTTATGGCGAGCCCTGCCCGGAAGCACTGGTCGAAAGCGCCCTGACCCATGCCAAGATCCTGGAAGATCATGATTTCCTGGATTTCAAAATTTCGGTGAAGGCATCCGACGTCTTCCTGGCCGTGGCCGCCTATCAGGGGCTGGCCGATGCCTGCGATTATCCGCTGCATATCGGCATCACGGAAGCCGGCGGCCTGCGTGCCGGTACGGTGAAATCCTCCATCGGGCTGGGCATGCTGCTCTGGTCCGGGATCGGCGACACGATCCGCGTCTCGCTCTCCGCCGATCCGGTGGAAGAGGTGAAGGTCGGGTATGAGATGCTGAAAAGCCTGGGCCTGCGCCGCCGGGGCGTCACCGTCATTTCCTGCCCCTCCTGCGCACGCCAGCAGTTCGACGTGATCAAGACGGTGGAGGTGCTGGAGGAGCGTCTCGCCCATATCACCACGCCGCTGACGGTCAGCGTCATCGGCTGTGTCGTGAATGGGCCGGGGGAGGCCACCATGACCGATATCGGCTTTACCGGTGGCGGCAAGGGCACGCATCAGGTCTATCTGGGCGGCCTGCCGGCCCACCGCCTGAAGGACGAGGCCATTGTCGATCATCTGGTGAAACTGGTGGAGGCCAAGGCGGCCGCGCTGGCGGCGGCCAAGGGCTGAGAACAGGCTGTTCGGCCTACCTCTTCTTCGCAGGTGCGGAATTGACCTGCCGCAATGCCCCTACCCTCTGCGCATGGTACGGTGACCGCATCATCGTCCGTTGAAGCGGAGTGTTCCCATGCGTGCGCCACCCCTGATCGCCCTGCTGGCCGTGGCCGCCGTGGGGGGCGGTTTCGGCCTGTACTGGTGGAACGCCAGGGCGGGACAGTTGCCCCCCGGTCTGGCCAGCGCCAATGGCCGGATGGAGGTGGAGCGCATCGACATTGCGTCCAAGCTGCCGGGGCGTGTTCTCGACATTTCGGTGCGGGAGGGCGATGCCGTGGCCCGCGGTGCCGTTGTGGCCCGCATGGACAAGGCCGAACTGCTGGCCCAGCGGGCGGGGGCGGCGGCGTCCGTGCGCCGGGCCGAACAGGCGATCTTGCAGACCGAAGCGCAGGTGGCGGTCCGCCAGGCCGAATACCGGCTGTCGGGTGTGGAACTGAAACGCGGCATGGATCTGGTCCGCACCAGCGCCGTGCCGGCCAGTGAGGTGGATCGCCGCAAGGCCCAGAACGACGTGGATGCCGCCACCTTGCAGGCGGCCCGCGCCAATGTCGGTGATGCGCAGGCCGCGCTGGAGGCGGCCAAGGCCCAATTGCTGCAGATCGACACCAACCTTGCCGAAACCGACCTGACCAGCCCGGTGGCCGGCCGCATCGAATACAGGCTGGCCCATCCGGGGGAAGTGCTGGCTGCCGGCGGGCGGGTGGCGACCGTGCTGGACCTGTCGGACGTGTTCATGACGGTCTTCCTGCCCACGGGTCAGACGGGGCGGGTGGCGCACGGATCGGACGCCCGCATCGTGCTGGACGCCGCCCCCGACTATGTGATCCCCGCCAAGGTCAGTTTCGTGGCGGCGGAGGCGCAGTTCACGCCCAAGGCCGTGGAAACGGCGGATGAGCGGGAAAAACTGATGTACCGGGTGAAACTGGCCATCGATCCGGCGCTGCTGACCACCTACCGCGACTATGTGCGCGCCGGCCTGACGGGGCAGGCCTATGTGCAGTTGGACCCGGCGGCCGCCTGGCCGGACCGGCTGGCCCTGAAACTGCCGCCGGCCCCCAGCCATGCCGGCCGGTGAACCCGCCATCACCCTGTCGGGTGTCCGCCATCTTTATGGGGATAAGCGGGCGCTGGACGGGGTTGACCTGTCGATCCCGGCGGGGGTGACCGTCGCCCTGATCGGGCCGGACGGGGTGGGCAAATCCACCCTGCTGGGCCTGATCGCCGGCGTGCGTCAGATGCAGGCCGGCCAGGTGCGCGTGCTGGGCGGCGACATGGGCGATGCCGCCCACCGTGACCGTGTGGCCCCGCGCATCGCCTATATGCCGCAGGGGCTGGGCCGCAATCTCTACCCCACCTTGTCGGTGGCGGAGAATATCGACTTTTTCGGCCGGCTGTACGGACAGGCGGGGGCGGAGCGGGCGGCCCGCATCGGCCGGCTGCTGACGGCCACGGGCCTGGACCCGTTCCCCGACCGGCCGGCCGGCAAGCTGTCGGGCGGCATGAAGCAGAAATTGTCGCTGTGCTGCGCCCTGATCCATGATCCCGACCTGTTGATCCTGGATGAACCGACAACGGGCGTGGACCCGCTGTCGCGCCGCCAGTTCTGGACCCTGATCGATGCCATCCGGGCTGAACGGCCGGGCATGACCCTGCTGGTCGCCACCGCCTATATGGAGGAGGCGGCGCGCTTCGACCATCTGGTCGCCATCGATGACGGCCGCATCCTGGGGGCCGGGCCGCAGGCAGAGATGCTGGCCCGGGCCGGGGCCGCCACCCCGGAACAGGCCTATGTCGCCTTGCAGGCGGGGGGCCGGGGCGGGACCGAACCGCTGGTCATGCCACCTTTTGTGGACCGTGACGGGCCTGACGCCATCATGGCTGAGGGGCTGACCCGCCGCTTCGGCGATTTCACGGCCGTGGACAAGGTCAGTTTCCGCATCCGGCGGGGGGAGATTTTCGGCTTCCTGGGGTCCAATGGCTGCGGCAAGACGACAACCATGAAGATGCTGACGGGGTTGTTGCCCGCCACATCCGGCACGGCCACGCTGCTGGGCCGTCCTGTGGGCAAGGCCGATCTGGAGACGCGGCTGCGCGTCGGCTACATGTCGCAGAGTTTTTCGCTCTATGAGGAACTGTCGGTCCGCGCCAACCTGGAACTGCATGCGCGGCTTTACCGTATCCCGGCCGGTCTTGTGGCGGCGGTCACGCAGCAATCGCTGAGCGATTTCGGGCTGATTGCGGTGGCCGACGCCCTGCCCCCCGCCCTGCCGCTGGGCATCCGGCAACGGCTGCAACTGGCGGCCGCCTGTCTGCACAAGCCGGAAATCCTGATTCTGGATGAACCGACATCGGGCGTTGACCCTGGTGCCCGCGACCTGTTCTGGCGGCATCTGGCCGATCTGTCGCGCCGCGACGGGGTGACGATCTTTGTCTCCACCCATTTCATGAACGAGGCGGAACGCTGCGACCGCATCTCCTTGATGCATGCGGGCCGGGTGCTGGCCGTCGGCACCCCGGCCGATCTGCGCGACGGGCAGGGGGCAGCGACGCTGGAGGATGCGTTCGTCGCGGTACTGAAACAGGCGGGCGGCGTGCGCGAGGAACCGCCCCCCGCCGCGACCCTGGCCGGTGACGGGGTGAAAGCCGATGCCAAGGGCGGCCTCGCCACCTCGTTTGCCCGCATCTGGGCCTTCGCCCGGCGGGAGATGGTGGAGGTGCTGCGCGATCCTGTCCGCCTGACCTTCGCCCTGTTCGGGCCGCTGATCCTGATGCTGACCTTCGGCTATGGCATCACCTTCGATGTGGAGGATCTGCCCTTCGCCGTCTATGACCGGGACCAGAGCCTGGAAAGCCGGCAGCTGGTGGAAAACCTCACCGGCTCCCGCTATTTCCACGAACGCGCGCCCGTGACCAGCGACGCGCAGATCGAACACAGGCTGAAAACGGGGGAGCTGCGTCTGGTACTGTCCATCCCCCCCTCCTTCGGGCGCGACCTGATGCAGGGGCGGCGGCCGGAACTGGCCGTCTATCTGGATGGGGCCATGCCGTTCCGGGCCGAAACGGCGCAGGGTTATGTACAGGGTATCGCGCTGGCCTATGTCCAGGATCTGGTGCGCCGGTCGCGGGCACCCGACACCCTGTCCGCTGGCGTCAATATCGAACCCCGCTTCCGCTATAATCAGCAATTCCGCAGTGCGCCGGCCATCCTGCCGGGGGTGATCATGGTGCTGTTGATCATGATCCCGCCCATGCTGACCGCCATCGGCGTGGTGCGGGAGCGGGAGATCGGGTCCATCGCCAATCTCTACGCCTCCCCCGCCAGCGTGGGGGAGTTCCTGATCGGCAAGCAGGCACCCTATGTGCTGATCGGCTTCGTCAGTTTCCTGATCATGCTGCTTGTGGCCTGGCTGCTGTTCGGCGTGCCGGTAAAGGGATCGCTGGCGGCCTTGTGCCTGGGCGTGGCGCTGTACATCGTGGCGGGCACAGGACTGGGCCTGCTGGTCTCCACCTTTGTGAAGACGCAGGTGGCGGCCATTGCGGTGACCGCCATTCTCTGCACCGTGCCGGCGATCAATTTCTCGGGCTTTCTTTATCCGGCTGCCACATTGGAGGGTGGGGCGCGGCTGTTCGGCCTGTCCTTCCCGTCGCTGTGGTTTCAGACCATCAGCCTGGGCACCTTCGCCAAGGCCCGGGGCTTTGCCGCCTTCCACCTGGAATTCACCATGCTGGCCCTGTTCGGTCTGGTGTTCCTGGGTGCGGCCTGCCTGTTGCTGAAAAAGCAGGAGGCGTGAGCATGCGGCACTGGCTGCTCACCGTCTGGTTCCTGGGTCGCAAGGAATTGTCCTCCCTGCTGGCGGACAAGGTGCTGCTGGTCCTGATCCTCTATTGCTTCACCCTGTCGGTGTACACAGTGGCCACGGGCGTGAAGACCGATGTCAGCAACGCGCCTGTCGCCATCGTCGATGGTGACCGGTCGGCCCTGTCGCAGCGGATCGGCGATGCGCTGCTGCCCCCCTATTTCCGCCCGCCCGACCGGTTGGACCGGGGCGCCGTGGACGGGGCCATGGATGATGGCGCCTATACTTTTATCATCGACCTGCCGCCGGGGATGGAGGCGGACCTGCGCCGGGGCCATTCCCCCACGGTGCAGCTGAATATCGACGCGACCGCCATGACCCAGGCCGGTCTGGGCAGCGCCTATATTCAGCAGATCATCCAGCAGGAGGTGGCCGAACTCCTGGACCCGCAGGGCGTGACGGCCGCGCCTGTCACCCTGGTCTCGCGCAGCCTGTTCAACCCCAACCTGGAAGGCATGTGGTTCCAGGCCGTGATGGCGGTGATCCAGTTCATCACCATCCTGTCCATCCTTCTGGTGGGGGCGGCCGTGATCCGCGAGCGCGAACATGGCACCATCGAACATCTGCTGGTCATGCCCATCACCGCGTCGGAAATCGCCCTGGCCAAGATCTGGGCCAACGGTCTGGTGATCCTGGTGGCCTCGGGCCTGTCGCTGGCCTTTGTGGTGGAAGGCTGGCTGGGCGTGCCCATCCAGGGATCGCTGGGCCTGTTCCTCTGTGGGGTGGCGCTCTACCTGTTCGCCACCACGTCGCTGGGCATATTGCTGGCCACGGTCACCCGGTCCATGCCGCAATTCGCTCTGATCGCCATTCCCATCTTCATGGTGCTCAACATGCTGTCGGGCGCAACCTCACCCCTGGAAAGCATGCCGCAGGGCCTGCAATGGCTGATCCAGGTTTCGCCCACCATGCATTTTGTGCAACTGGCGCAGGCCATCCTCTATCGCGGGGCGGGGCTGGAGATTGTCTGGCCGAAAATGCTGGTGCTGGCGGGTCTGGGCGCTGCCTTCCTCGCGGTCGCCCTGCCGCAATTCCGCGCCATGCTGGCCCGAAGCTGAATAAAAAACGCCGCGGGGCGTAAACCCCGCGGCGTCTTTATCATCAAAACCGGCAACCGGATCAGGCGTTGCCCTGCGCGTCGCCCATTTCGGCCTGCTGCGACAGGACCTGGCGGCGGTACAGGTCGACAAAATCCAGCGGCTGCAGCAGCAGCGGCGGGAAACCGCCCTGGGCCGTGACGTCGGCGATGATCTGGCGGGCAAACGGGAACAGCAGGCGCGGCCCCTCGATCAGCAGCACGGCGCGCTGCGTCTCCGCCGGCATGGACGGCAGGGTGAAGACGCCGGCATAGACCAGTTCGGCGATGAAGGCGGTGGCCTCGCCCACGGTCGCTTCGGCGCGCAGGCGGATCTGCACCTCGGCGACATTGTCGGCCAGACCCTGGGCCTGCAGGTCGACCTGCAGGTCGATCTTGGGCTGTTCGGACGTGCTGGCCAGGATGCGCGGCGCGTTCGGGTTTTCGAACGACAGGTCCTTCACATACTGCATATTGACGACCAGCGGCGGCACCGGGCGTGCGGACTGGGCTTCGGCGGCGTCATCTGCCTGGTTGATCGTCTCGTCGGACATCGGATGCTCCGGTTAAAAGGCGTGGATTGTTTGGGCGGGACCTAGCACGGAACGGCCCGCCGGGCAACCGGCCCCGCACAACCCCTTCCTATTTCGCCGGACGCAGGATGCGGGCCATGGCCAGCCCTGCCAGCGCCCAGCCGGTCACGTCGAAGGCCGCATAATAAAGGAAAAAGTCCCAGGGCATCTGGTACCAGATCGGTTGGCTGAACCGTCCGGCAAAGCCGATCAGGATGCCGCTGACCGCCACGACCAGCCAGCGGGCACGGAAGGTTGGCAAGGGCGCGCCGGACATGACCGACAGCCAGCCTACGATCAGGGCCGACACGAAAAAATGGATCAGGCCCGTCAGCATCACGACCGGGTCCATGAACCCGATCCCGCTATTGCGGTAATGGATCATCACCACGGGTCCTGCCGCGTAATCGGCGATGGTCTTGGCCGCGATCTCCGGGGTGCTGTCATCATAGGCGGGAGAGATATAGGTCCCGGACGACAAGCCGCTGGCGGCCATGGCACTGATCCCCGGCTGTGCACCTTCCGGCAGTGGCTGCAAGGTCTGCTTGGCCATCGGCGAAATGCCGAACCAGAAAAAGCCCCAGAAAAACAGGATGAAAGCGCCGGCCATGGCGGCCAGCCCCAGGCGTTTACCCATCTTTTCCCCCTGAACGGATATTATGGTTAATTTTCAAGATACAAGCTTATGCCCGGACCACCTGCGCGGCAAGCGACAAGGGGGGCTTCGCGGCCATGGCTTGACAAGCGGTCGCCGCCGGGATTTAACGGGTTCCACGTGGTGATTTGGTGACCGGATTGCAGGCCACGTTGTAAAGAAGCTGCTAAAAGGTCGAAGCCAGGGATCGGGCGCCGCAAGGGCGCTGTACCGGGCCTCGATCGAACGGTCGAGGCTTTTTGAGGACCCTGGCGATGAGCGACCTGCCCGATGATCTGAACCCTGCCACCCTGCTGGTGCATGGCGGCACCCGCCGTTCCCAGTTCGAGGAGACGAGCGAGGCGATTTTCCTCACCTCCGGTTTCGTCTATGGCAGTGCGGAAGCGGCAGAAGCCGCCTTCGTCAATGATGGCTCGCGCTTTGTCTATTCCCGGTTCCGCAACCCGACCGTGGCCATGTTCGAGGATCGGCTGGCCACCTATGAAGGCTATCCGCGCTGTTTTGCCACCGCGTCCGGCATGGCCGCCGTCCATGCCTCCGTCTTCGGCCTGCTGAAGGCCGGCGACCGGCTGGTGGCCAGCCGCGCCCTGTTCGGGTCCTGCCTTTACATCGTCAATGATCTGGCCCGGCGCTTCGGCATCGACAGCGTGATCATCGACGGCACCAAGAATGAGGAATGGGAAAAGGCCCTGTCGGTGCCCACCAATCTGGTCTTCCTGGAAACCCCCTCCAACCCCTGCCTGGAAGTGGTCGATCTGGAGCATGTGGTGCCGCTGGCCCATAAGGCCGGCGCCAGGGTGGTGGTGGACAATGTCTTCGCCACGCCCGTCCTGCAGAAGCCGCGTCAATATGGGGTGGATGTCGTGGTCTATTCCGCGACCAAGCATATTGACGGCCAGGGCCGTTGCCTGGGCGGGGCCATCCTGTGCGATGACGAGGTGGCGGCCCAGCTGGCGCCCTTCCTGCGCCATACCGGCCCCGCGCTCAGCCCGTTCAACGCCTGGACCCTGCTGAAGGGGCTGGAGACCCTGGAACTGCGGGTGAAGGCCCAGTCGGCCAGCGCCCTGAAGGTTGCCACCTTCCTGGAAAGCCACCCGGCGGTTGAACGCGTGCTCTATGCCGGGCTGGAAAGCCATCCGCAATATGCCCTGCTGAAGCGGCAGATGAAGGCCGGCAGCAACCTGATCTGCTTCCACCTGAAGCCCGTGAACGGCGATGCCAAGGCGGCGGCCTTTGCGGTGCTGAACGGGCTGCGCGTTGCCAAGATTTCCAACAATCTGGGCGATTCGAAGAGCCTCGCCACCCATCCGGCCACCACCACGCATCAGCGCCTGACCGACGCCGACCGCGCCATTGTCGGCATCGGGCCCGGCACCATCCGCCTGTCGGTGGGGCTGGAAGACGCCGACGACATCATCGCCGACCTGAAGCGCGGGCTCGACACGCTGGTGTAAGGGCCGCCTGATAAGGGGCGATCCTATGGCTGTGAGGGTTCTCCAGCGTCCACCGTCACCCCGGCGAAAGCCGGGGCCCAGCGTAAGGCGCGGTCAGCGCCGATATGAGTCTTGTCGCGGCTGACGCCGCTCTACGCCTGGGCCCCGGCTTGCGCCGGGGTGACGATAGAGATTGTGGAAAACCCTTGCAGACGCTCGCCCGGCCCCTGCCTGTCAGGGCTAGGGGCTGCCGCCCTCGACCTGACCGACGGTGTCTGACAATTACAGACATTTCCAGCCCATCGCGCTATACTCGGCGCCTCAAAATCACATCTCCGCTCATCATTCGGAGCCGGTGCCCACCGGCCTCTGAAACATACCCTTGTTTTGTGTTTCACAGCGTTGCGCAGCGCCCTGAATTCGGAGCGGCCATTCTCCGCGCTCTGAAACATTCCCATTTTTATGGTGCAGGATGTTGCACAGGTCCGGAGTCCGGGCATTACCGGCTCCGAATGGCCTGACAACCCGCCCGGTGGGCAGGCGTGCCTTGCGCCCGGCCATTCTGGACAGGGCTTTGCCGGATCGTTACATGAAAGGTTCCCACAGGCGCGGATACCGGTCCGCGTCCTGTTCGGGCCTTGCCAACAACATGGTGTCCCATGACCGCGTCCACTGAAACCTTCCAGCCCTATCCCGCCGCCGAACCCAACCCGGATTTCCCGCGGATTGAGGAAGAGGTGCAGCGGATCTGGAAGCAGAACGCGGTTTTCCAGCAATCGGTCGATTTCCGCCCGCTGGAAAAGGACGGCAAGCATAATGAATTCGTTTTCTATGACGGCCCGCCCTTTGCCAACGGCCTCCCGCATTATGGCCATCTGGTCACGGGCTTCGTGAAGGATCTGGTACCGCGCTACCAGACCATGAAGGGCCGCAAGGTCGAACGCCGTTTCGGCTGGGACTGCCACGGCCTGCCGGCCGAATTGCAGTCGGAAAAGGAACTAGGCGTTTCCGGGCGTCACGACATCCTGAAATTCGGGATCGACAAGTTCAACGCCCATTGCCAGGTGTCGGTGCTGCGCTTTACCCAGGAATGGGAATATTACGTCACGCGCCAGGGTCGCTGGGTCGATTTCCAGAATGATTACAAGACCATGGACATTACGTTCATGGAAAGCGTGATGTGGGCCTTCAAGCAGCTCTGGGATAAGGGGCTGGTGTACGAGGGCTACCGCGTCGTGCCCTATAGCTGGGCCGTGGAATCGCCCCTGTCCAACTTTGAAACCCGCCTGGACAACTCCTACCGCGAACGCCAGGACCCGGCCCTGACCGTCCGCTTCCGCCTGGATGCGCGCGATGGCGATGCCGGCCCGCTGGATATCCTGGCCTGGACGACCACGCCCTGGACCCTGCCATCCAACCTGGCCTTGGCGGTCGGGCCGGAAATCGAGTACGCGGTCATGCGCAAGGGCGATGACCGGCTGATCCTGGCCACCAGCGCCATCGGCAAATATGCCAAGGAATTGGACGGGTACGAGCAGGAAAGCACGCTGTCCGCCGAGGACCTGCGCGGCCGGACCTATCAGCCGATCTTCCCCTATTTTAAGGGGCTGGAGAAGGCGCACCAGATCCTGGTGGCGGACTTCGTCACCACCGGCGATGGCGTGGGCATCGTCCATATGGCGCCGGGCTTCGGTGAAGACGATCTGGCCGTCTGCAAGGCCCATGGCCTGCCGGTCAAGGTGCCGGTGGATGTGGCCGGCAATTTCACGGCGGAAGTGTCCGATTATGTCGGCCTGAACGTGATCGAGGCCAACAAGCCCATCATCCAGGACCTGAAGGCGCGCGGTGTGGTGCTGCGGCACGAGACCTACCTGCACAATTACCCGCATTGCTGGCGCACCGATCAGCCGCTGATCTACAAGGCCGTCAATAGCTGGTATGTCGAGGTTTCCAAGTTCAAGGACCGGATGGTCGAGTTGAACCAGCAGCAGATCAACTGGGTGCCCGGCCATGTGAAGGATGGGTCCTTCGGCAACTGGCTGGCCAATGCGCGCGACTGGAACATCTCCCGCAACCGCTTCTGGGGTTCGCCCATCCCGGTCTGGCGCAGCGACGACCCGCGCTATCCGCGTATCGATGTCTATGGCTCGATTGCCGAGCTGGAGCGCGATTTCGGGGTGAAGGTCACCGACCTGCACCGCCCCGCCATCGACCAGCTGGTCCGCCCCAATCCCGACGATCCCACCGGCCAGTCGATGATGCGCCG
>JAIXTS010000162.1 GCA_027483805.1 Azospirillum sp. | reverse complement strand
TCGGTCAGATTGGCACCCCGGATATTGGCTTCCAGCAGGTTGGCGCCCGTCAGGTCGGCGGCCCGCAGATCGGCACCCGAGAGATTGACCCCACGCATGGCGGCACGGGTCAGGCTGGCCTGTATCAGGATGCTGTTCGACAGGTTGGCCGGCCATTTGCGGCCCGTGCCGCGGCCGTTCGGTCCCTTGATCTCCACCGACCCGATCTTGGCATTGTCCAGCTTGGCCCCCGACAGGTTGCTGCCACGCAGATTGGCACCATCCAGCGTGGCGCCCGTCAGATCGGCAAAATTCAGCGCCGCTCCCGACAGGTCGGCCATCACGAACAGGCAGTCGCGCAGCTTGGCGCCGGAAAAATTCACGCCTTTCAGATTGGCGCCCCCCAGATTGGCGCCGTTCAGGTCGATATGCGACAGGTCCTGACCTTCCAGATCGGCGCGTTCGCCCTTGTCGCCATTGCTGGCGATCCAGGCCTGGTGCTGCGACAGGATGCGCTGGATGGAGGCGGAGAAGGTTTCGGCCGACCGGCTGAAATTGGCGCCCAGCATGTCGACATTGGACAGGTCCACCCCTTCCAGGTTGGCCCCCTGCAGATCGGCATTGCGCAGATTGGCCCCCGCCAGCACGGCCCCTGACAGGTTGGCGTCGCGCAGCTTGGCGCCCATCAGGTTGGCGCTGTTCAGGTTCACGCCGCGCATGTCGCAGCCCGCAAAATTGGCGCTTTTCATCACCGACCGGGCCATGTTGCACCCGGCCATCTGCGCGCCCGAACAATCGGCCCCCACCAGCGAACATTCCGACAGGTCGGCCCCGGCCAGGTTGGCATTGGACAGGGTGGCGTCATCCATATCGGCGCCACGCAGGTCGGACGGCTCCATCTTCACATTGCTGGGGGCACGCCGGTCGAGCAGCGCACCACCGCGCAGGTCGGCCCCACGCAGGATGGCACATTTTAACCGGGCCCCGCGCAGATGCGCGCCGCGCAGGTCGGCATTGGTCAGGTTGGCATTCACCAGGATGGCACGGGTCAGGCGGACCGCGAACAGATCGGCCGCCGTCAGGTTGGACCCGGTGAAATCGCAGTCCGATAAGTTCGCGCCTGAAAGCTTGGAGTTCTGCAGATTGGCGCCGGAGAAATTGTGTCCCTGCAGGTCGGCCAGGGCCAGCATGGCCCGGGCGCCGCCCGTCAGCCGCTTCAGCCAGCGTTCATGCTTGTCGATGACGGCGAGCAGCTCGTGCGGTGTCATGATGGATTGTTACCATTGCCAACAAGATGAACTTTTCTTGAACGTGCCACAGGCCGGGCCATTTGTGTTAGATGGTTTCTTGACACTCACCCCCGTAATCACCGCCGAGGTCCGTTCCGTGGACGAAAAAGCCAGCGTCGTGCCCACCCGGCATATCGTCACCGCCTTTGATGAACAGCTGAATGTCCTGCATGGCATGGTGCGGGAGATGGCCCGGCTGGCGGGCGAACAGATCACCGATGCCGTGGCCGCCATCACCGACCGTAATGCCGATCTGGCGGGCGCCGTGATGGGACGCGACGCACAGCTGGACGCGCTGGAACAGAAGGTGGAGGCACAGGTGGTGCGCGTGCTGGCGCTGCGCCATCCCAAGGCCAACGACCTGCGTGTCGTCATCGCCGGCCTGCGCATCGCCAATAATCTGGAACGAATCGGCGATTTTGCCGCCAATGTCGCCAAGCGCTCCCTGACCCTGCAATCCCAGCCGGAGGTGGCGCTGGCCCGGTCCATGCTGCCCATCGGCCGCGCCGTCGCCGACATGCTGGCTGATGTCATGCGTGCCTATGACACGAACGATGCCGAAGCGGCGCTGGCCGTGCGCCAGAAGGATGCGGATGTGGACCGCGCCTATACCGCGCTGTTCCGGGAATTGCTGACCTACATGATGGAAAGCCCGGCCCGCATTACTGCCTGCACCCATCTGCTGTTCGCGGCCAAGAACCTGGAACGTATCGGCGACCATGCGACCAATATCGCCGAAACCCTGTGTTTCCGGGTCAGCGGCCAGCCATTGGACGATGAGCGGGCCAAGGACGACGACACGGCCACCATGACCGTCATGCCCGCCTGAACCATCTCTCTGGTCCCGCCACCCGCATCCATGCTATGAACAAAATCAGGTCGGCAGATCACCCAGGCGTCGCCAGCCCGTTTCCGGGCCGCTAAACCTGCCATCACACGCTTTATCGACCGTCACAGCCCCAGGGATGTGCCGCGTCGGCAAGATGGCGACCACCGGCGGTCCTTTATGGATGAAGGCAGGTCCTGCGGGATGTTGACCCATGTCGAGAGAGATATTGTCCTTCCAGGCCGTTGATATCAGCGCCCTGGCCAAGTCCTTGAAATCACAACTGGATACCCATGAGGGGCGGCCCGGCCATGTCAGCCTGCTGAACATGCTGGCCCGGGGTGCCGGGTATCGCAATTTCCAGCATTTCCGCGCCCAGGCGACGGCTCTGGACCGGTTGGAGAATCCCGGCCCTGCTGCTATCCCCCTGCCGGAGGTGGATTTTGCCCGTGTCCGCCGGCTGCTGCGTCATTTCGATGAAGCGGGGCGCCTGATCCGCTGGCCCAACAAGTTCAACGAACAGGCCACCTGCCTCTGGGTGATCTGGTCGCGCCTGCCGGCCCGCGAGAGCTTCACAGAACAGGGCATCAGCCGGCTGCTGGACGGGATGCACAGTTTCCGCGATTTCGCCCTGTTGCGGCGGGAAATGGTGGAACAGGGGCTGGTCAGCCGCACGCCCGACTGCCGCGACTATCGCCGCATCGAACGCCAACCCCCACCCGACGCCCTGGCCCTGATCCGCTATCTGGGACCCCGGTTGCACAGGGCCGTCTAGGGAAAACCGCCGGTGAGGTCCAGGCGTGAGCCTTGACCTCACCGGCGGTTTGCAGGGGCGATGTCTTCTCAGCCCAGCCCCTTCTCCACAAACGCCGCCATGCGGCGCGCGAAGGAGAGCGGATCGGGCAGCGTCTCACCCTCCAGGATGCGGGCCTGATCCAGCAGCAGCCAGGCCGCATCCTCCAGCGAGGATGCCGCCCCGTCCTGCGTGGCCTTTTCCGCCAGACGGCGGATCAGCGGGTGGGTGGGGTTGATCTCCAGCACCCGCTTGGACGCGGTATCGGCCCCCAACTGTCCATGCTGTTTCAGCAGGCGCTGCAGGTGGATATCCATGTCGCCATCATCGGCCACCAGACAGACGGCACTGTCGGTCAGACGCTCTGACCGGCGGACATCCTTGACCTCCTCGCCCAGCGTCAGCTTCAGCAGGGCGGTCAGCGACGACAGGTCACCATCAGAGGCCTTTTCCTTCTGGGCTTCTTCCGGCTTGTCCTCACCCTTGATCTTGGACAGGTCGGCCCCGCCGCGGGTCACGGACTTGAATTGTTTGCCGTCGGTCTCGCGCACCGACCCGACCCAGAACTCATCCACCGGATCGGTCAGCAGCAGTACCTCCACGCCCTTGGCGCGGAAGCCTTCGACCTGCGGGCTCTTCTCCACGGCCGATTTCTCATCGCCCGTGATGTAATAGATGGCGTCCTGGCCTTCCTTCATGCGCCCGATATAGGTGGCCAGACTGACCAGCTCGCCCTTGCTCTCCGTCGTGCGGAAGCGCAGCAGCTTCAGCAGATCGTCGCGATGGGCGAAATCCTCATACAGCCCTTCCTTCAGGACAGCACCGAACGCATCCCAGAAACGGGCGTAATCGGCGGCCTGCTCCGGGTCGGCGGCCTTCTTGTTCAGATCGCCCAGCACACGCTTCACGATCCCGGCCTTCAGCTTGGCCAGGACCGGATTGTTCTGCAGCATCTCGCGGCTGACATTCAGCGGCAGGTCCTCGCTGTCGACCACGCCCTTCAGGAAGCGCAGATAGGGCGGAACCAGCCCTTCCGCCTCGTCCGTGATGAAGACGCGGCGCACATACAGCTTCACATGATGGGCGCGGCGCGGGTCGAACAGGTCGAAGGGCCGCTGCTGCGGCACGAACAGCAGGCCGGTATACTCGATCACCCCTTCGGCCCGCCAATGCAGGGTCAGCCATGGCTCGTCATAGGCGTGGCCGACATGGTGATAGAATTCCTTGTACTGCTCTTCGGTGATCTCCGACTTGGACCTTGCCCACAGGGCATTGGCGGCGTTCACACTGTCCGTTGTTTCCGCGCCCAGCAGGATGGGCACGGCGATATGGTCGGAATAGGTCTTGATGACATGGCGCAGGCGGTGTTCCTCCAGGAACTCCGTCTCCGCCGCGCGGATATGCATCACGATGCGGGTGCCGCGACCGGGCGCATTCTCATCCTCGGCCACAGTAAAGCTGCCCTGGCCGTCGCTGACCCAGCGCCAGCCGGCGGCCTCACCGGCCTTGCGGCTGAACACCTCGACCTTTTCCGCCACCATGAAGGCCGAATAGAAGCCGACGCCGAACTGCCCGATCAGGCTGACATCCTTCTTGCTGTCGCCCGACAGGTTCTTGACAAAGGCCGAGGTGCCGGACCGGGCGATGGTGCCCAGATTATCCACCAGATCCTGGCGGTTCATGCCGATACCATTGTCGATCAGGGTCAGGGTCCCTGATTCCTTGTCGGCGACGATGCGGATCTTGAAGTCGCGGTCATCCCCCAGCAGCGACCCGTCGGTCAGCGCCGCATAACGCAGCCGGTCGCACGCGTCGGATGCGTTGGAGATCAGTTCCCGCAGGAAGACTTCCTTCTCCGAGTAGAGGCTGTGCGCCACGATATCCAGCAGGCGGCTGACCTCGGCCTGGAAACTGAGCCGTTCCTCACTCATCTCACT
>JAIXTS010000152.1 GCA_027483805.1 Azospirillum sp. | reverse complement strand
GGGCTGGCCATCGCCGGCCTGGACAGGCGCGCCCCGCCCGCCTAATCCTGTCAGCCTTCCGACACCGAAGCCCCGAGGCCGCTCCCGTGCGTATCGCCACCTGGAACATCAACTCCGTCCGCCTGCGCATCGACATCGTGGGCAAGCTGCTGGATGAACAGCAGCCTGACGTGCTGTGCCTGCAGGAAACCAAGGTGGTGGACGACGCCTTCCCGCGCGGGGAGTTCAAGGCGCGCGGGTATGAGCATATTCATATCCATGGCATGAAGAGCTATAATGGCGTGGCCATCCTGTCGCGCATCCCCTTCACCTCGCGCGATATCCGCCATTCCTGCGGCAAGGAGGATTGCCGCCACGTTTTGGCCACGCTGCAGAACGGGGTGGAGATCCACAATCTCTACATCCCCGCCGGTGGTGACATCCCCGACCCGGCGGTAAATGACAAGTTCGCCCACAAGCTCCAGTTCCTGGACGAGATGCAGGCCTGGTTCCGGCAACAGCGCTCACCCGACCAGCCGATGATCCTGGTCGGCGATCTGAATATTGCGCCGCTGGAACATGATGTCTGGTCGCACAAGCAGCTGCTGGACGTCGTTTCCCACACGCCCATCGAGGTGGAGAAGCTGACGGCGCTGCAGAACAGCCTGAACTGGGTTGATGCGGTGCGCCATTTCGTGCCGGCCGACCAGAAGCTCTACAGCTGGTGGTCCTACCGCGCCGCCGACTGGAACCTGTCGAACAAGGGCCGCCGGTTGGACCATGTCTGGGTGACCCCGCCGCTGGCAGCCGGCCTCAAGGGGCAGACGATCCTGCGCGAGGCGCGGGGATGGGAACCCAAGCCCAGCGACCATGTGCCGGTCATCGTCGACCTGGATGTCTGATCGGCTGCCATGCCGTAGGTCAGGTCGAGCCAGCGGCGAGCCCTGACCTACGGGTGGGGGCGGAACCGAGACGGCTACCCCATCACACATGCAGGCGTGTCGGCAGCCTGATGCTGACGGTTGTCCCCTGGCCCGGCTCGCTGTCGATTGACAGCGAGCCGCCATGCAGTTCCACCAGCGATTTGGCCACTGGCAGGCCAAGGCCCGTACCCTCGCCGGCACGGGCCAGATGGCTGTTGATCTGGCGGAACGGTTCCAGGGCCAATGCCACCTCTGTCGGCGTCATGCCACAGCCCGTGTCAGTGACACGCAGTACCATAAAGTCATCAGGCCAGAGCGGGTCGCGTTCCACCGAGACGGTGATGGCCCCGCCGGCCGGGGTATATTTCACGGCATTGTTGATCAGGTTCAGCAGGACCTGACGCAGCTTCATGGCATCGGCGCGCAGGTGTGGCGTCACCTCCGCCACCATCACCACCCGCAGATCGACGGACGCCGCTTCCACCCGGCCCCGCATCAGGCGCACACATTCTGCCGCCAGGGCCGGCAGATCCACGGGTTCAAGCCGCAGATCCATCTTGCCCGCCTCGATCTTCGACAGGTCCAGGATGTCGTTGATCAGGGCCAGCAGATGCAGGCCGGAATTGCGGATATCCTCGGCATATTCGGCATATTTGGGATTGCCCATGGCGCCGTGGATCCGATGCACCATCACCTCCGCAAAGCCGATGATGGCGTTCAAGGGCGTGCGCAACTCATGGCTGGCCACAGCCAGGAACTGTGATTTGGCGGCCGTCGCCTGTTCGGCTTCCGCCCTTGCCAGCCGGGCGGCCGTCTCGCTGGCCTCCAGCTTGGCAACATAGCGGCGGACCAGCACGACCAGGGCCAACACCAGGATGGTGCCGAACACGCCCTGCAGCAGCATCTGGTTGCGGAACTGCCGATAGGGCTGCAGCACATGGTCCATGTCCTGGCCCACCGACACCAGCAGCCGGGTGCCGGGCAGCAATTCGTAGCTGGCGATGCGGTCTTCCCCGTCGATGGGGCTGACGGCGCGGATGATGCCATGGCCATCCCCTTCGCGCGCCGCCCCCACATCGGGCAGGTCGGGATAAGACTGGCCCACGATGCCGGGGGCAGAGGCGCCGCGCGCATAGACGGTGCCGTCCAGGTCCATGAGCGTGGCCACAGCCCCCAGATCCAGGTCGACAGCGCTGAAAAAGCCCGCAAAATATTCCGACAGCACATCACCCACGACGACCGCGATCAGGCTGCCGTCCGGCGCCTCTACCCGCACCCAGAAGGGGATGGAGGACATCAGCGGGGTGCGGCCGATAATGGGCTTGCCGAAGCCCAGACGGGGCGATCCCGGTTCCGTCGCCTGACGGAAATAGTCGCTGTCGGACATGTCCAGGCCCACGGCACCAGGCCGGGTGGCATCCACCACGATGCCACGCGAATCCATGATGCCCAGGAATTTCGACACACGGTCCAGCCCGGCCACGCGCCGGCGCATCACCTCCAGGTCGGCCGGATATCCTGCCTCCACCCGGTCGGACACTTCCTGCAGCAATTGCTGCACCTGGCTGACGGTGCGGCTGACATGCTGGCCAAAGGCGCGGGTCAGGTTGGCCGTATCGCGTTCGGCATCGGCCAGGGCGTCAATATAGGAGGAATGTATCTGCCAGCCGACAAGCAGCCATAACCCGCCCAGCACCATGGCCGAGAGCAGGTTGATGCCGGTACGGCCCAACAGGGCTGGCGACCGGCCGGAGCGTTCGCCCTTGTCTTGGGTCTTCTGTCCCATCGGCGGCTTCTATATCACGCGGCGCCGGCCTCGTCACGCCACCGCCAGTTCACCGACCAGACGCAGCATCAAGGCCAGATCGGCATCGCGCGACAGCCGGTGGTCGCCATCCTTGACCAGCGTCACCCGGACATCCTGGCTTTGCAGGGCCCCCGCCAGATCCAAGCTGGTCTGCCAGGGGATGTCGGGGTCACACTGACCATGCAGCAGCCGGACCGGGCAGCGGATGGGCAGGGGGCTGGACCCGGGGGCCAGGACCAGATGATCCCGCGCCTCTTCCAGCAGATGGCGGGTGATGGGATAGCCGGCGGGATCATAGGCCGATGGCGCGATGAACTGTCCGTCCGTTTCCAGCGCCCGCCATTCCGCCGGGCCCAGACGCGGCCGGATCAGGCGTTCGGTGAAATCGGGCGCGGGCGCGATACCGACCAGCCCCGCCACCCGTTCCGGTCGGGCCAGCGCCAGCAGCAGCGCGATCCAGCCGCCCATGGAGGACCCGACCAGGATCTGCGGCCCCTCGGTCACCCGGTCTAGTACGGCCAGCGCATCATCCCGCCAGCGGCCGATCGACCCCTGCGCCCAGTCTCCGCCGCTGGCCCCATGGGCATGGTAGTCGAAACGGACACAGGCCCGGCCCCTTTCCCGCGCCCAGCCTTCCAGGGCCACGGCCTTACCCCCACCCATGTCGGAGCGGAAACCGGTCAGGAAGACCAGCCCCGGCCCCAAACCTGGGCTGCGGCGATAGGCTATGGCGGTTCCGGCCCGATCCAGGCTATGTATCGGCACCGCGCCGTCCAAGGCTGTCCCGTTCATTGTCCGAATTCCCGCCCATGCCGTCCCAAGATGACGCCGGCACCCTAGCCGGCGATGTACCGCCGGACAATCCCGGCCTTGATGCCACCAGCCTGTTCGGCGGCGGCAAGCCTGTCATCCTGCAGGTGATCCCAACCCTGGTCACGGGCGGGGCGGAACGCGGCTGCATTGATATGGCAGCCGCCATCCAGCGGGCCGGCGGCACCGCCATCGTAGTCTCCGCCGGGGGCGCCATGGCGCGTGAGCTGGACCGTTATGGCGCCAAACACATCCTGTTGCCGGTGCAGTCCAAGAACCCGCTGACCCTGCGCCGCAACGCCGCCAGGCTGACGGAACTGATCAAGCAGCATGGGGTGGACCTGATCCATGCCCGGTCGCGCGCGCCGGCCTGGAGCGCCTATTGGGCAGCCAAACGCACGGGCATCCCCTTCGTCACCACCTTCCATGCGCCCTATAACTTCAAGGGCCGGGTGAAGAAATGGTACAACAGCGTCATGGCCAAGGCCGACCGCATCATTGCGGTGTCGGGTTTTGTCTATGACCATGTGGCGCGCGAATATGGGGTGGGGGACGACCGGCTGCGCCTGATCCATCGCGGTGTCGATATTGACATCATGTCGCCTGACAAGGTGACCCAGGCGCGCATGGCGCAACTGATCCAGCAATGGCGCCTGCCGGAGGATCAGCGCATCGTGCTGCTGCCCGGCCGCCTGACCCGCTGGAAGGGGCAAGGCGTACTGATCGATGCCATCGCGAAGCTGGGGCGCAGCGATGTGCGCGCCGTTCTGGTGGGCGACGATCAGGGCCGCGACCATTACCGCCAGGAACTGGAAGACCATATCCGCCGCCTGAACCTGGGCGGACAGGTGAGCATCGCCGGCCACTGCAACGACATGGCGGCGGCCTATATGCTGTCCGACGTGGTTGTGAATGCGTCGGTCGAACCCGAAGCCTTTGGTCGCGTGATTGCCGAGGCGCAGGCTATGGGCCGGCCCGTCATCGTGTCGGACTTGGGCGCGGTGAAGGAAACGGTCATCAATGGCGAAACCGGTCTGGTAGTGCCGCCGGGCGATCCCGACGCCCTGGCCGGCGCCATCCGCGCCGCCCTGGACCTGGACCCGTTGCAGCGTCAGGCCGTGGGCCTGGACGGCATGCGCCATGTACGGGCCAACTTCACCAAGGCCGGTATGTGCGCCGCGACGCTGGCGGTCTATGCGGAACTGCTGGGGTAAGGAGCGTCAGGCCTGCCGCCCTTTGGGCATTTCGTCGCCGGGTTGCGGCGGCTGGCCACCATCGCGGGTCAACAGGGCGCGGAAGGCTTCACGGTCACCAAGGCCGCGCCGTTCGGCGAAGAATGTTGCTGTCCGCATCGCGGCCAGTTTCTCAGCCACGGCTGTAGCCACAAACTGATTGAGGCTTGTCCCATCCTCAGCCGCCACCCGCTCCGCTTCTGCCTTCACCGATGCGGGCAGACGCAACGGATATGTGGACATCCTGCTCATGACCTCATCCTTTCCAGAGCTTCACCGGGTCGCAGAACCGGAACACCAAAACGCCCCGCAGCGGGCAGAAAATGTCGGTGATTGAAGGATACGAGCGCGTCCGCCCGCCCGTTCACCGCTGCTTCCAACACAATTTCATCCGCTGGGTCCCGCAATTGCGGTCGCCACAGGAACCAAGGCTCCACGGGATGTACAAGTTCCACAAGGTGGTTCAAAAACATGTCAACGCCAGCGGGCGTCAATCCAGCGGCCAGGATATGTTCAGCCCGGTGCGTAACTGCCTCATACTCAACGAATAAGGGCACTGTCGCCAGCAGCGTTACAAGCCCATCATCCGCCGCCAGCAGCAGAGCCGCTGAAGCTCCTGTCGGGCTGCGCAAAGCGGCGACAATGACGTCCGTGTCCAGAACCAGCTTCATTCATGAACAATGTCATATCACCCGCGATGTGACAATGTCCTTCCCTTCAGTACATCCGTCGATTGGAATGCGACAGGGGGAGGGCACAATTCCGCTTGTGGGCCATTTTTCCCCGCCTGAATCCCGCCTTGATTGCCGTGTAAGCAGCGACGCTGTCCGAGGGGCGATCCGCCCGGCCTTGCCTAGTGCCGGCTTTTTTGCTCTAAGGATGGCTTAAACTTT
>JAIXTS010000103.1 GCA_027483805.1 Azospirillum sp. | reverse complement strand
CCTCACCCCGCCACGGCCAGATGGCCCAGTTCGGCCACCACCTGTTCATAGGTGGCCCGCTTGAAGGGCACGATCAGCGCCGTCAGCTTGTCCATCGGCACCCATTGCCAGGCATCGAATTCCGGGTGGGCTGTCGCGATATTGATATCGGAATCGGTACCGCTGAAACGGCAGGCGATCCATTTCTGGGTCTGCCCCCGGTAACGGCCGCCCCAGACCTTCCCGACAAGATGCGGGGGCAGGTCATAGGAGAGCCATTGGCTGCTTTCAGCCAGGATGGTTGCCTTGGCCGTCCCGATCTCCTCCTCCAGTTCACGCAGGGCGGCATCCGCGGGGCTTTCGCCCTCGTCGATACCGCCCTGCGGCATCTGCCAGGCGTCGGGTGTATCGGTCCGCTTGGCCACGAAGATGTGCCCGTCTGCATTGATCAGCATGATGCCGACACAAGGGCGGTAGGGCAGGGTGCTGGGATTGGGTTTATGTTTGGCCATTCTGGATCGTTCTTTGGATTGCTGTCGCATGCTGGGCGGCAGCCTATCCCAGCGGTGGGGCCGGCGTCACCTGCCGCGATGGGTCATTGCCGCGCCCGGCGTAATTCCGGCAGGGCCCCCGCCACACTGTCCAATTGCGCCCCGCGCAGATCGGCCGCGGCAAAATTGCCATCGGTGAAATTGGCCCCTTCCAGCCGGGCGCCACGCAGGTTGGCGCCACGGGCATCGGCGCCGGCCAGATTGGCCCCGCGCAAATCGGTTGGCCATTCCCGGCCGGTTGATTTTCCATCCGCATCGCGCAGCGCAATGGGGGCAAATTGGGTGTCGAGCAGACTGGATTCGCGCAGGTCGGCACTGGCCAGATTGGCACCGTCAAGGACAGCATCACGCAGTTCGGCGCCCCGGAAACTGGACCCGGTCAGCTTGGCCATACGCCAGACGGAGCCGCGTAGATTGGCCTTGTCGAAGCGGCCATAGGTAATTTCGGCACCGGAAAGATCACAGCCCGTCAGATCCGCCCCGGACAGGTCGGGCTTCAGCAGCACCATGCGCAGCCCCTCCTTCCCGTTGCTGACGATCCAGCGCTGGTGCTCGGTGATGGCGTCTCGCACCTCTGGCGCCAGCTTGCCATGGTCGGCGCTGAACACCGCGCCGTCGGTGTAGGCGGCCTTGAAATTGGCGGCCGAAGGCGGGACGTTGCGCAGCCTGGCATCGCGCAGGTCGGCCCGCGCAAAATCCGCTCCCGTGACCTGTGCATTATCCAGAATGGCGCCTTTCATTTTGGCGTCCATGAAGCTGGTGCCACGCAGGTCGGCCCCCGACAGGTTGGCCGCGAACAGATGGGCCCCCGACAGGTTGGCCCCGGCCAGATTGACGTTGCGCAAGTTTGCCCCGGAAAGATCGGCGCCGACCAGCGAGGCATTGGACAGGTCGGCCCCCGACAGGTCCGCTGTCTGGATCACCTGCTGCTTTACCTTGCCGACCCAGATCACCAACTGGCCCTGCCGCAGATCGGCACGGTCGAGACAGGCTCCCCGCAGATTGCAGCCTGCCAGATTGATCCCGCGCAGGTCGGCACTGATCAGGCTGGCGCCCACCATGTCGGCGCGGGCCAGATTGGCGCCGAACAGGTCCGACCCGTCCAGAACAGTGACACGCAGGATGGCATCTTCCAGGTTAACGCCACTCAGCAAGGCGTTACGCATATCGGCACTGGCCAGATTCTCGCTGCGCAAATCCTGTGACTTCGCCTCCAGCCTTTTGCCGCCGGGCCGTCCTTCCAGAAAGCGCTGATGCAGGGTCAGCATCTGTCGAAGGTCGAAATCCGCCACCGCCGCCTGTTCCACCCTTAGTTTCCGAATGCGCGTCAGGAAACCTGATTAACATAAAATCCGGTTAACAAGGGGTCCGATTCCCATGCTCGAAAGCATAGATCGTATCGCCAGTCCGGTCACCCCCGGTCTCCGGCGAATCGGGTGAATCATGCCGCGCTGCGATGGTGCGCCGCAGCAGTAACAAAGCACCAGAAAGCCAGGAAATTCATGCACGAAACCACGCATTCTCCTACCTGTTTCGGACTTAAAATAAGTCAGTAGCATTGACCTATTTTGTGGGTTACGGTCGACCCCAGACAGGGTCAATAATCGGACCTGACCTAACGGTCCGATAGGGGAGGGTATTAAGAATGGCCAACGCCGCCCGCACGCTTGCGACCGTCGCTCTTGACGATAAATACACCCTTCAGCAGGGGCGGGCCTTCATGACCGGCACGCAGGCCCTGGTGCGCCTGCCCATGCTGCAACGGCAGCGGGACCAGGCGGCGGGTCTGAAGACGGCGGGTTTCATCTCCGGATATCGCGGCTCGCCGCTTGGCGCCTATGATCAGGCGCTGTGGCAGGCCCGCAAGTTCCTGGCCAAGGGCGATATCCATTTTCAGCCCGGCGTGAATGAGGAACTGGGCGCCACCGCCGTCTGGGGCAGCCAGCAGGTAAACCTGTGGCAGGGCGCCAAGGTCGATGGCGTGTTCGGCATCTGGTATGGCAAGGGTCCCGGCGTCGACCGGTCCATCGATGCCCTGAAACACGCCAATTTTGCCGGCACCAGCCGGCATGGCGGTGTGCTGGCCTTTGCCGGCGATGACCATAGCTGCAAATCCTCCACCCTGCCGCACCAGTCGGATCAGGCCTTCATCCATGCCTTCATGCCGACCATCAACCCGGCCGGCGTGCAGGAATTCCTGGATATGGGACTGGTCGGCTTTGCCCTGTCGCGCTATTCGGGCGCCTGGGTGGGCTTTACCTGCATTGCCGACACGATCGATACCACGGCCATTGTCGATATCGACCCGACCCGCATCATCATTAATGAACCCACCGATTTTGAGCTGCCGCCCGGCGGGCTGAACATCCGGCTGCATGACACGCCGCTGATCCAGGAAGCCCGGATGATCGATTGGAAGCTGGACGCCGCTCGTGCGTTTGCCCGCGCCAATCACCTGGACAAGGTGGTGTTCGGCCATGCCGCCCCGCGCCTGGGCCTGGTCACCATCGGCAAGTCGTATCTCGACGTTCGTCAGGCCCTGGACGAGCTGGAAATCAGCGAGGAGATGGCCCGCGAATGGGGTCTGGGCATCTATAAGGTGGCCATGGCCTGGCCGCTGGAGCCCCACGGCCTGCGCGCCTTTGCCCAGACTACCGACGAATTGCTGGTGGTGGAGGAAAAGCGCTCTGTCCTGGAAAGCCAGATCAAGGAACAGCTTTTCCACTGGGACCGCCGCCCCCGCGTGCTGGGCAAGACCGACCATACGGGCAGGCCCTTGTTCACGGAGAAGGCGGAACTGAACCCCGTGGATATCGCCCGCGTCCTGGCCGGGCGTATCCTGTCCTTTGGCCCCAATGATTATGTGGCGGAGCGGCTGGCCCGGATGGAACATCGGGTGAACCAGACGACCGCGTCATCGACCACGGTGCGCACGCCCTTCTTCTGCTCCGGCTGTCCGCACAATACCTCCACCCGCCTGCCCGATGGCAGCCGGGGTCTGGCCGGCATCGGCTGCCACTACATGGTCACCTGGATGGGGCGCAACACGGAAGTGTTCAGCCAGATGGGCGGCGAAGGGGTGCAGTGGATCGGGCAGTCACCGTTTTCCGGTGAGGAGCATGTCTTCGCCAATCTGGGCGACGGCACCTATTTCCATTCCGGTATCCTGGCCGTCCGCGCCGCCGTGTCGGCCAAGGTGAACATCACCTACAAGATCCTCTACAACGATGCCGTCGCCATGACGGGCGGTCAGCCGGTGGACGGCACCCTGTCCGTCTATGACATCGCCCAGCAGTTGGACGCCGAGGGCGTGAAGCGCATCGTGGTGGTCAGTGACGGGCCGGAAAAGTATGGCCTGGGCCGGGGTCTGCCGCATGGCACCAAGATTTTCCACCGGGATGAGCTGGATCAGGTGCAGCGTGATCT
>JAIXTS010000368.1 GCA_027483805.1 Azospirillum sp. | reverse complement strand
TTCAACCTGTTAGCGCAACGGATATTACCCATGAAGAGCGGCGTGAAGAAAGTCGTGCTGGCCTATTCGGGCGGCCTCGACACCTCGGTGATCCTGAAATGGCTGCAGGAGACCTATGCTTGCGAGGTCGTGACCTTCACCGCCGATCTCGGCCAGGGCGAGGAGTTGGAGCCCGCCCGCAAGAAGGCCGAACTGCTGGGCGTGAAGCCCGAAAACATCTTCATCGACGATCTGCGTGAAGAGTTCGTGCGCGACTTCGTCTTCCCGATGTTCCGCGCCAACACGCTGTATGAGGGTACCTATCTGCTGGGCACCTCCATCGCCCGGCCGCTGATCGCCAAGCGCCAGATCGAGATTGCCCGGCAGGTCGGCGCCGATGCGGTCGCCCATGGCGCCACCGGCAAGGGCAATGATCAGGTCCGTTTCGAACTGGGCTATTACGCGCTGAAGCCGGATGTGACGGTCATCGCGCCGTGGCGCGAATGGGACCTGAACAGCCGCACCCAGCTGCTGGAATTCGCTGAAAAGCACCAGATCCCCATCGCCAAGGACAAGCGCGGCGAAGCCCCTTACAGCACGGATGCCAACCTGCTGCACATCTCCTACGAGGGCAAGGCTCTGGAAGATCCGTGGGTGGAAGCCGACGAGGACATG
This sequence comes from Azospirillum sp., assembly GCA_027483805.1. Lineage (GTDB taxonomy): Bacteria > Pseudomonadota > Alphaproteobacteria > Azospirillales > Azospirillaceae > Niveispirillum. Next base: position 19,940 of record JAIXTS010000368.1, on the reverse strand, counting down.
TACACGCGCTCCGTCGCGCCTGAAAAGGCGCCGGACGAGGCTGAATATGTCGAGATCGAGTATGAGAAGGGTGACGCTGTCGCCGTGAACGGTGTGCGCCTGACGCCCGCCGCCCTGCTGACGGAACTGAACCGTCTGGCGGGCAAGCATGGCATCGGCCGCCTGGATCTGGTGGAAAACCGCTATGTCGGCATGAAGAGCCGTGGCGTCTATGAGACGCCGGGCGGCACGCTGCTGTCGGTGGCCCATCGTGGCATTGAGAGCATCACGCTGGACCGCGAGGCGCTGCACCTCAAGGACGAGTTGATGCCCCGCTACGCCAAGCTGATCTATAATGGCTTCTGGTTCTCACCGGAGCGCGAGGCGCTGCAGGCCCTGATCGACAGCACGCAGCAGCGCGTCAATGGCGTGGTCCGGCTGAAGCTGTTCAAGGGGTCGGCCCGCGTGGTGGGCCGCAAGAGCCCCAACAGCCTGTACCGCCTGGACTATGTGACGTTCGAGGCCGACAGCGTCTATAACCAGAAGGACGCCGAAGGCTTCATCAAGCTGAACGCGCTGCGTCTGCGCCTGAACAGCATCGCCAAGGGCCTGTAACAGGTCAACGAATGCGGTGATCCGACCGCCCGCGTTCCAGCCGGAGCGCGGGCGGTTTTGTTTTTGGCTGTACCCCCCGGTGCGCTGGATCAAATCAGCGCAGGAACTGTTGGCACCGGTGTGAAAACCGCAGGTCCCATGCTACATAGGGACCACCATGCATCGTTTCGCCAATCCCGCTCGCTTCCTGCGCCTGGCCGCCCTGGTTTTGCCCTGGGTCTCGGTCCTGTCCGCCCTGCTTTTCGCCGCTGGTCTCTATCTGGCGCTGTTCGTCAGCCCGGAGGATTACCAGCAGGGCGATACCGTCCGGATCATGTATGTCCATGTGCCCGCCGCCTGGATGGCCATGTTCACCTACAGCTCCATGGCGGTCGCGGCAGCCTGTGCCCTGGTCTGGCGCCATCCGCTGGCGGAAATCTATTCCAAGGCGGCGGCGCCGCTGGGCGCTGGCTTCACCTTGCTGTGCCTGGTGACAGGCAGCCTCTGGGGCGAGCCGATGTGGGGCACCTGGTGGGTGTGGGATGCGCGCCTGACCTCGGTCCTGATCCTGTTCTTCCTCTATCTGGGCTATATGGCGCTGGTTGACGCGTTCGACGATCCGCAGCGCGGCCATCGGGCGGGGTCGATCCTGCTGCTGGTCGGCGCCATTAATGTGCCCATCATCAAATTCTCGGTCGATTGGTGGAACACACTGCATCAGCCGGCATCGGTGCTGCGCATGGGGGGGCCGGCCATCCATGGCGACATGCTGTGGCCGCTGCTGATCCTGGCGCTGGCCTTCAAGACCTATTTTGTGGCCACCGTGATCCTGCGCATGCGGGCGGAACTGGCCGAACGCAAGATTCAGACCCTGCGTCTGACCCAGGCCGGGGGGGTGTGACAGGATGGCCGACTTTTTCCACATGGGCGGATACGCCATCTATGTCTGGTCCAGCTATGGTCTGGCGCTGCTGGTCCTGACGGGACTGCTGCTGGCCAGCCTGTCTGGCCTGCGGCGAAAGGAACGGATGCTGGCGTCCCTGGAACAGGGACTGCCGCGCCGCCGCCGTCGGTCAGGGGCTGCTTCCACCGGCGATGATGCGGGCTTGACCATGCATCATGGCAAGGCTGGCAAGGACAAGGGCGCTGACGATGCCAATGATGGTGGCGACGGCGCTGATGGCGGTGGCGATGGGGGAGGTGGAGAATGATGACGCGCAAGAAGCGGCGTCTGTACATGCTGCTGCTGGCGCTGGCCGGTCTTGGCACCGCCACGGCCCTCACCCTGACCGCGTTCGAAGAGAATGTGGCCTTCTTCTTCTCCCCTTCCGATCTGACGGTAAAACCGCCGGGTGACAAGCTGGTGCGTGTCGGCGGCTTGGTGGCCGGCGGGTCGGTGACGAAAGAAGGCGACGGCGTGACCACCCGGTTCACCATCACCGACACGGCCCATACTGTGGATGTCACCACGAACCGCCCCCTGCCGGACCTGTTCCGCGAGGGGCAGGGCGTGCTGGTGGAGGGCCGCCTGCGCCCCGACGGATTGTTCGTGGCATCCGAAGTGCTGGCTCGTCATGACGAGAATTACATGCCCAAGGAAGTGGCGGACGCGTTGAAAGCGTCCGGCCAGTTCCGCCCCGAAGTGCCGGGCAAGCCGGTCTATGAGACGGCGAAGTAAAAGCTTATGGTCAAGTCTACGGCGGTAGCCTGAGCCCTGACCGAGAGGAATTCACAGCTTTTGCTGTCAGGGCTCGCCTCCGGCTCGACCTGACCCACGGATGCGCTAAACGGTGAGACGGACATGATCCCCGAGATCGGACATTACGCCCTGGTTCTGGCCCTGCTGCTGGCGGTGGCGCAGTCGGTGATGCCGCTGGTCGGGGCAGCCCGGCGCGACGTGGCCTGGATGGAGACGGGGCGCATGGCGGCCTTTGCACAGCTGGCGGCCATCACGGTCTCGTTTGCGGCGCTGATGCAGGCGCATGTTGTTTCCGACTTCTCCGTCCTGAATGTCGTGAACAACAGCCACAGCCTGAAGCCCATGCTGTACAAGGTGGCCGGCGTGTGGGGGAACCATGAAGGGTCCCTGCTTCTCTGGGTGTTCATGCTGGCCCTGTTCGGGGCGGCGGTCGCTGGGTTCGGGCGCAACATCCCGCCGACACTGAAGGCCCGCGTGCTGGGCGTGCAGGGGTTGATCGGGGTGGGTTTCCTGCTGTTCATTCTGGTCACCAGCAACCCGTTCGCCCGCGTCTATCCGGCGCCGATCGACGGCAATGACCTGAACCCGCTGCTGCAGGATCCGGGTCTTGCCTTCCACCCGCCCTTCCTTTACCTGGGCTATGTCGGCTTCTCCGTCGCCTTTTCCTTTGCTGTCGGCGCCCTGATCGAGGGGCGGGTTGATCCCGCCTGGGGGCGCTGGGTGCGGCCCTGGACACTGGTGGCTTGGTCGTCGCTGACCATGGGCATCGCCATGGGCTCCTGGTGGGCTTACTATGAGCTAGGCTGGGGCGGCTGGTGGTTCTGGGACCCGGTGGAAAACGCCTCGCTGATGCCCTGGCTGGCGGGCACCGCGCTGCTGCACTCCGCCATCGTGGTGGAAAAACGCGACGCGCTGAAGACCTGGACCATCCTGCTGGCCATCCTCACCTTCTCGCTCTCGCTTTTGGGCACGTTCCTGGTGCGCTCCGGGGTGCTGACTTCGGTTCATGCCTTCGCGGTCGATCCGCAGCGCGGCGTGGCGGTGCTGGGTCTACTGATCCTGGCCACAGGCGGCGGGCTGCTGCTGTTCGCGCTCAGGGCCCATGCGCTGAAGATCGGCGGGCTGTTTTCCCCGCTCAGCCGCGAAGGGGCCCTGGTGTTGAACAATCTGCTGCTGTCCGTGTCGGCGGCGGTGGTGCTGATCGGGACCCTGATGCCGCTGCTGCTGGATGCGTTCGGGCACAAGATTTCAGTGGGCGCGCCCTATTTCAATTTCATCACGCCCTTCCTGACCATACCGCTGGTCCTGGTCATGGCGTTGGGTCCGTTCATGCCGTGGAAGCGCGCTGATCTGTCGGGTGTGCTGTCGCGCATGTGGGTTGTGGCGCTGCTGACCTTTATATCGGTCATGCTGGCCCTGTGGCTGGCGGGGGTGAAGCCCGTGATGGCGCTGGTCGGCATCGCCATGGCCGCCTGGGCTGGGTTCGGCGCTGTCTGGGAAGTGGCGGAACGGGTAAAGCTGTTCCGCGTGCCGTTGGGTGAAAGTCTGAGCCGGGCCAAGGGCTTGCCGCTGGGCGCCTGGGGCACGGCGGTGGCGCATGCGGGCATGGGTATTGCCATTGCCGGCATGGTGGGCACCACCTTCTGGCTGGCAGAGGATGTGCGGGTCATGAAGCTGGGCGACAAGGCCAGCATCGCCGGTTATGAGGTCACGCTGGATAAGGTCGAGGATCTGGCGGTTGCCAATTACAGAACGGAGATGGGCAGCTTCATGATCCGCCGGGATGGCAAGCTGGTCTCCACCCTGACGGCGGAGCGGCGCTGGTATCCCGTGGCCAAGATGCAGACCACGGAAGCGGCCATCCACACCACGTTCTATTCCGACCTCTATATTGTGCTGGGCGAGGAGAATCCCGGCGGGGGCGGTTGGGTCGTGCGTCTTTACCATCATCCGCTGGTACCCTGGATCTGGATCGGATCGTTGGTCATGGTGCTGGGCGGCTGCCTCAGCCTGTCGGACCGCCGGCTGCGGGTGGGTGTGCCGGCCCGCCGCACGGCGCCCGTCCCCGCCGCCCTGCAACCCGCTGAATAAGAGCAACAGCATGAGCGCCGTTACCCGTCACCGTCTGCTGCTCCTGTTGCCGCTGGCCGTTTTCCTGATCTTGGGCGGATATTTTGCGCTGGGCTTGACCCGTGATCCGTCCAAGCTGCCCTCCATGCTGATCGACAAGCCAGCGCCGAGCTTTGCCCTGCCCGGCCTGTCGGAGGGGGAGAAGGGCCTGTCCAATGCCGACCTTCTGGGCAAGGTGCAGCTGGTGAATGTTTTTGCCAGCTGGTGCGCACCTTGCCGCGTGGAACATCCGCTGCTGATGCGGCTGGCCAAGGAGCAGGGCGTGACCATCCACGCCATCAATTACAAGGACAAACCGGACGCGGCACAGGCCTTCCTGGCGCAGATGGGCAATCCCTACACGTCCATCGGCGCCGACAAGGATGGCCGTGTGGCCATTGATTTCGGTGTCTATGGCGTACCGGAAACCTATGTCATCGATAAACAGGGGCGGGTGCGCTACCGCCATGTCGGGCCGCTGATGCCGTTTGACGTGGAAGAGACGATCCTGCCGATGATCAGGGAATTGTCGAAATGAGGGCGTTTACGCGTTCCCTCAGGCGCCGGGCGGGCGCATCCGTGCCCTTGGCTTACGGCGCATGGGCGCCGGGCCGGCAGTCGCCGGCCTATGCCGCCAGCCGTTTCCGGCCGTCGGCATGGATCGCCTCCACGCTCCTCGCAGCGTTCCTCTCCCTCCCGGCCCTGGCCGTCCTGCCGAATGAAAAGCTGGCCGATCCGGCGATGGAGGCCCGCGCACGGGAGATTTCCAAGGAACTGCGCTGTCTGGTCTGTCAGAACCAGTCCATTGATGACAGCAATGCCGATCTGGCCCGCGACCTGCGGGTACTTGTGCGCGAGCGGCTGGTGGCGGGTGACAGCAATGAACAGGTCATCGCTTATGTCCATGACCGCTATGGTGATTTTGTGCTGCTGCGCCCGCCGGTGACGGGCTACACGGCTCTGCTCTGGGGCGGGCCGTTCGTGCTGCTGGCGTTGGCCGGGTTTGGCACCGCCCTTTACATGCGGCAGCGGCGGCGGGATGTGGAGACCATGCCGGCCCCCACCCTGACGGCGGAGGAAGAGGTGAGGTTAGCGGCCCTGTTGAATGACGACAAGCCGGGGGATGGGCGATGATCGGTTTCTGGCTGGTCGCGGCCGCCTTGACGGCGCTGGCCCTGCTGCCCTTGCTGCGCTCCCTGCTGCGCCCCGCCCCGCCGCTGGAAGGGGCGGCGGCGTTCGCGCGGGGTGTCTATGCCGCCCAGGTGGCGGAGATCGACCGCGACCTGAAACGCGGCCTCCTGTCCGAGGATCAGGCCCGTGCCGCGCGGGCGGAGGTGGGCCGCCGCCTGCTGTCCGTGGCCGATGAGGCGACGGTGCCGCCGGCGGCGGCTGCGCCCAAGCCGGCACAGCGCACAGCCCTTGTCCTCACTCTGCTGCTGCCGGTGTTGGCTTTGGGCGTCTATCTGCCGCTGGGCCAGCCCAACCTGCCGGCGGTACCGTTCGCTACACGGCCCAAAGAGGCCCTGGCGCCACCCCAGGTGCTGGACGCTGTGGCCAAGCTGGAAGCGACATTGCAGCAGAATCCCGACGATGTCGGCGGCTGGAGCCTGCTGGCCCAGACCTATGGCGCCATGGCCCGGCCCGCCGATGCCGTCAATGCCTGGCGTCAGGTGCTGCGTCTGACGCCCGAGGATGCCAGCGTCAAGGGTGCTCTGGCCGAGGCGCTGGCCGTGGCGGCCGATGGCGTGGTGGGGGAGGAGGCGGTGCGGCTGTTCACCGAGACTGTGGCGGCCGACGCCATGGACGCGCGCGCCCGTTATTATCTCGGCCTGGCACGGTTGCAGGCCGGCGATATCCGTGGTGCCCTGGATCGCTGGACGGCGCTGGTCGCCGACAGTCCAGCCGATGCGCCCTGGCTGCCTACGGTGCGGGAGCGCATCCATGATGCCGCCACGCAGGTCGGTCTGGACCCCTTCGCCATCACCCCTTCGCCCAAGCCGGCCAGTGCACCGCCGCCGCCCGCGATGGGCCAGGCCCGGGGCCAGCCCGGTGCCGCACCGGCCCTGTCGCCCGAACAGATGCAGGCCATGGCGGCGATGAGCCAGGAAGACCAGCAGGCCACCATCAACAGTATGGTGGACGGGTTGCAGGCCAAGCTGAAAGATAATCCCGGCGATGCCGATGGCTGGATGCGGCTGGCCCGTGCGCGGGAGGTGCAGGGCAATATGGATGCCGCCCGCGATGCCCTGCGCGGGGCGGTGAAGGCCGATCCCAAGCGTTTGCAGGCCTGGCTGGAACTGTCGCGCCTGACCGCACCCGATGACGCGCAGACCCAGGGCAGCGCGGAATTCCTTGATGCCATGGCCAAGGTTCTGGAACTGGCGCCTGACAACCCGCAGGCGCTTTATTACTTGGGGCAGCAGGCGGCGAACGAGGGCAAGGCCGACCGGGCGCGTGAACTGTGGGGACGGCTGCTGAAACAGCTTCCCGCCGACGCGCCGCAGCGACCGGAACTGCAAAGGCGGATGGACAGCCTGAAATAGGCTTTGTTCTCTTATTGTTCTGAACCAGCTTCTCGGGCATCCTGCGGCATCAGCCCGATCCGCAGGACCCATGATGACCGCGATCACACTGCCGCAGGCGCTTTCCTTCCGACTGGACCGCCAGCATCTGACCAATCCTGCGGCTGACGCCCTGATCGCGGCACGCACCCTGATCGGGGCACAGGCGCAGGTCCATTCCGCCGCTATCCTGCAATTGCGGGCGCGCAGCGACGCCGGAGCGACAGAGGCCGATATCGGCCGGGCGCTCTATCAGGAACGCACCCTGGTAAAACTATGGGCGCAGCGCTCCACCCTGCATCTGATGCCCGCCGCTGACCTGCCCATGATCCTGGGCCTGCGCCGGGAACATGTACCGGGCTACCACAACTGGTACGCCAAGGAAGGGTTGAGCCTGGATCAGGTCGAAACGCTGGTGACGGCGGTGGTACAGACCCTGGAACAGGGTGCCCAAAGCCGTATGGATCTGTCGCGCCGATTGGTGCCGACCTTGGGCGAATGGGCGCGGCCCATGCTGGAACATAGTTGGGGCGGCATCATCAAGCTGGCCTGCGCGCTGGGCCATGTCTGCCATGGGCCGGCCGAAAAGGGCGATAGGGAGGGCGCGCGGGAGGCCATGTTTGTGCATCTTGGCCAATGGCTGGGCCGCGTGCCGGACATTCCCGACGGGCGCACGGCCATGGCCGATCTTGCGCGTCGCTATCTGGCCGTCCATGGCCCTGCCACGCCGGCGGATTTCAAGAAATTCGTGGGTTTCTATGCCGGTCCGGCACAGCAGGCCTTTGCCGATTTGGGCGAAGAGATCGTGCCGGTGACGCTGGGCGCCAAGACAGCCTATGTGCTGGAACGCGACCTGCCGACCCTGATCGCTGCGGAACCGGCGGAAGGACAGATCAATGTGCTGGGCCTGTTCGACCCCTATCTTCTGGCCCATGCCGATACGGGCCAGTATCTGCAGGAAAGGTTCCGGCCCGCCATCTACCGCGTGGCGGGTTGGATCAGCCCCGTCATCCTGCGACAGGGCCGGGTGGTGGCCACCTGGACATATAGTCGCGTGGCAGGGCCGAAGGGCACGGGCGCCTGGGAGGTGCAGGTGACGCCGCTGGAACGGGTGTTCAAGAAGGAACTGCCCGCCATCACGCGGGGTCTGAAGCGTCTGTCAGGTGGGTTACCGGTGGTGGTGACGGGGGTGTAGGGGGAGGAACAACGCCCCAGCCGCAAAAAAGGCCGGAGGATTGCTCCCCCGGCCTTGATCGCCCCTCCCCGGTCATCGGAGGGGTGGTGAACGGTCTGTTTACGCGGCGGTACTGATACCGGCGCGCACGACCTTTTCGTCCACCTGGTCGGCGAACTGGGTGAAATTGGCCTCGAACCGGCGGGCCACCTCATGCGCGGTGGCATCAAAGGCGGACTTGTCGGCCCAGGCGTTGCGGGGCAGCAGCACATCGGCCGGCACGCCGTCGCAGCCTTCCGGCACAGCCAGACCAAAATTCGGTTCCGGCTTGTGGCTGACCGTAGCCAGCTTGCCCGACAGGGCGGCATTCACCAGCGCACGGGTATGGCCGATCTTCATGCGGCTGCCTGTACCATAGGAACCGCCCGTCCAGCCGGTATTGACCAGCCAGCAATTGGCGCCATGGGCCTTGATCTTCTCACCCAGCAGCCTGGCATAGGCAGTCGGGTGGCGCGGCATGAAGGGTGCGCCGAAACAGGTGCTGAAGGTGGCCTGCGGCTCTGTCACACCCTTTTCCGTGCCGGCCACGCGGGCCGTGTAACCGGACAGGAAATGGTACATGGCCTGTTCGGACGACAGTTTGGAAATGGGCGGCAGTACGCCGAAGGCATCGGCCGTCAGCATGATGATGTTCAGGGGCTGACCACCCAGGCCCGTCTCCGACGCATTCGGGATGAAGTCGATCGGGTAGGAGGCGCGGGTGTTTTCCGTAAAACTGGCATCATCCAGGTCCAGCTTGCGCGACTGTTCGTCCATCACGACATTTTCCAGGACCGTGCCGAAACGGCGGGTGGTTTCGAAAATCTCCGGCTCGGCCTCAGCCGACAGGCGGATGACCTTGGCATAGCAGCCGCCTTCAAAATTGAAGACGCCGCGGTCGGACCAGCCATGTTCATCATCGCCGATCAGGGTGCGCGAACTGTCGGCCGACAGGGTGGTCTTGCCCGTGCCCGACAAGCCGAAAAAGATCGCCGTGTCGCCATTGGCACCGATATTGGCCGAACAATGCATGGGCAGCACGCCCTGCGCCGGCAACAGGAAATTCAGGATGGAGAAGATCGACTTCTTGATCTCCCCCGCATAGGAGGTACCGCCGATCAGGACCAGCCGGCGCTTGAAATTGATCACGACGAACACGTCGGACCGGGTGCCGTCCCGTTCCGGCACGGCGCGGAAATCGGGGGCCTGAAGAACCGTGAAGGCGGGTTCAAACGCGACCCGGTCCTTCAGGGCCGGACGGATGAACATGTTCTGTGCGAACAGATTGTGCCAGGCATGCTGGGTCACGATGCGCACCGGCAGACGGTAAGCTGCATCGGCACCGGCATAGAGATCCTGCACGAAGACCTCCCGGTCCTGCAGGAAGGCCGTAACGCGGGCATGCAGCCGGTCGAACGCCTCTTCCGTGAAGGGCTTGTTGGGACCCCACCAGATATCGTGGGCGGTGGTCTCTTCCTTCACCGTGAATTTGTCGTTGGGGGAGCGGCCCGTATGCTGGCCCGTGATGGCGACCAGGGCGCCGTCCTTGGACAGCTTCGCCTCGCCACGGCGCAAGGCCTGCTCATAAAGCGCACCGACGCTCAGGTTCCAGTGGGCGGCCTTTAGATGGGTCAGGCCCAGATAATCCAGACCGAAGCTGCTGATGACGGGACCGGTATGTTCCACGTTGGGTTTCTCCCTCTCCAGTGACTAGGGCCGTCCCCGTTTTGTCGGGGTTGCATGCTCGCTGTAGTGCCGGAAAGGGGCGCTACAAGGCATTTTATGTAACGGCTTTTGTACACTTACCGTTCTCGTCGGAGACTGGCAACCCCCACAGGCGTGGATACCCCCATGGTGTCAGGCATGCCTGTCAGCCGGCCGTCACATAGACCCGCATCATTACCGCATAGGGCAGGGCCACGGCGGTGACGATGCCCCCCGTGGCCAACAGGATCGCGTTCATCGCGGGCAGTGCGGTCTGCAACCGCAGCGGCAGCCGCTGGCCGACGGACGGCATGACAAGGCCCAGCAGCAGGGCCAGTGGAGCGAAATAGCGCCCCTGAATCCCATCTACCTGTCCGGCGCCCACCGCGCTGAAGGTCAGATATTGCAGCAGGAAAACGGCAAGGATTGTGCCGGCCAGCGCCAGCGCCATTCCGGTCTTCAACCGCCAGCCCGGCCGGTTGCCAGGTGCCAGGGCGGAAAGGGCCAGCAGCAGCCCGAAAATCCAGAGATAGAAGGGATAAAGGGCATCGGGCAGAATGATGGTGACCTGGCTCCACCCGATCCAGCCGAGCATGGCCACCGTGAAGGGCCAGCCCCAGTCCGACAGCGTATCAACCAGTGCGGCCGGAAAGGCGAGCGGGTGCCGGAGCATGTACGACACCTGAGCGCCGAGGTCTGGCACCACCTCACCATGCACCTGCATCACCTGCACATGGACCATGGCATGCAGTGCCCAGGCTATGGGCAACAGCAGGGCCGGCAGCAGCGGCAGCCAGCCCGGGATCCGCCCGATCCGGGCCGGCATGACCAGCAGCAGCGGCAGGAGCAGAACCAGATTGGCCGGACGTGACATGGAAAGCAGCAAGGTCACCAGGGCCAGACTGATAAACTCCAGCGGCGTGGCGCGTGCTTGCCGCGCGATGGCCCGCGATATCAGGGCCGCATAGAGGGCTGACAGCGCGATCAGCAGCCCGTCCTGGCTGCAGGCGGCATACTGGGCCAGACACATGGGCCACAAAGCCACGGCCAGCAGGGGCCCGTGCCCGAAAGCCGCCAACCGCAGGGCGACCACAACAAGCAGTGCTGCTGAAACAATATTGGCCAACCGAGCCAGCCGGATGCTGTCCTCCACCCCGAAACCCAATGTCTTGCCGGTCAGCAGCCCCGCCATGGTGGGCAGGTATAGCGTCGGCGGATAGATCGCCGTATTGGGAATATGGACAAAACGCGTTTTGCCGGCCCAGGCAACGGTAGCCGCATCGGCTGTCACCGTCGGGTTTGCCACCCGTCCCGGCTCGGACAGGACCGGCCAGTAACGTGTTAAAAGTTCCAGCAGACCCTCATCAATCAAACCGCCCGCCGACCCGTCAACATCCCGTGCACCAAAGAAATGACCCTGCAGAACCGTTTCGGCCCGCATGACATGATTGGTCTCGTCCACGTTGAAATAGGGCGGCATAGCCCAGGCCATGAAGCACGACACCGGCAAGGCCAGCAGAAGAAACAGCAATACAGCGATATTCTTCGGCATCGGTCCCGTCCACGCGTCGACCGACCCTTTCTATCCTACCAGAACCGGTGTGGACAAACAGGAACCGCCAGGAAACGCGTGTGACATCACGGGTCGACAGGTTCGACCATTGGTACCGCGGCGACAGCCGGCCGCGCCGGATGGGCGCCAGCCCGGGCCGCGAGGTCCAGCGCCGTGGCCAGGGCCTCATCGGCCGGCGTTTCCACATCCGGCGTCACGCCCTGGCCTTCCCAGCCCCAGTTAGTATCGGGGTCATAGGTACGGCCCACCGGGATGAAGGCGGCGAACCGGTCGCCCACCGGCTCCACCCCACCGAAATGGCCGGCGCCATAGGTCTTCTCCCCCACCAGGGTGGCGCGCTTCGTGCGCTTGAAACTAAGCGCCAAGTGTTCGGCGGCGGAGGCGCTGCGCCGCGATGTCAGATAATAGACGGGTACCGATTGCAGGCGCATTTCCGTCAGGTCGGGGGTGACCGTGTGGTCCTGCCGCACGATACCGCCCGGGGCCACGCGGTTGACCAGGGAGGCGACGGCGGGCATGCCATGGGCGAAGGCCGATATGCGTGTGTCCATGCGGACCAGCGTGGTCGGCTGGCCATAGAGCAGCGGCAGGATGGCATCCATCTCCGCCAGGCCGCCGCCCCGGTGCGGGCGGGCATCGATGATCACGGCCTTGGCATTGCTGGCATTGGCCATAAGAAAGCCCCGCGCCTCTGCGATCATCTTCTCGTCACCAAGGAAGGCGTTGAAGCGCAGATAGGCGACATCGCCGATCATCTTCACCTCCTCCAGGCCCGGCGGGCCGTTTGCCTTGGTGCTGGCCGGCGTGTCGGGTGCTTGTTTGCGCGGGGCGCGGCTGGCAAAGACGCCCTTTGGCGCCAGGCGCAGATGCCCGTCCTTGGCGATGGCCTGCAGGTCTGCGGTCACCTTGTCCCCGAAGGCGCTGGGGTCGGTCAGGTCGGCATAGGCGTCGGTGTCCGCCTTCTGGCGCAGCATGGCGGCATAACGGGCACCAATATCGGGCAAGACAAAATTGTCATTCAGACTGTCGGCCAGACCGCGCAGCACGGCCTGACGTTCCGCCCTATCCATGGCCTTTATGGGGTCCGCTATCGGCGCCGCTGCCGGTGCCTCGGTGGCTGTCGTCTGGGCCAGGACGGGCAGGGTGAGGCTGCTGGTGGCGGCCAGGGCCAGGGTGAGGAAATGGCGGCGCTGCATCATGGGGCCTTCTCCGGTCCGGTGCCTTGTGGCGTGCCGTCGGATGAAGCATGCCGCGTGCCAGAGCTTAAATGACTGTATCCACTGGATTTTCGTGGAGAAGGCACTGTCCGTTTCCGAACGTCTGTCCGAAACCGGACAGCGCCTGTCCGGTCAGGGCAGCAGGGGCATGCTGTCACTGGCCGGGCGCCTCCGCCCGCCTGTCTCAATCGGCGCAGAACCATTCCCGGCTATAAACCTCACGGCCATTCACCCAGGTGGAATGGACCTTGATCCCCGCAATATCGCCCGCCCGGCCCTCATTGGCATAGCGAACAGGGTCGTCATCCAGGATGACCAGATCGGCCATCTTCCCCGCCTCCAGCGTGCCGACATAGGTATCGGCGTGGCATTGCCAGGCGGCGAACCGCGTCTGGGCCATCAGGGCCAGTTCGATCGGCACACATTCGGCCGGGTTCAGCACCCAGCCGCCGTCCGGCCCCTCTGTCATCCGCGTCACCGCATCCTGCACCCGTTTCAGTGGGGTCAGCGGGCCAACGGTATAGTCGCTGTGCAGGGAGAAGGGCATGCCGGCATCATGGACCGACTTGCAGCGATCCAGCATCTGTACCCGGTCATCGCCCAGCAGCTTTTTCAGTACGGGACCCCATTTCACCACATGCTCGATCAGGAACGAGGGCGACAGGCCCAGGCCGACCATGTCGCTAATCTGCTGATCATGCAGGATGGAACAATGTTCGATCCGGTGGCGCAGGTTGCGGTTCAGCAGACCCTGTTGATCCACCTCCATGAAGCTGGCCAGGACATTATCGATGGCGCCGTCGCCATTGGCATGGATCATCACCTGCCATCCCCGGCGCTGGGCGGCGGCCAGGGCCTGCGTCAGGGTCTGGGGATTGATGTCCATGTTGCCGTTGATGTTTGTGCCCAGATACTGTTGGCGCACCCGGTCCTGGCCCCAGGCCGTATAGGGTTCGCGCAGCAGGCCCGTCACGCCCTGGTTCGATCCGTCGGCAAACAGCTTGATGGCCTGTTTCAGGAACATCGGATCGCTGACATCGGGGCTGCCGCTGATCAGAAGATCGGCGCTGTCGGGGAAGCCCCATTCGTCGATGAAGCTGGCGCTGCCCAGCCGGACGGGATGGCCAAAGGCCTGCATCGCGGCATTTAGGATGGCACGTTCCGCCGTCACACCGACGGCGATGCCGGTTGCGGCATCGTTCAGCATGGTGTTGCCGTTGGCGACCGCCGTCTCGAACAGCTTTTTCAGGTTGCCGGCCAGGGTGGCGAATTCCCAGACCAAGGTGCGGGGCGACTTTTTCAAGGCTTTGCCCATCAGTTTCTGCGCCGGCATTTCCACCAGCACGCCGGACGCCGTCCCCTTGTTCGGGCCATCGAAATAGGTGGCGACCTTCCCACCCGCAAGCGGAGGGGGATTGGCAAGGTCGATCTCCGCCATCGCCATTGCGGTGCGGTTCAGGAAGCTGATATGGCCGGACCCGGCGGTCAGCGAGACGGGGTTCTGCTGACTGGCGTCTTCATTACCGAACAGCCGGTCGAACCAGTCGATGGTGGGATTGACCCATTCCACCATCTGCGACGGGTCGATGCCGGCACCCAGGATGAACGTTTTCTTGTCCGGCGCCTTGGCAATGGCCGCCCGCAGCAGGTTTTCGACATAGTCGATGCTGTAGATGCCGCTGGCGGGCGGGGACAGGTCGATGAAGCCCATTTCCCCAGCGCTGGCCACGATATGCATATGCGGATCGACAAAGCCGGGCAACAAGGTGCGCCCCTGCAGGTCGATCTCCACCGTGCCATGGGGCGCGGCGCGGCGCAGGTCGGCCAGCCGGCCCAGGGCCACGATCTGCTGTCCCTTGACCAGCATGGCGTCCTTCGTCTGCCCGAAATCCGCCAGGGTGCGAATGGTGCCACCATGGAACAGATAGGCCGGATCGAACCCCAGCAGCCGGGCAACGCCATCCGCCGCCCGTTCAATCATCTGGCCGATCACAGAACCAGCCGACGCCGCACTCATTGCCTCCTGGACACTCTCATTCAGGATGTCGGGCGGCAGGGCGGCGATGGGGGCAAAGCGGCTGCGGATCTCTGTGGCGCGATGGTGAAAGCAGCTGGGACCCATTGCATCCTCCGATAGAATAGTTATTTGTGAAATTACACCAAGAGTAATCTAAGGTATATGACAATTGAAGTCCCGTGGCTTTGTCAGGCCCCCGCCCGCGCCGCCAGCCGAATCAGCTCGGCCCGCGCCATGTCGGCGTCGCGCGCACGGATGGCGAAGGGCAGGCGGGCGGTAATGGGGCCGGCGGCGAGGTCGCAGCCGTCGGGATCGATCCCGGTCAAGCGCCAGTCGCCCGCCGGCTGCTCCAGAAGGCAGGTGGCGTACAGGGCCAGCGTGTCGGCATGGTCCTGGTTCATATGGGCGACGATATCATCATGCCGGGGGGCCAGTTCCTGCCAGTCGGCCGGGGGCAGGCGTAAAGCATCGGTCTCAAGGCTGTGGATACGCCCGAATCCAGCCACCAGGTGGCCGTGCGTCACGGTCACGCGCCAAAGTGTAAAATCATCAAACCCGGCATAGGCTTCCGCCGACGGGTGTCGGGCCAGGAACCGGCACAGAAGGGCGGGATCGCCGCTGCGTTCTGCGCGTCCCTGCACCGACAGGCGCGGACCCGTCAAGCGGTCGGCATGCCCAACCGTGCCATCAAAAAGCAGACCGCAGCGCGGGTCGGCCAGCAGGTTGCGAGTATGGTCGGCCAGGGCCGAGATCAGCAGCAGCGGGCTGCCATCCAGGGCAAAACCCACGCTGACCAGGGAGGGGCTGGGCCAGCCTTCAGTCAGGCCGCCAGGGCGGGACAGGGTGGCCAGGGTCGCGTGGGTGCAGCCGCGCATCAGGTTGCGGGCTGCCGCTGCCCGGCCGGCCCTTTCATCATCCGCCATCACTGTTCTCCGCCATGATCCTGCTGCGGGCAGGGTGGGGGAAAGCGGGCGGGTTGGGAAGGGGCCGGTTGCCGCTACCCGATCGGTTTGCGCATGGGCACGAAGGGGATGATATGGCCGTCGGTCAGCCGTTCCTCATGCGTGCCCGTATCCGTGAAGCCCAAGGCCCGATACAGCGGCACACCGGGCAGGGTGGCCATCAGTTCCAGGCTTCTGAACCCTTCGGCCAGGGCTGCCTGTTCGGACGCCCGCATCATCAGGCTGGCGATGCCGCGCCTGGCAAAGGCCGGGTCAACAAAGAAGGCGCGGATCTTGGCGGCATCTATGGCCGGGTCCAGCAGGTCTGCGGAACGGCCCGCCGCCTGGTCTCCGCCGAACAGCGTCCGGCGCCGGCTCCATCCGCCGCAGGCCGCATAATGATCGCCGACCATGACCGTGAAATAAGTGCCGTCGGCGATCAGCGTACCATCTATCCCGAAGATCGCCTTCAATGAGGCGTCGATCTGGCCGGGGCTGTAATAATCCCTACTGAGATCACGCACGGACCGTTCCAGAAGCGCTTCCAGTGCCGGCCGGTCTGCGGGTGTCGCCAGACGCAGAATCGGTTCGTCCGCCATGGTTAATGCCGCATCCCTTTTACATCCTCCGATGTTACCGTATCCTTATAGCCGTTACCGAAATGTGTGCGGACGTAATTCACGACAGCAGCCACCTGTTCATCCGACAGATAGGCAAAGGAGGGCATGGCCTTCTGCCCATTCACCACCAAGTGAACAGGATAGGTTCCGGCCTCCAGGTTGGGGTTGGTGGCCAGCGCGGGATAGCTTCCGGCACCGGTGGCGCCCTTGCCGTCGGGCATGTGACAGCCCTGGCAGATGGCGTGATACAGCTGTTCCCCGTTCTGATAGGGGAACCGGCGGGCGTCGGCGAAATCGCTGCTCTGCGCGTCGGTGCGCTGGGCGCCGACAGGGCTGGTCGCTGACAGAGCGGCCAGAAACAGGGCAGCAAGGGAAAGCGGCTTCACGGGGCGCATGATCGTTCCTCGCAACATCATTTGGCGGTGACGCGCTGGTGCAGGCGGGTGATGGCGTCCAGTGACGACTGCACCGCCCCTTCCTGCCAGGCCGGCAGGTAGGACACATGCTCACCAGCCAGCAGGATGCGTCCGTCGATCTGGCACATGTTCTTGTAATGCTCGGCCCGTTTCGCCTCCGTCCAGGCGCCAAAACAGCCCAGCGTCCAGGGCACGCGGTGCCAGGCGACGGCCACACCCGTATCGAATTCTTGTCGATATTGCGGATGGATCTGCGCGCCGAACTCCACGCATTTCTTTACCCGCTCCTCGGGCGCCATGGCGGCAAATTCATAGGCAAACGGCCCCCAGGGATAGGCACCCAGCAGCACCCCCTTGCCCTTGGATCCATAATGGGTGTTCGGATAGGCGATCAGGGAGATGGGCAGGTCGGTATAGGTGATACCGCCATAAATCTCCTCATCCTGTTCCCAGAAGCGGCGCTTGAACTGCAAGCCCACCTTGAACGCCGCCTCGTAAGGCAGGGCATTGATGGCGGCATCCATGTCGGCCGACACATTCTTCTTGATCTGCGACAGGATGGAGGCGGGGATGGTGCACAGGCACCAATCGGCCTTGGCCGTCTTGACGGCTCCGCCGGCCTTGCCATCAACATAGGTGACGGTGACGCCGCCCGAATCCTGGTTGATCTCTGTCACCTTGGCGTTGAAGGTGATCTTGTCCTTCACCTTTTCGGCCAGGGCCAGAGGGCCAGCATCCATGCCGCCCTCCGGCTGGAACAGGGCTGTCTGGAATTCGTACCCCGACCCGGTGCCGATGGCCCGCCACAGACCGGATCGCAGCAACTGCGAGAACTCGATCGGTTTGGAGAAGACCGGCTCGCCCGACAGGCCGCCGCCGGGGTCCTTCTCAAAGCCGCGGCGGTTGGAGGTCTCGACATTGGCCTTGTAGGCGTAATCGTCATCCAGGGCGCCCCAGTCCTGCAGGGCCTCCAGCAGCTTTTCCTGGTCTTCCTTGGAGACATAACCATCCAGGCCGCCCTTATGGCCCAGCTTGGACAGCAATTCTGCGACATGGCCGTTAAAATCCGCCAACACATGGCGGTAGCGTTGTGGCTTGCCGCCAAAGGCAGTCTTGGAATGGACATAGGCGTTGTAGTTGACCTGGAAGAATGGCTCCAGCTTCACGCCCAGTTCGTGGTAATAATGCATCACGCCGCGATGATGATACGGCACACGCCAAGGTCCGGGATTGAGGTAGTGGCCCTTATCGAACCCGACCTTCTGGGTGAACCCGCCCAGTTCAGTGTAGGTGTCGCCGCCGCGCAGGGTCCAGGCGCGGCCGCCGGCCTTTTCCCGATATTCCAGGACCTGGACCTTGTACCCGGCCTTGCCCAGTTCATAGGCAGCCACCAGACCGGCCCAGCCGGCGCCCAGAATCAGCACCGACGTGCCCTTGGGCGCGCCGGAAAGGTTCGGCGGTCCCTTGAACTCGCTTTCGGCCGCATAGCCCAGCGACGTCGCCGCCTGATACATGACGGAACTGCCGGCGGCCGTACCGATCATGGCCAGCAGTTCACGCCGCGTCATGCGGCTTCTCGGGGGTATGCTGTTTGTTGCAACCATCATCGCCTCGGATGGGAAATTCAGGGCGTGATCTCGCAAGCACCGCCCCCGGGGAGGCCGGGAGCGGCGAAGGGCGAGATGACAGGGAATTCAAGGATCGGGGGCGGGCATGGGCTGCCGCCCCCGATCCTGCACCACAGGATCAGAACTTCACAGTCACACGGGCGTAATACATGCCGCCATTGTAACCCATGGGCGAGGTGTCGGGATAAACCTGACCCACGGCATAACCGCCATTGGCCAGCGCATCGACCTTGTCCGGATAATTGTCGAACATGTTCTGAACGCCGACCGCAAGGTTGATGTTTTCATAGAGATCATACGAGACCTCGGCGTCGAATACCCATTCGGCCCCGAAGGTCTTGGCATAGTTGGCGGTGTCGGTGAACTTGCTGAAATAGCTGGCGCGACCCAGGATGGAGAAGGCGTCCAGCGTGTACTGGGCGGTGAAGTTGCCGCGCAGCTTCGGCAACTGCTTCTCCAGGTCCGCCTTGCGGGTATCGTCGATGACCGCACTGTTGCGCTTGGTTACCTTGGTCTTGTTGTAGTTCACGGCCGCTGTCAGATCGACCTTGCCCTCACCGGCAGCGACGGTCGTGTTGGACACAAAATCGACGCCCTGGGTGCGGGTATCGAACGCGTTCGTGAAGTAGTTGACGGCACCCAGCGTGTTGGCACCGGGCACACCCAGGGCTGCCAGCCTGATCCTGTCCGCCGCCGACGGGTTGAAGTCACCCGACAGGGCGATACGGTCCTTCACCTTGATATTGTAGTAATCGATGGTGATGTTGATATCGGCCAGGTCAGCGACGATGCCACCGGCGAAGTTGGTGCTCTTTTCTTCCGACAGCGGCTTGGCGCCGAAATACTGCGCCACGACGCTGGATGCCGGATAGGTGCCGCGCGCCACCGGGCTGGAGCTGCCGGCGGGGAAGAAGGTCTGCACCGACGAGGTCTGCGACTGGCCGGGCGTGGGCGCGCGGAAACCGGTATTGACCGAACCACGGACGGCGAAGGCATCCGTGAAGTCGTAACGGCCGCTGACCTTCCAGTTGAAGGTGGAACCGAAATAGTCGAAATCCTCGTACCGGGCAGCGGCACCGACGGTGAGGCTGTCGGTCACGTCGCCTTCCAGGTCGGCGTAGAAGGCGATGTTGTCCCGCTTGAACTCGCCACTGTCCTCTGGCCGGAAGCCCGGATAGCCATTGGAACCGATGGGCAGGGCTGCCGGCAGCTTGGTCCGGAAATCGATGAAGGATGCGTAGGGGCCGACCGTGTAGGAGGCCGTGTCGCCAGCGCCGATCTCATAGAGTTCGCGCCGGAACTCGGTACCAACGGCGACATTCAGCGGCGTAGCCCAGCCGATCTCCACCGGATAGGATAGATCGACGTTGAAGTTTTCTTCTTCCTGGACCAGACGGCCGACATAGAATTCCCGTGGGCTTGCCGGACCCAGAGACGGGTTGACCGTATTCTTCAGGTCATAATCGATCTGGCTGCGTCCGAAGGAGCCGGACATGCTGTAGATCAGGCCGCTTTCCAGCTCATGCTTGAAACCGCCCACAATGGAGGCGTCCTTCACATCGCCATAGAAGCGCGGGGTGAAGCCCAGCGGGAACCATTCGGCGAAACGGAAACCATCCGGATCGCCGGCGACCGGCATGGTTGGGCCATTGACCGCATGGTCCAGCGT
>JAIXTS010000287.1 GCA_027483805.1 Azospirillum sp. | reverse complement strand
GGGTGACCGAGCTTCTGCTGCAGCATGGCGGCCATCAGGTCCGGCATGGCCCACATGCCCTTGCCGATCTGGGCGCGACCGCGCAGGCCGCAGGCCAGGCCCGTGAGCACGTTGCTGCGCTCGTAGGCCGTGATCCAGCTGGACGTCTTCATGTCGCCCTTGCGCAGCATGGGGCCGGCCAGCATGGAGGTGTGCATCTCGTCGCCGGTGCGGTCCAGGAAGCCGGTATTGATGAAGCAGACCCGGTCCTTGGCGGCACGGATACATTCCTTCAGATTGACCGTCGTCCGCCGCTCCTCATCCATGATGCCGATCTTCAGGGTGTGGCGGGCCAGACCCAGCACATCCTCGATCCGGTCGAACAGATGGTTGGCGAAGGCCACTTCCTCCGGCCCATGCATCTTCGGCTTCACGATATAAACCGATCCGGCCCGGCTGTTGGCCAGTCCGCCCGTGCGGCGCAGGTCATGCAGGGCGATCAGGCTGGTGACGATGCCGTCCAGGATGCCTTCCGGCACCCAGGACCCATCCTCCAACGTCACGGCATCAATCGTCATCAGATGCCCGACATTGCGGATGAACAGCAGGGAACGGCCATGCAGGGTGACCGCACCCGCCCCATCGGCGCTCTTGTACGTCCGGTCGGGATTGAGGGCGCGTTCCATGGTACGGCCCCCCTTTTCGAACGTCGCCGTCAGGTCGCCTTTCATCAGGCCCAGCCAGTTGCGATAGACAATGGTCTTGTCTGCGGCATCGACGGCAGCAATGCTGTCTTCGCAATCCATGATGGCCGTCAGGGCGGATTCCAGCACGATATCGGCGATACCGGCGGCATCGCCCTTGCCGATCGGATGTGACCGGTCGATGACGATGTCCAGATGCAGGCCGTGATGGACCAGCAGGATGTTGGTCGGGGCGGCGGTATCGCCATTATAGCCCTTGAACTGTACCGCATCGGCCAGCCCCGTGACCGATCCGTTGGCCAAGGTGACCAACAGAGTGCCGTTGGCGATGCTGTATCCGGTCGCGTCACTATGGCTGCCCGCAGCCAGGGGGGCTGCCTGATCCAGGACCTGGCGCCCTTTGGCGATGACGGCAGCCCCACGCACAGGGTCATAGCCCTTGGCGCCGGTCGTGCCGACGTCACCCAGCGCGTCGGTGCCGTACAGCGCGTCATACAGGCTGCCCCACCGGGCGTTGGCGGCATTCAGGGCAAAGCGGGTGTTCATCACCGGCACAACCAACTGCGGCCCTGCCACCTGCGCCACTTCCGGATCGGTGTTGGCGGTGGTGATGGTGAAGTCGGGTCCTTCCGGCACCAGATAGCCGATATCACGCAGGAACGCCTCATAGGCTTGCGCGTCGATATCCTGCCCGCGCCGGGCAATATGCCATCCGTCGATCTTGGCCTGCAGCGTGTCGCGACGCTCCAGCAGGCGCTTGTTCACCGGTGCCAGCTCATGGAACAGGGCGGCGAAGCCGGACCAGAACGCGACAGGGTCCACACCGGTGCCGGGCAGGGCTTCGGTTTCGATGAAGCGGTGCAGGTCGGCATCGACCTTCAGGCCATGGATATCGACGGTGCTGGACATGGGGCGGACCTTCCCTCGGCGTTGATGTTCGTTGCCCAACCCCTATCAGCCGGCCTGCCGCCATGCAATATGGAATGGAAGTCTTTCCACGATGCGGAAATGCGTGATAGGGTCGATGCCAAGACAGAGGTAAGCCATGCCCCCATCCCCCCGGCCCGACGCGGGCGAACGCAGCGGCAATGTCCAGGTGCTGAGCCGGGCCATCGCCATCCTGAACCATCTGGCCCAGGCCGATACCGGTGCCAGCCTGACAGAGATCGGCACGGCGGTCGGGCTGGCCGCCTCCACCACGCATCGTCTGCTGACTTCATTGGAGTCCGAACGATATGTGCGTTTCGACGCGGAGACAAAGCTCTGGTCGGTGGGCGTTCAGGCTTTCATCATGGGACACGGGTTCCTGCGCGGCCGTGACCTTGTTCGTCTGGCACGGCCGCATATGCGCACACTGATGGAAGCCAGCGGAGAGACGGTGAACCTCGCCATCGAGGATCAGGGCGCCGCCGTCTATCTGTCGCAGGTGGAGTGCCGGGAAATGATGCGCACCTTCGCCCGCCTTGGCGCCCGCGTACCGATGCATTGTTCAGGCGTTGGCAAGGCCTTGCTGTCGGCGCTGGGGGAGGGGTTGCTGATCCGGCATATCGACCGCCACGGCCTGCCGCGCATGACGGCGCGTACCATCACGGACCGGTCCGACCTGATGGCCGATCTGGCGGCCGCCCGTCGGCGCGGATACGCCATTGATGATGAGGAGCATGCCATCGGCCTGCGCTGTGTGGCCGCCCCGATCTTTAACGAGCATGGGGATGCGGTGGGCGCAGTGTCGTTGAGCGGTCCCATGGCGCGCATCACCGATGCACGCATCGCGACCCTGGGCGCCCTGGTTGCCGCGGCATCATTGAGGATCATGGCCGAAATCGGCGGAAACCCGCCATCGGAGATGGTTGATAAGACGGCCTATACCCAACCTTAGGCCGTTCGAATTAAGGCTCAACGCTTAGCGCCATTTGCCTTAGAACAGCGTTAAGCTATGTAGGCTGAATGCTGGAAGACAAGGTTCGTGTTCAATGGGGTGCCAAAAACAGATCCTGGTCGTCGAGGACGAGTTCCTGATCGCCATCCATGTCGCCGATATCATGGCGGACCTGGGTTTTGGCGTGATCGGACCCGTTGGTGACATTGCCCAGGCGCTGGCCCTGGTGGAGGAGGCGACGCTGGACGGCGCCATTCTGGACGTGAATCTTTCTGGCCAGCTTGTCTTTCCGGTGGCCATTGCGCTGGCCGCGCGCGGCGTGCCCTTTATCCTGACCAGTGGATATGATGCCAACGGCCTGCCGCTCGAATGGCAGGACCGGCCCATCCTGCGCAAGCCCGTGGTCGAACGCGATCTTTCCCGTCTTGCCCAGTCAGTTTTCCTGGCAGGGAAATCTGTGCAGGAACTGAAGGTGGCCGGTGTCCACCCTCTCTGAGGCGCCAGGCGGGCGCATCCTTCTGGTCGAAGACAACCCAACCCAAGCCCTTCGCCTTCGGTTGCTGTTGGAAGATGAGGGGTATCTGGTGGAGCAGGTGGACAGTGCCGAGGCGGCACTGCCCGTTCTGAACCGGCTTCTGCCCCATCTTCTGATCGTGGATCACCACCTGCCCGGCATGCAGGGTGGTGACCTGTGCCGGCTGATCCGGCTTCATCTGGCAACATTGTCCATGCCGATCCTGATGCTGACGGCGGACGAAACACCGGCCCGCCAGCGCGAGGGGCTGGACAGCGGCGCCGATGATTTTCTGGCAAAATCCACCCATCCCGCCCTTCTGCTGCTGCGGGTGGCGCAGTTGCTGCGCCATGCCCGGCGCGACGATGACTTGGATGTCCTGCCGCAAATTCAATTCCGACAGCCACGTGTCCTTGTCGTCGGTTTTGATGGGGATACGCGCCAGCGCCTGCGCGACATGCTCTCGGAAGAAGGGTGTCTTGCCACCCAGGTCGATCATGCCGCTGAAGCCCTGGCCCTGCTGGCCCCGACGCCGCCGGATGTGATGCTGGTCAGCGACCCGTTGCCGGATGTCGGTGGTGTGGAACTGAGCCGGCAATGCCGGGCCAATGGCGGGACGGCCACCGCCATCATCCTGGGCCTGGGCGGGGATCATGACCAGGAACAGCTGCACCGGCTGCTGGCCGCCGGTATTGACGATCTTTTCAACCCCGAAACATCCCTGTCCTCTCTTCGTGCCCGTCTGCGCGCCATTCTGCGCCGGCGTTTCATCGAGGATCAGAACCGTCGCCTGCTGTCCGATTTCCGAGAGCGGGAGGGCCGGGCGCTCCGTCTTGAGGCCGAACGCAATGCCGCCCGCACCCGCGCCATCCTGGCGGACCAGTTGGCGGCCGTTAACCGGCGGCTTGCCGATCAGGCGCTGATCACCGCCACCATCACGCGCAACGTGCCCGCCGCCCTGATCCTGACTGACCGCGCCGGCATGGCAACATATCTGAATCCGCCGGCCATGGCCTTGCTGGGGGCCGATTTCGAGGGGACGTCGCTGTTCGAACGCCTGGGTACCCAAACGGCGGGCCGCGACCATCCCGTGCCCGCCGTCACCGAACAGGGCGCGGTCCTGCTGCGGCCCGATGGACAAAGTGTGCCGGTGCTGTTTTCCATCACCCCCCTTGATGGAGACGCGGGACCCTCCGGTGCTGTTGTGCAGATCATCGATGTGACAGAACGGCGCCATGCGGAGGAACGGCAGGAACTGCTGATGGCTGAACTGTCGCACCGGGTGAAGAACACCCTGGCCACGGTCCTGTCCATCGGACAACAGACACGCCGCCGTCACGCCGATACCGACAGTTTCTGGCGTTCCTTTGAAGGCCGGCTGCGCGCGCTGTCGGCCACCCACAACTTGCTGGCCGACCATTACTGGGAATGGGTGCAGTTGTCAGAGGTCGTCCGGCACGAGGTGACGCCCTATGCCCAGGAGCCGCAGGATGTTGCCATCCAGGGTCCGGCCATCGACCTGCGGCCCAAGGCAGCGCTGGCTCTGGCCCTGGTTTTTCATGAACTGGCGACCAATGCCGCCAAATATGGCGCCTTCTGCCAGGTTGGCGGCCGGCTGACGGTGCATTGGACCTTGAGTGAGGATGATGTCCCGTGCATCCGCCTGACCTGGAAAGAAACCGGGGGGCCGGGAACCAGTGTGCCAGAGGTGAGCGGCTTCGGGACCACCCTGATCAAACGGTCCCTGGCCTATGAGATACAGGGCCGGACCAGCCTGCATTTTGAACCGGACGGATTGCGCTGCGATATGGAGTTCCCGTTGAGCGATGGAATCCGTCGCCATATCGGCCATTGAGCCGGCGGAGAGAGCGCCTGTCCCTCAAACCCCCGGTGCCAGGACCACCCGATTGCGTCCCCCCTGCTTGGCGGCATAGAGCGCCGTGTCGGCCCGGGCATACAGCCTGTCCAGGTCATCATCGGGATGCAGTTCGGCGACGCCGATGCTGGCGGTCACTGCCATCTGTCCCGTCTCGGCGGTGACCCGGCTGGCTTGCAGGGCGGCACACAGCCGGCCTGCCAGCAGCATGGCCCCCGCCGCATCGGTGTGTGGCATCAGCAGGGCGAACTCCTCACCACCGACACGGCCCACAAGGTCGGTCGCGCGCATATGCTCGGCCAGAAGACGCCCGGCCATCACAAGAACCGCATCCCCCGCGGGATGCCCGTGCGTGTCATTGACCTGCTTGAAATCATCCAGGTCCAGCACGGCGAGGCTGAGTGGCGTGCCGTGCCGCGTCGCCAGGGCCACAGTTTCGGTGGCGCGTTGCATGAAATGCCGCCGGTTGGCGCAGCCGGTCAGCGGATCGGTCATGGCCAGACGTTCCAGCCGTTCATTTGCGGCCCGCAGATCGGCGGTGCGGTCCGCGATCTGCTGCTCCAGATAGGATTGGCGCCGGCGCAGCAGGGAGGTGCGCCAGCGCACAAGCCCGAAAATGCCAGCCAGCGCCAGCACACCTGCCAAAGCCTGTGCCCAGCGATTCTGATACCAGGCGGGCAGGACCCGCACCGGCAGGACCATGTCGCCGGCCGCGGGCATGCCGGCCCGGTTTGTGCCGCGCAGCCGCAAATGATAGTCGCCAGGCGCCAGGTTGGTATAGATCGCCAGCCGTCGATTGACATCCGCCTGCACCCAGTCCCGGTCAAAGCCGTCGAGCTTGTAGGCATAGCGGTTGCGTTCTGGCGCTGTGAAATCCAGGGCCGAGAACTCCACAGCAAGACTGTTGGTATCGGGTGTCAGGATCAAGGGGGCAGGGTCCGTTTGACCGTTGTAACGGCCAACCGGGATGGGAACACCGCCAACGCGCAGGTCGGTCACGACCACAGGCGGGCGGAAACGCCACTGCGGGAAGGTTCCCGGACGGGCCACCGTCATTCCGCCCAAGGCCCCGAACAGCACCGCCCCCGTGGCATCGGAGGCCCCGGCCCCCGCCACATAATCCAGCAGGGGGGCCCCATCGGACCGGCGCACGGAACGGGCGGTCAGGGCTTCCGGGTCGATCATGGCAAGCCCGTCATCGGTGCCCGCCCAGATGGTTCCGGTACTGTCCATCTGCATGCTGCCGACATTCAGGTGCGGTAGCCCGCGATCCAGCCCCAGGCGCTGAAACCGCGGCCGGTTGTCCGTATCCCGTCCGGTCAGGACAGCGATACCGCCGCCAAAAGTGCCTACCCACAGCCGCCCCTTGCCATCGCGCAGCAGGCTGACGATATATCGGCCGGGCAGGGCCTGCGGATCGGCAGGGTTCGCGCCGATGTGGTCGACAGTGCGGGTGGCGATGTCGATCCGGTACAGACCGTCGCGTGTGCCGACCCACAGATCGTTGCCGGAACCCCGGTGGATGACATTGATGCAATGGTCGGCCAGCGTGATATCTGTTCCCGCCAGGATGGTTTCGGATTTGGGACCGGGGCGGAAACCCCAAAGTCCATCCTCCTCACCGCCCACCCACAGAATGTCGTGGTCGACATTCAGGGACGCGACAGCCCCGTGCGGTTGGCGGCCGGGAACCGGAACCAGGCGCAAACGGCCGCTATGCGGGTCACGGGCATACAGCCCATGCCGCGTTCCGAACCAGACGGTTCCGTCCGGTCCTTCCGCCAGGGCCGACACCTGGGACGGCGGAAGGGCATGTTCCGGACTGGCCGCATCGGGCTTCAGCGTCACAACACGGCCGTGCATCGGGTCGATCTGCTCAGCCCCGTTGTTAAGATAGCCCAGCCATATCAGCCCATTGCGTAACGGCAAGATGGACAGGACATCGGTACCCGACAGCCCCTCCGGCCGCTGTGATCCGCCATAAATGGTGGAGATGATGCCCGGATCATGGGGGTGGTAGCTGAGACCAAGGCTGGTGCCGATCCAGATGGAGCCGGCATCATCCCGCAGGGACGACCAGACATCGTCATGCATCAGGCTGCCCGGCACCGTGCGGTCGTGCCGCATGGGACGGACCTGCCGGTCATGGATATCGACCGCCCAGAGCCCGCTTCCCCGTACCCCGGCCCAGATTTCACCCGGGCTGGCCACGACGATGGTGGAAACCCCACGCTTGTCCAGGCCCGTACCCGCCCCGACAGCGGCGGGGATGGTGGCGGTTTGCTCCAGCACAAACAATCCGCGGCGGCGGGTACCGATCCAAAGCCGGCCCTCCATATCCTGCGCCAGCGCCGAGACACCCAGTGAGTCCGCTGGGATCGGCACCGTCGTGAAGGCGTTGTCGCCCTTCGCCCGGCGGACAAGGCCGAAGCTACCGCCGACCCATAAGGTACCATCATCGCCCAGCCGCACTGATCGGACAGGCCCCGGTGGCAGCCCGTCAGCGGCCAGCTTTTCGGGTCTGCTGGTCGGCGGCAACCTGTATAGACCGTCATCGGTGCCCACCCACAGCCCGCCGACCCCGTCATCGGTGATCGCACCGATATGCATACGCTCTGTCGATGCATTCAGGGCAACAGGGTGGAACTGGTCGGTCAGCTTGTCATAGCGGGCCAGGCCCCCCGCGCCGCCACCGACCCACAATTGTCCATCGCCCGCCACATGCAGGATGGATACCCAATCATCATGCAGACTTCCCGGTATGGCAGGATTGGCACGGTAGGACCGGAACCGGTACCCATCCCAACGGGCCAGCCCACCTTGCAGCCCGACCCACAGGAAACCGTCTCGATCCTGGGCCAATGCCGTGGGGACGGGGTGCGGCAGTCCCTGATCACGACCGAAATTCTGAAAGACGGTGGTCGCAAGGCCGTCCCAGCGTTCCTTGGCGCCGGCCGGTGACACTCTCATAGACAAGGACAGCCCTGCCGCGACACAGAGCGCCACCAAGGAAACTGCCCAACGCTGTCCGCTGACACGCAAGATGACGTCGCCTCTTCGCCAAGCATTCCAGCACATTAGCAGAAAAGCAGCGGCAGCGCAGTATTCGGATATCTGCGCAAGGGTATAGCGGCATTTGTCGAACACAGCCCTGACTGATACCGACGGTCAAAATTCTTGCCCGTTGGTACGGCGGCGACCGCCGCCGCGCGCCACCTAGCGCGTCGCCAAGCCCATGGATAGGGGCGCCGGCGATTTCGTGCCGCTGGTATGATTGGTTGGGTGTCGTTTCTGAAACCATACCCGGCATCATTGAGCTGCCATTCCTGGTCTACCTTGCGCGCCAGATCGATGCCAGCGCTAGACCATTTGAAGGGAGGCAGGCCCGTTTCAGTCAATCTGCCATTTCCGCTACTCATCACCTTTTATGGTGTGGTCCTCGGGCTTCCGGCTCGGTTTTCTGTGGGCGCGGGTCTATCCAAAACGCTGCCTATGTTTAATCGTGATTAATCCTGAAAGCGGAAACGCTGCAAATATCGCACTTATCATACTTATTATAGTGTGGGAGCGGTAACAAATTTGTTGACGACCGACTCTCACCAGATAATAATGCCTTTCAGAATATGGGATGCATGCCGCAATGGTATGAGGGGGTTCCACCTCCGTCGGCATGTCGGCAATCTTTCCAAAAATCGAAGAGGGAGGTCCCCGTGCATAAGTGTGAAATCAGGCGTCGTGGACGGCTGTTGTCTGGTACGGCTATCGCCGGCTTAGTCTTCGCCGGTCTGGGTATGCCAGCGGTGGCACAATCCAGTCCGGGGGCGGCATCGTCCGAGGTTCTGGAAGAAGTGGTGGTGACAGGCTCGCGCATTCCCCGCGCCTTTTCGGCTCCCACGCCGGTCAGTGTGGTTGGTGCCGAGGATGTGAAACTGTCCGGCAACGTCAATATCGAAAAGCTCCTGGCGCAGCTGCCGCAGGCTGTCGCTTCCCAGTTGGGCAGCGCGACCTCAAATACCGTTCCCGGTGGTTTTGCCGATGTGAACCTGCGTGGCTTCGGCGCCACCCGTAATCTGGTTCTGGTCAATGGTCGTCGCTTTGCCATCTATGGACCGGAGCAGGTGACAGATCTGAACACCATTCCGTCAACGCTGGTTGCCCGCACAGAAATCGTCACGGGCGGTTCGTCGGCCGTCTATGGTTCCGATGCCATCACCGGTGTCGTGAACTTCATCATGCGCGACGATTTCGAAGGTGTCGAAGCCCGCGCCCAGATAAATCTGGACCAGCCGACGACGACGCCGACCTATAATGTCGACATCACGGCGGGCGGCAATTTCGCCAATGGCCGCGGCAATATCGTGGTGGCCGGCAACTTCCTGGACCGTGGCGCCATCACCCGCGGCGACCGGGGCAGCTTTGCCTATGACAGTCTGTCCGACGGTTGCGTCGTGAAGGGTTCGGGCAGCGCCAGCTCTGCGGGCACCCCCTTCTCCCCGCCGGCCGGGCAGGGCTGCGTCGCCGGTGGTGGTGAGCTGGGTTTCATCCGTGGTGGTTCGGGCGATATCCCGACCGGCCGTTTCTCCGGTATCCCTGCTGCCGGCGGCTCCAACGCCGCCCTGAACGCCGCCTATGCCGCTGCTGGTCTGGGGTCGTTGGGTTCTCGTGGCTTCACCTTCAGCAATGCGGGCACTACAGCGCGCCCGGCCGTCACGCCGCAGGATGATTTCAACCTGGGTCCCGATAATTACCTGATCCAGCCGCAGCGCCGCGTAATGCTGAACAGCTTCAGCCACTATGATTTCACGGACAAGATCCGGGGATTCATGGAACTGCATTACTCCAACAATATCGTCGATGCGCGTCTGGCCCCGACGAATGTTGGGGCGCCGACCCTGTTCAACGTGAACAATCCCTACCTGTCACCGGCAATGCAGGAGGTTTTCCGCCAGCTCGATCTGGCGGAAACGGGTACGACGACGGTGACCAGTGGCACCGCGACCCGTACCAATGCCCGGGGTGACGGCTTGGCGCTAATCACCGCCGGCCGCCGCTATGTAGAGGTTGGGCCCCGCCGCGCCACCGAACGCCGCAACACCTATCGCGGCGCCTGGGGCTTCGACTGGGATCTGGGCAGCGCGTCGGAGGATTACTTCACCGACCTGAACTTCAACACCTATTACACCTACGCCCGGACCGAGAATACGCTGCTTCTGCAGAACGCCATCTCGCGTTCGCGCCTGCAGGCGGCATTGCTGTCCAACGGCACGGCGGCCCCGGTCTGCAATATCTTCGGCGCCAATATTTCCGAGGCCTGCCGCAAGGCCATCGCCATCAACGCCACCAATTCCACGGTGGCCACACAGCAGACGGCCCAGGCCAGCGTGACGGGCAAGCTGTTCCCGGTACCGGCCGGCGATGTCGGTTTTTCCACCGGTGTGGAATGGCGTGATACCAGCGCCACCTTCACTCCTGACAGTTTCCTGGCCTCGGGTGATGTTGCCGGCTTCAATCCCGGCCTGCCGACCAAGGGCAGCACAAGTGTGAAGGAAATGTTCGGCGAGTTGAACATCCCGCTGCTGCGCGACTTGGTCATGGTGGACGCGCTGGAGGCCAATGGCGCCTTTCGCTATTCCGACTATTCCCTGGCGGGGATCGGGTCGGTCTGGACCTATTCCGGCGGTCTGGATTACCGCGCCACAAGCGATATCGCCTTCCGCGGGCAATATCAGCGCGCCATCCGTGCGCCCAACGTGAACGAACTGTTCGGCGGCATCAACCGCGTGGTCAGCGTCGCCACCGACCCCTGTTCGTCCCGCGCCCCGGCAGCACAGCAGACGGCGGCGGTCCGCGCCGTCTGTGCGGCGACCGGTGTGCCTACCGCCAATATCTTCACGGCGGCGGTGCAGCCCAACACCATTTTCGGCGCCGATTTCGGTGGCAATCCGAACCTGCGTGAGGAACGGTCCGACACCTATACGTTCGGCACCATCCTGACGCCGGAATTTGTGCCCGGCCTGAACCTGTCGGTCGATTACTTCAAGATCAAGCTGGACGGCGCCATTTCGGCCCTGGGCGGTGGCCTGCAGAATACCCTGAACCTCTGCTACAACGTCATCCAGGACACCAATAGCGAATTCTGCCGCGCCATCAACCGCAACCCGACAACGGGTGAGATCAATGATCCCTATGTGGCCAAGATCCTGAACGCCAATACGGGCCGATTGCAGACGTCGGGCATTGATCTGGCCGCACGGTACTCCTTCGCCGCCGGTTTCGGCTTGCCCGGCCTGTCGGACGTGTCGTCCTTCGACATTTCCACCAGCTACACCTTCCTGGATGATTTCACCTCCACCCCGGTGGC
>JAIXTS010000329.1 GCA_027483805.1 Azospirillum sp. | reverse complement strand
GCGGCGGC
The DNA here is from genome assembly GCA_027483805.1 of Azospirillum sp. GTDB lineage: Bacteria > Pseudomonadota > Alphaproteobacteria > Azospirillales > Azospirillaceae > Niveispirillum. The sequence continues at coordinate 3,924 of JAIXTS010000329.1, read as the reverse complement.
AGCGCCGGCCTTCAGGTCAGCGAGGCTGTTGATCGTGGCCATTTATCAGGCGCTCCGCTTGTTCTTGGCGTTCTTGGCGGCGAGGTCCAGCACCACCGGCGACTGCGCGGCGTGCGGATGCTCGGCACCGGCGTAAACGCGCAGGTTGCCCATCTGACGGCGGCCCAGCGGGCTGCGCTTGATCATGCGCTCAACGGCCTTGATGATAACACGCTCGGGGAAGCGGCCATCCAGGATCTGACCAGCGGAACGGCCCTTGATGCCGCCCGGGAAGCCAGTGTGCCAGTAGAACATGGCATCGTTCCGCTTGTTGCCGGTCAGGACGACCTTCTCGGCATTGATGACGATGACATTGTCACCGCAATCGAGGAACGGGGTGTAGGTGGGCTTGGTCTTGCCGCGCAGGATCAGGGCGATCTGGCTGGCGAGACGACCCAGGACAACGCCTTCCGCATCGATCAGAATCCAGTTCTTTTCGATCTCGGACGGCTTCAGGTTAAAGGTCTTCATCAGAGCACTCGGGCTTATACGGATGAAGGCGCCAACCACCGGGCTGGCACCGAAGCGGATGGTGGTGTACGGGCATTCCGTGACGATCGCAAGCAGAAAATGCAGTGTGAACAAGGGTATGCAAAACGGTATTATAATACCGTACACGGAAACCCCTTGATTTCATTGAATAAATCACTGGAGAAAATGCGGCTGATTTCCGGACGCGCCGCGGCATGTGTCGGCGACATGGGGCGGTTGCAGGGGGGCATGTGCGGGCATGGATCGTTTTTTCCACCGGTTCCGTCCGCTGGAGCATGATCATGCCATACTGAATGGCATCCCGACCCTCGGGCCGTCTGGCAGGAGGGGCGCCGCATGCCGAGGTCGGGATTTTCGGTTGGCCAAGGCCCTGGGAGACAGGCAGATGAACCACGACCATTACAGTGATGACCTGATCCGCCAGGTACTGGACAGTGCAAGGACCATCGCTGTTGTCGGCGCCACGGCCGATCCCGCCAAGCCCAGCTTCTATGTCATGAAATACCTGGCCGATCGCGGACACAAGATCATTCCGGTCAATCCCGCCCTTTCCGGTCAGACGGTTCTGGGACAGACCGCCTATGCCTGCCTTGCCGATCTGCCGGAACGGCCCGACATGGTGGATATTTTCCGCCGGCCTGATGCCGCCGGCGAGGTGGCGGTGGACGCGGCCATACGTGGCATTCCCTTTATCTGGATGCAGTTGGGTATCCGCAACGATGCGGCGGCGGCCCAGGCCGAGGCGTTGGGGAGCACCGTGATCATGGATCGCTGCCCGATGATCGAGGTGCCGCGGCTTTACCGTTGAACCTTTTCGGCTGAAACAGCGGCCAGGATCAGGTCATGAACGGTCTGGTTCACCGGAGTCGGGATGCCATGGGCCGCACCCCGGCGGATGATGACGCCATTGCGCGCATCCAGTTCCATGGGCCGCCCCGCCATCCGATCGGCCAGCAGGGAATTGATGCCGTCTGGTGCCGCTGCCCGGCAGGCTGACATCACCTGTTCCACCGTACCCGCATCGAGATTGGCGCCTTCGGCCCGGGCGACGGCCACGCATTCGGCCACCAGCGCGCGCATCACCGGCTCTGCACCGGCATGATGCACAATGCCTGCCGGTTGGCGCAGCAGGGCCGACACCGCACCGGCAGCGTTCAGGCACAGCTTGCGCCAGACAACAGTGGTGAAATCGGCATCCGCCGTGATCTTGATGCCGGTGTCCTCGAACAGCCCAATGAAATCAGTGCTGAGGGGCCCCTGCGGCACCACCATGATGCCGGCCGCACGTTGCAGGACGCGGCCCGGACCCAGCCTTTCGGCGGGGATATCCAGCATTACCGGCAGGAGGCGGTCGGGATCGACATGGGCCGCGAAATTCGCCACCTGCTCAACCCCATTCTGCAACACGGCCAGTCTTGTCCCCGGCCCCATCAGGGTGGGCAGCCAGGTGCCGGCGATGGCGGCACTGTCATAGGCCTTGGTGGTCGCGATGACCCAGTCGACGGGGCGGGCCTGACTGGGGGCAGCATGGAGGGTCGGGGCGGCGGTGACGGTACCGTCGGGCCCCTGTACCTCCAGGCGGCTGAACCCGCCGCTGCGCAGGCACAGGCTGACATCCAACCCGCCCCGGGCAGACAGGCGGGCGGCAATGACTGTGCCGATGGCACCGGCGCCAACGATAGCGATACGCGGCTGAGACATGGGATCAGGTCCTGTAGAAAAGCGCCCAGGCTGCCAGGGAAACAACCCCGAACAGGAAGGCCAGCATGTAGGTTTTTACCGGTACGGGCACTTTCTCATCCTGGCCTGCCGGCCCACGTCCCTTGGACGGGCCTCCCGGCTTGCCCTTTGCCGGCTGCGGCTTTGGTTTGGCGCGTTCGCTGCCGGCGACGACGGTCGGCTTGGGCCGGTCGCCCTTGCGCGGATCATGCAGTTCGATCAGGCGCCAATCAAAATCGGCCAGGGCTTCGTCACTGACAAAATCCACCTGGATCAGGCGGACAGGGCCGGCGCCATGCAGATTTACGGCATTGCGGAATTCTATCTTGCCCTGGCCCAGGTCATCGACCAGGGACAGGGTTTCCCATTTCGCCCCCTTGGGCCGCTGTATCGCGTATTTGCGTTCCGCCAATTGATGCCTCGACTACTCACCCGCCTGCAACAGCGCGCCGCGCTGCCGCGCATTGCGGAACGCCCGCAGGAAATATAGGGAAGCCAGCCCCAGATAGAAAAGATTAAGAATGACGGCCAGTCCCAGCATCCGCCATTCGATGGTCCCCTGATAGAGGACGGCCCGCATGCCCTCAAACACATGAGTCGATGGCAGGGCCATGGCAACATATTGCACCGCCGGCGGCAGCGCGGAAACGGGGTAATAGACGGCGGAGAAAGGGGCCAGCACAAACACCGCCATCCAGCACAGCGACTCCGCCCCCAACCCGTGCCGCAAAATCATGCCCGATGTCAGCAGCCCGACCGTCACGCCCAGCATCATCAAATTGGCGAAGAACGCCGCCAGCGGCAAGCCCAGGTCGAAGATCGAGATGTCAAAGAACAGAACGGCCAGCACCACCGGCGGCGCCACGCCCAGGATGACCCGGATGAACCCCATCACCACCAGCGACACCACCCATTCCCAGGGGCGCAGCGGGCTGACGAAAAGGTTGCCCAGGTTGCGGGACCAGAGCTCCTCCAGAAAGGTGATGCTCATCCCGATCTGGGTGCGGACCAGCACCTCCCATAGCAGCACGGCGGAGATCAGCACACCGGCGGCCCCGGCCAGCAGCGAGGTCTGACCGCGCAGGAATTGCGACATGAACCCCCAGATCAGCAGCTGCACCGTAGGCCAGTAGCAAAGCTCCAGCATGCGCGGCCAGCTTTGCCGGATCAGGAACCAGTTGCGCATCACCATGCCCATCACGCGTCGGGGCGATCCGTCCAGGAAACCGGGGGCGTAAAGGGCGTGATCGGGAGGGGAGGGGGGATTCTGCATGGCGGGCGGGAGAGTAGCGCACCGTTTTGAAATGCACAAACCCCCGCCGGTTGCCCGGCGGGGGTCTGCTGATCGTCGCCGATCGTCGGCCCGTTGCCGGGCCGGCCGCATCAGACGCTGTAGTACATCTTGTACTCGATCGGGTGCGGCGAGGTTTCGAACGCCAGCACTTCTTCCATCTTCAGCTCAATGAAGCTGTCGATCATGTCGTCGGTGAAGACGTCGCCCTTCTTCAGGAAGTCGCGGTCGGCCGACAGGCTTTCCAGGGCTTCACGCAGCGAGCGGCAAACCGTCGGGATTTCCTTCAGTTCGTCCGGCGGCAGATCGTACAGGTTCTTGTCCATGGCTTCGCCCGGATGGATCTTGTTCTGGATACCATCCAGACCGGCCATCAGCATGGC
>JAIXTS010000473.1 GCA_027483805.1 Azospirillum sp. | reverse complement strand
CAAAACATCATGGGTTGGGCGGAGCGGTCAGGTTCAGCTCCACGATGAAATCGTAGGCATCGCCCCGGTACTGGCTGCGCACGAATTCCAGCGGGCGGCCATTTTCCAGGAAGCTGCGGCGTTCGATAAACAGGGCCGGCGTGCCTTCCGGCACCTGCAGGATGCCCGCCTGATCCGGGTTCAGCAGCCCGGCGGACAGGCGCTGCAAGGCGCGGTGCGGCGGATAGCCCAACCCGCGCAGCACCTCATAGAGCGATCCCGTCACCAGCAGCGGGTCGGGCAGGATACGGGCCGGCACCACCGACAGCTCAATCGCCATCGGGGCCTCATCGGCAAGGCGCAGGCGCCACAGGCGGCTGACCTTCTCCCCAAGGGCCAGACCCAACACCATCGCCTCTTCCGGGCTGGCCGGTACCACTGTGCGCGACAGCCAGCGGGACGAGGGTTCCAGCCCGCGCGACCGCATATCCTCGGAGAAGCCGGTCAGGGCCGACAGGGGCTGTTCCACATGTGGGGCCTTGGCCACGAAGGTGCCGGCGCGCGGACGCTGATGCAGCAGCCCTTCATCGACCAGCGCCTGTACCGCCTTGCGCACCGTGACGCGCGACACGGCGAAGCCTTCGGCCAGATCGCGCTCGGCCGGCAGCGCATCCTCCACCGCCAGGGTGCCATCCGTGATCAGGCGGCGCAGATGTCGGGCCAGCTGCATATAGAGCGGCAGGGGGCTGTCGGCGGACAGGGCCGAGCCATCGAACAGGGGTTCGGTCAGGTTCATGCGCCACCCGCCCGCATGGCCAGCAGCACGCCACCGGACATGGCGTCACCCTTCGGTTCCGTCAGTACAGCGCGCACCCAGGGCGGCATCCAGTCCAGCAGCACCGGCCCCAGCCCGCCCATCAGGCAGATGGCAGGCGCGCCCAGTTCCAGCAGCCGGCGGATATGCATGACCAGATAGTCCGCCTGTTCGCGCACCAGCCGTTCGGCCACAAGATCGCCCTGGCGCGCATGGTCCAGCACCAGCGGGGCCAAGGTCCCATAGTCCCCCGGCCGGGCGGGGCCAACCCAGGCGACGACCGATGGCGGATCACCGCCCAGCATCGTCATCACGGCCCGGGTCAGATCCGTCTGCGGTCCCATGCCGTCATGGCCCAGCAGGGCGGCTTTCACCGCCTCCCGCCCCATCGATGCCCCGGAGCCTAAGTCCGATACCTCAAACCCCCAACCGCCGATGCCCCGGCCCACCCCGTTCAGGATGATCTGCGCCGCACTGCCCGTCCCGGAAATCAGGATGGCGCCATCCGCCCCGGCATGGGCGCCCAGGCAGGCGGTATAGGCATCCGTGTCGGACAGGATGCCGGCGAAGGCCACCGGCGCGCTGTCGGCCACCCGCTGCTGATCGGCCGCATTGGTGATGCCGGCCAGGCCCAAACCGATATGGGTGCGGGACAGAACCTCCCGCCCCAAACCCGCCTGCACCAGGGCCGCCTCCACCGCCTCCATGATCGCCGCCCAGGCGACATCCAGGCCCAGGCGGATATTGGCGGCCCCGCCCACAGCTTCGCCCAGCGTGCGCCCGGTGGCATCGGCCAGCCGCGCCCGGCAGCGGGTGCCGCCACCATCGATGCCCAGGTACAGGGGAGAGGTCATGAAGGGGTCTCTTGGTCTCTATCCGATCACTGACAGGTACGATACCAGATAAATACCAGATAGCAATATCCCAGGCCCGACTTGGCGTGTTAAAAATCATCTGGTATTGTCAATGCGTCAGACCAACAAGACCAGAGACAGGATATGTCCGCGACGGAGAAGGTGGGTCAACGGTTCCAGGGGCTGGATCAATGGTCCACGCCCGACATTCTGGAGGCGCTGTGGGGCGGGCAGGCGCGGGCCGTGTCGGCCTGTCTGGCCACCCTGCCGGCCCTGGGCCGCGCGGTTGAGGATGCAGCCGCGCGAATCGGGACGGAGGGCCGCCTGATCTATGTCGGGGCGGGATCATCGGCGGTGCTGGCGGCCCTGGACGGTCTTGAACTGCCTGGCACGTTCAGCTTCCCCCTGACGCGGGTGGAACTGGTCCTGGCCGGAATAGGCGACCTGCGGCAGGGGTTTGACGGGTCGGTGGAGGATGCGGGCGATGCCGGGGCCACCGGTATTCGCGCGCTGAACCCCGGTCCCGCCGACATCGTCATCGGCGTTTCGGCCAGCGGGCGCAGTGCCTTCACCGTCGGCGCGCTGGATGTGGCGCGGGCGGCCGGCGCGCTGAGCATCGGCATTGCCAGCAATGACGGTTCGCCCCTGCTGCTGGCCGCCGAACATGCTTTGTTTGTGGATAGCGGGGAGGAGGTGATTGCCGGCTCCACCCGTCTGGCGGCGGGCACGGCCCAGAAACTGCTGCTGAACCTGTTCTCTACCGCCCTGATGGTGCGCCTCGGCGGGGTTTACGGGAACCTGATGGTCAATTTGCAGGTCAATAATGTGAAGCTGCACGCCCGCGCGCTGGACATCCTGCGCCAGATCACGGGGGCCGATGCCGGCGCGGTGACCCAGGCGCTGGCCGATTGCGGCGGCGCGCTGAAGCCGGCGGCCCTGGTCCTGCTGCGCGGCCTGTCGCCCGATGCGGCGCGGGTGGCGCTGGCGGCGGCGGGGGACAATCTGCGCCACGCCCTGGGGTGAACCATGGACCTGCTTGTCAAGCTCTACAGCCTGCCCCCCGGCCCGGACCCGCTGCCCGCTGGTGCCATCCTGCGCCGCGCGCTGGCCCCGGAAGCGCCCCAGATCCTGCCCTGGATTGAGCAACGGTTCGGTGCCGGATGGCGGGCGGAGGCGGCGGTCGCGCTGTCGGCCTGTCCCGCGCGCATTCATATCGCCCATGATGATGGTGGCGCGTTGCTGGGCTTTGCCTGCCATGACGTGACGGCGCGCGGCCTGTTCGGTCCGACAGGTGTGGACGAACGGGCGCGGGGCACAGGTTTGGGCAAGGCGCTGCTGCTGGCCGGCCTGCGCGCGATGGCGGCAGACGGTTACGCCTATGCCGTCATCGGCGGGGCGGGGCCGGTGGAATTCTATCGGAAGGCGGTGGGTGCCATTCCCATCGAGGGGTCAGAGCCGGGCCTGTATCGGGGCATGCTGCGGCCCGGATAAAACCGGGGGAGGGCCTGACAGGTCCTCACCCTGCCCGCTTCAGCAGGGACGGGAAACCGCCGGGCGGGCGCTTCCCTTGCCCCTGGCTTGCGGATGCATGAACGCTGGCCTTTCCAATCTGCCAAGGGTCAACCCCTCGGCAGATTGGTCTTGCGTCGTTCCGGGTGATCAGAACCCGATCTTCAGATGCGCCGTCAGGGCATGGTCGGTGCGGTCGCCGCCGGCGAAATGGCCATTATAGCCCAGCGCCACCGCGACATTCTCCGCCGTTTCATGCACCAGGCTGGCCCCCAGGGCCAGACGGCCACGCTTGCCGGCGCCGGGATCGGTCACGGCCAGCTCGCCATTGGCGAAGCGGCCGGTGATGGCGCGGCTGTCACCGTTGAACTCATGCTCATAGGCGACGCGCACCTGCGGCACAAAACTGGTGCCGACGCCGCTGATCTGGCCGCCGACGGTGCCCAGCAGGCTGACGGCATGGTAATCGTCCCAGGTCAGCGACAGCGGGCCGCCCCCCGTCTCCCCGAACCCTTCGACCCGGCTTTTGGCATAGCGCAGGCCGACCACGGGGCCCAACGCGAAGGAACCGGCCACCGGCGTGTAGCCGATGGTGGTGCCCAGTGCGTAGGTATTGCCCTTGTAATCGCCCTTGGCGGTAGCAAACGGGGTGAAGCGCGTCGCGCGTTGCCCCTTATAATCATCGAAGCTGTAGGACAGGGTCGTGTCCATCCACATGTCATCGGCTGCCGCCGTGACATAGGCGGTCAGATTGTAGGCGGTGGCATCCAGCTTGGAATAATCATCGTCCGTCTTGGCGTTCAGGTTGCCATAGCTGAAGGCGACACCGGCGACGACATGGCGATCGACCTGATAGTCGAAGCCGAAGCCGGCATTGAAGCCGTCATAATCATAGCCCAGCTGGCCGCTGATCGGGTCGCGGCTGCCATCGACATAGGAGCCGAAGACAAACATGCCGTAGCGGTCATCCTGGCCCGCCTGGGCGCCGATGACATTGACAGAGCCCTGGCCCGTGCGGGCGCCGGCCATACGGGCCGAGACACCTTCATTGGCCAGATCCAGCAGGCGCTGGGCGGCATCGGTGGTGATGGCAAGCGCGGCCGGCGCGTCGAACGTCGCCGACAGGGTGCCATAGGCATATTCGGCGATCATCTGATGCGCGGCAGCCGTCGGGTGCAGCGCGTCGAAGAACACCGTGCCGGCGGCACCGGCGGTGGTGGCGCAGACGCCGGTCGCCACCAGCGACCCGCCCGGCCCGATCGGGGCAAAGCAGGGGGTGGTGACGTTCGTGAAGCCATAGCTGGCGGGCGCGGTGGCCAGGCCCTGGAACAGGGTCTGCACATCCACCACCGTCACGGTCGCCCCCTGGGCGCGCAGGGCATTGGCCGAGGCCTTGATGGCCTGGGCATGCAGGTCGGAGACGGTGTTGGCGCTGGCCCTGTCGGCGGCCGACAGGCTGCTGGTCAGCGGGATGGAGCCCAGCGGCGGCAGGTTGAACAGCACGAACTGCCGCGCACCGGCGCCATACAGGCGGCCGGCCTGGGTGGTGATGACGCCCGTGGTGGCGGCGATCGCGGCCTGGGCGGCGGCGGTTGCGTTGGTCTGCGGCTGCGTCAGCACCGCGATATAGTCATTGCCGCCGATCCAGATGCCGACAGCGCGGCTGGCCGGAATGCTGGTGCCGCCCGCCAGATAGGCGTCCACCTGGGCCGTCAGATCGATGGCCGTGGTGCGGGTGGCCCGCGCGCCGCCATAGGCGCGGCTGCTGACGCTGATGCCGGTCAGGGTGGCCAGATTTTCCGCCCAGACAGGGCCATTGGAGAAGCGGCCATTGACATAGGGGGCGCCGGGACGGCTGGCCGGATTGAGGTTCTTCAGATTGTCGGTGTCGCTCAGACTGTCGCCGAACACGACCAGCGAGGAGATGTCGATCCCCTGGGCCTGGGCGGCCGGGACGTTCATGGCGATGGCGGACAGGGACAGGACGGCGGCCAGCGCGGTGCCGCCCAAAAGCTTGTGGCTCATCAAAAGGTTCCTCCCATGGTCGGGCTTTGGTTTTGTTGCCCGATTCAGCACAGGAAAGACGGTAGCCAATGCATGCGCGCCACGGAAGGGGGTGACGTTACGTAACCTGCCGGCGCCCATGCATTATTCCGGCGATTGCGGCCCCGATGACACAACCGGCCCCCGATCATGCATGAAAAACGGGCGGTTCCGTCTGGAACCGCCCGTGTTGGGCTACCTCATCTGGGTCGTAACGGGTCTTTAAAGGATACTGGGCCCGTCAAAGAAGTTGCCCACCGATTTCAGCGTGAAGGGGTCGAAACTGCCCAGTTCCACCAGTTCCTGGCGGGCGGAGCTGAAATAGGCAACGGGGGCCAGGGAGCCCGGCCGATAGGGGGCGAAGTCACCCACGGCGGCGACGATGATGTCGTTGATCCCGTCACGGTCGATATCCTGGGTGCCGACGAAGTCCCAGCCGAAATCCAGCTTGAACACCGTCTGGAAATAATCAATGCCCCCCATATAGCTGGTGGCGATGTCGAAAGGCGGGTGGACCCAGACGCTGAATTCCCGCGTGCTGGCATCGTAAAAGAGGATTTCGTCCAGGCCGTCGCCACCGTGGAAATTGCCGACGGCAGCCACCGACACGGTACCGTCCCGGGTGATGCCGGAAATCAGATAGGCGTCGGAAAGATCGTTCTTCAGGTACAACTCACCTGACGTCTGATCCTTGTACAGAACGTCAACGCCGCCACGTCCGTCCAGGTTGCCCAGGGCCACAAACTCATTGTTGCGGTCCTGATTGTCCCAGATGACATAGACATTGCCCGTCTGTGTATCCACGCCATAGATCTGCTTGGCCGGGGCGGCGTAGCGGCCATTGTCGGGAGACGGCTCGCCCACCGCGATGCCCTTATCGGGACCGGGGATATAGACCTCGTTCCCCGTGGTCATCAGCACGCCGCGCAGATCGACCTTGATGT
>JAIXTS010000289.1 GCA_027483805.1 Azospirillum sp. | reverse complement strand
TAGGCAAGGTGGACGCCGCCAATGACCATGCCCTTATCGACGGCCTTGCACATATCGTAGATGGTGAGAGCGGCCACCGACACAGCGGTCAGGGCCTCCATCTCCACGCCCGTGCGGCCTTTCAGCTTCACGATCGCCTCGATCTCCACCTTGGACCCGGCCTCGTCGATGGTGAAATCGACGGCCACCTTGGACAGCATCAGCGGATGGCAGAGCGGGATCAGGTCGGGCGTCTTCTTGGCCGCCATGATCCCCGCCAGCCGCGCCACGCCCAGCACGTCACCCTTGTCCATGCCGCCATCACGGATGAGGGCCAGGGTCTCCGGCTTCATGGCGATATGGCCGCGTGCCGTGGCGACGCGCACCGTTTCATCCTTGGCCGAGACATCGACCATGGCGGCGTTGCCGGCTTCGTCAAAATGGGTGAGCGGGCTGTTCATGCCGCCTCGATCATGGGGGTGGAGAGCAGGGCCCTGGTGGCCGCCGTCACATCCGGCTTGGCCATCAGGCTTTCACCGATCAGGAAGCGCCGGGCGCCGGCCTGGGCCAGGCGGGTCAGGTCAGCGGGGCTGTGGATGCCGCTTTCCGCCACCAGATGCCGGCCCGCCGGCACCATCGCCGCCAACCGCTCCGTCGTCGCCAGATCAATGGCCAGCGTCTTGAGATTGCGGTTATTCACACCCAGCAGACCACCCGGCAGCTTCAAGGCGCGTTCCATCTCCGCCTCGTCATGCACCTCCACCAGGACGTCCATGCCCAGTTCGATGGTGGCGTCATACAGCTCCCGCGCCAGCACATCATCCAGGCAGGCCATGATCAGCAGGATGCAGTCAGCCCCCAGCGCCCGGCTTTCCACGATCTGATAGGGATCGATCATGAAATCCTTGCGCAGGGCCGGCAGGTCGACCGCCGCCCGCGCCGCCATCAGGAACGCGTCATCGCCCTGGAAGTACGGCACATCAGTCAGAACCGACAGGCATGTGGCGCCCGCATCGCGGTAGGCCCGGGCCAGGGTCGGCGGATCGAAATCCGCGCGGATCAGGCCCTTGGAGGGGCTGGCCTTCTTGATCTCCGCGATCAGGGCCCAGCGGCCCGCCGCAACGGTATTTTCCAGGGCCTTGGCAAAGCCGCGCGGGGCCGGCTGTTCCCTGGCCAGTTCCGTGACCACGGACAGCGGTCGGGCTGCCTTGGCGCGGGCGATATGGTCCGCCTTGTCGGCATTGATGCGGGCCAGGACGTCGGGTTGGGTGTTCATAGCGTCAACGGTGTATTGGTGATGGAGACAAGCCGGTCCAGTGCCAGACTGGCCTGACCGACGGCAATGCAATCGGCGGCCTTGGCCACGCCCGTTTTCAGGTCGGGCACGGCATCGGCCACCACCAGCGCGGCGGCGGCGTTCAGCAGCACGATATCGCGATAGGGGCCGGCGGCACCGGACAGCACGGCGCGCAACGCGTCGGCATTATCCTCCGGCGTGCCGCCGCGCAGGTCGGCCAGCGTGACGCGGGCAAGCCCCGCCTCCTCCGGCGTCACCTCAAACCGCCGCACCTGCCCATCGCGCAACTCGGCAACATGGGTCGGGCCGGTCGTCGTAATCTCATCCAGGCCATCGGCCCCCGACACCACCCAGGCGCGGGTGGAGCCCAGATTACGCAGCACATGGGCCAGTGGCTCCACCCATTTGGCATCATAAACGCCCATGAGCTGCCGTTGCGCCCCCGCCGGGTTGGACAGCGGACCCATCAGGTTGAAGATGGTGCGCGTGCCCAGTTCCACGCGCGTCGGCCCGACATTGCGCATGGCGGTATGGTGGCGGGTGGCCAGCAGGAAGCCGATATTGGCGTCGAACAGGGCCCGTTTCACCAGCGTGAAATCGGCATCCAGATTGACGCCCAGCGCCGACAGCACATCCCCTGCCCCCGACTTGGACGAGATGGCCCGGTTGCCATGCTTGGCCACCGGCACGCCACAGCCGGCAATGACGAAGGCCACGGCGGTGGAGATGTTATAGGTATGCGCCCCGTCGCCACCGGTGCCGCAGGTATCGATGATGCCGTCCGGTGCCTCAATCTTCAGGGCCTTGGCGCGCATGGCACGAACCGCCCCCGTGATCTCCCCCACCGTTTCCCCGCGCACGCGCAGCGCCATCAGGAAGCCGCCCATCTGGGCCGGCGTGGCGTTGCCCGACATGATGATGGTGAAGGCGTGTTCCGCCTCCGCCTCACTTAAGGTCGCGCCGGTTGCAACCTTGGCCAGCAGCGCCTTGAAATCACCCATGTCTCCTGACATCCGCCCCTCACGCCACGCGCAGCTGCGGACCGCGGGTCACGCCGGCCAGTTTCAGGAAATTGTCGAAGATCTTGTGCCCATGTTCTGACGCGATGCTTTCCGGGTGAAACTGCACGCCATGGATGGGCAGGGTCTTGTGCGACAGGGACATGATCATGCCATCGGGCAGCCAGGAGGTGGCCTCCAGACAGGCCGGCAGCGTTTCCTTTTCCACGATCAGGGAATGGTAGCGCGTGGCCTTGAACGGGCTGGGCAGATCGGCCATCAGGCCGCGTCCTTCATGGAACACGTCCGACAGCTTGCCATGCATCGGCTCCGGCGCGCGGATCACCTTGCCGCCAAAGGCCTGGCCGATGGCCTGATGGCCCAGGCACACACCCATCAGCGGGATTTTATGCTCCGCCGCCGCATGGATCAAAGGCAGGCAGATGCCGGCCTTGTCCGGGTCGCAGGGGCCGGGTGACAGCACGATGGCTTCCGGTTTCAGCGCCAGCGCCTCGTCCACAGACAGGGAATCGTTACGCCAAACGGCCATCTCAGCGCCCAATTCGCCCAGATAATGCACCAGGTTCCAGGTGAAACTGTCGTAATTGTCGATGAACAGCAGCATGGCTCTATTCCGGCATCGGCCCCAAAGGCCTTGGACCGCGAAGCCTACAGACAGGCGGCGATGATTTCCAGCCTGTGCAGCCCTGTCCCCGGCGGCGGGCCGCATTGCGGCTGGGGCATTGCGTATGAACGTGTGTTTGTAGCATCAAGCATTCCACAACCCGACGCTGAGGTCCCGTAGCGCCATGCCCCCCCGTTCCAGGCCCCCCGGCAAACACCGATCCCGTCCAGGGGCCGCACGGCCAAAGCCGCCGCGCGGTCGCGTGCGGGTCGGGGCCGGTGCCATAAAACGGGGCCGTGACAGGCTGGTCCGCGTCCGCCGGGCAGCCATGATCTGGCTGGCGCGCCTGGGGACCGCTGGCCGCATCGGGCTGGGGCTGCTGGCGCTGCTGCTGGTGGCGGCGGGGATGACAGCGCTGCTGGGTCAGGAACGCTATCACCCCGTGCCCGCCGGGCCTGCCCTGACCCCTATGGAGGAGGCGGCGGACGCCACCGCGCCGGACGAGCCGGAAGATGCCGGCGACGAGGATGCGGCGGAAACGGCCGATCTGCCGACCCGACCCGGGGCCGCACCGGCCGTGCCGGCGCAGACCGCGACGCCGGTACCGGCAACAGCACCGGCCAAACCGGCCGCGCCGCCGCCACAGGTGTCAGCCCTGCCGACAGCAACGCCGCGCCCCCTGCCACCATTGGTCGCGCCGCCCGCCGGCACCCCGGCCTGGAAACATTTTGCCCTGCCGGCGCCAGCCGCCAATGGCAATCCGCGCATTGTCATCGTCATCGACGACATGGGCGTGGACCGGCACCGGTCGGACAAGGTGGCCTCCCTGCCCGGCCCCCTGACGCTGGCCTGGTTGCCCTATGCGCGGGAATTGCCGCACCAGACGGAAAGGGCCCGCGCACAGGGGCACGAGTTGATCGTGCATATGCCTATGGAACCGACAGGCAAAGAGGATCCAGGGCCTGGCGCCCTGCTGACCCGCCTGGATGAGGGGACACTGCGCCAGCGGGTGGCCGCCAACCTGTCGGCCTTCCAGGGTTTTGTTGGCATCAACAACCATATGGGCAGCCGCTTTACAGCAGACCGCGCCGGCATGGCGGTGGTGATGGCCGAACTGGGCTCACGCGGTTTGATGTTTCTTGACAGCCGCACCACCGCCAACACCGCCGCCGGCCCCCTGTCGGCCCATTATCGGGTGCCCATGCTGTCGCGCGACGTGTTCCTGGACCATGTGATGACGGCGCAGGGTGTGGCGGCGTCGCTGGCCAAGGTGGAGGACATCGCGCGTAAAAATGGCCTCGCTATCGCCATCGGCCACCCCCACGACGTCACCATCGCCGCCTTGACCCAATGGCTGCCGACCTTGCAGGAAAAGGGGTTCCAGCTGGTGCCGCTGACGGCGGCGGTGAAGTGAGTGATATCTCCCGATCAGAGAAAGACGCGATGCCAAATGCAGTCATAGGTTGACATTACCTTATCAAGCTATGACTGCTACTCCAACATTATCCTCTAAGCATATTGTCGAGCGGTCTCACGCAAAATTTCATCGTATTGATAAATGTCATCAATATTTTCGATCTTTAATTTCTCCTCGTCCTTCCCCTTAAAAAGACTAATATATTTCACGGATTTACTATTAAGATGAAGTCGAGCTAACGGTTTCCGATTGTTATTGTCCACAAGTACAGCACAGTAGCTTTTGGCATCTCTGATGCTAATCCGGTCACCAGTAATCACATTACGCACAATCGCTTTTATGACGTAATACCCCTCTAATTCCTCCTGAGTGGTGACTATTTCCTCGTCAGCATCCGACTTGACCGCTTGCTCACTGCTGGGCGGAGGAGCGATTTGCGGTGCAGGTTCAACAAACCCACTCCTCGCCAAGGACGTCGCTGCACCTGATGTCATATCGAGAGCAGTAGAAATACGGTCGCTCAATATGTCGGCAAGTGCATCATTTATGGCCGTCTTAACGAGACCATAATATTTTTCCTTCACCTTACTGGTGAGACTACCGGAAAATATCCGTGAGACCAGAATTTTACAAAGCTCGTCGGATGGATTAGATATTTCTTTAGAAAATTCATTCTTCAAAGCAGAACTATATTTCAAATTATTTGCCGTCGAAACGATGTTATCTACATCGAACTGTTCGGAAGAAAATTTCTGAAGTTCCGATATATCTGCCGATCTGTGGGAGAGTAAGTTAAATTTGAAGAAAGGTATCTGATCCATCTTATTCGGCTCATCGATATCGGTATAGAACCAATACTCAATACCATTCGTGAGAATAGCAAACTTGGCCTCAGTGACATGGAAGTATCTATACAACTGAGACATATGAACTTCTTTTAAATTAGCCGATGAACTTTTACACTCAATGAGGATTGATATTTTTCCGTTCACACGAATCGCATAGTCAACCTTCTCACCTTTCTTGATACCAACATCGGCAATGAATTCGGGTATCACCACATCCGGATTAAAAACGTCGTATCCGAGCATGTTAAGGAACGGCATCACAAAAGCCGTCTTGCAGGCTTCCTCTGTAAGAATACTCCCCTTGTGCTTTTCAACTCTACCGACCAAATTGCGGACCTTATCCTGCATTTCCATAATTTCACACCACATTGGATGGGTTATCGATATCAGAACGATTGATCGAACTGACGCATTAGTTTAGATATCTTAATGATCTTAAGCCTATAGGCAAGACCAGATATACGACGCGGAATCACCTCCCCAGATGCGTCTTCAGGAACTTCTCCCACGCCTGCAGCACGGTCTTCATCTGGTCCGTGACGATGGGGGAATGGTCCATGCCCTTGATCTCCACATATTCGACCGGTTTGCCGGCCCGTTCCAGGGCGCGGCGCATGTCGCGGCTGTGGGCGACGGAGGCCTGATAGTCCAGGTCGCCATGGACCAGCAGGATCGGCACCTTGATCTTGTGCGCCTGGTGATAGGGGGAGATGGGCTTCAGCGCGTCGGGATTGTCGCCGAAATAAAGGCCGCGGGTGATGTTGCCAAAGCCTGACGACTTCACCTCGTCATAAAGCCGTTCCAGATTGGCCACCGGGGCCGTCGCCACGGCGCATTTGAACAGGTCGGGCGTCTTCACCGCCGCCATCAGGGCGGCATAGCCACCATAGGACCAGCCCAGGATACACATGCGGTTAGGATCGGCATAGCCCTGGGCGACGGCCCATTTGGCGGCATCCGTCACGTCATCCTGCATCAACCCGCCCCACTGCTTTTCACCCGCCTCGTTGAAGGCGGCGCCATAGCCGGTGGAGCCCGGAAATTGGGTTGCAGCACGCCATAGCCGCGATTGGCCAGGAACTGCGCCATCACATCAAACGTGCCGTCATCGCGAGAGAACGGGCCTCCATGGGGCATGACAATGAAGGGCAGGTTCTTGGCTTCCACGCCGACGGGCAGGATCAGGTAACCGGGAATGTCGGTGCCATCGGTGGCCTTGTAGGTGATGGGCTGGCGCTTGCTGACACTATCCTGCGCGATGGCGGGATAGGTGTCGCCGAACAGCGAGAATTCCTTGGTCCGCCGGTCAAACATCCGGTACGTCGTGGGCGCGTCCAGAGCGAAGCTGGCGACCAGGATCAGATTACCATCCGCCGCCGTGTCGATCACGATCTCCCTGCTGTCGGGCAGAGCCTTGTCGAGCGCGTCCTGAAGCTTCTGAACAGCGGGGTCCAGCCATTGCCGGCGCGGCAGGTCGTCCATCCAGGCGATGGCCACCACGGCGCCTCGCTGAACGATCGCCGAATTCACGTCAAAGCGGGGGTCGCTGGCCACCTTTTCGCCCATCTGGTCATTGGCCAGATCATATTTGTAGACAGCGGAACGGTCGCCCTCGTGCCGGGAAGCCACGAACAGGTTCTGACCTGAAACATCGAAACCCAGAATGCCGAAGCCGCCATCATCCTCAAGCACCTTGTTCTTCATCATCAGTTCGAAATCGCCACCGGCGACGCGGCGCAGATAGCGGCTTTCCAGCTTCCGGTCGTCATAGGTTTCCGCGATGCGGATTTCCCCGGTCGGGTCCGGGATATATTCCATGACATTGCGCACGGGGCGGCGAACGCGGGTAAAGGCACCCGTGATCACGTTCAGTTTCACCACGCCCGGCCAGGGACCATCCTCGGTGGGATATGCTGCCAGCACATATTCATCATCGATGAATTGCAGGATCGGCGTGTGCTGCAGGAAATGGCCATTGTCCGGCGCGCGTTGCAGCAGCACCTTCATTTCCTGAAGATCGCGGGACATCGACACCGTGCGCGTGAAGCGCAGGGGCTTGCGCCCATCGCTGGTGTTCATCTTCTCGGTGGTCAGGATGCGGACCAGCAGACGTTCATTGCTGATCCAGTCGAAGCCAGTGATTTCCGCGTCCGACGGGCCGATGACGGCTGGCTTCTCCCCCTGCGACAGGGGCAGTTTGCGCACCACCAGATGCTGACGGCCACCGACGGGGGCCAGGAAGGCGACATGGCTACCATCGGGTGACATGTCCACATCGGCCATCACCGGCTGATGCGCGAAATACTCCACCGGGATCTCCGGTGCTGCCTCCGCCAGTGCAGAACCTGCATAAAGCCCGGTCAGCAGCGCCCCGGCAATCCGGGCTGCACCCCACAATGCACGCATTCCCGCTCCCCGTTTCCACGGCGTTCCCCAACGCCTTTGACTGGAAAGGAGCCTAGAATATTCCCACAGGCCGGGTAAAGGGCGCCGCACACGCCCTAGAGGAAACTATAAGGATCAATATCAACTTGCACACGTATGGATGCAGGCACCTCGACCCGGGCCAGCCAGTCATAGAGGATTGGTTGCAATGGAACCGTTTTCGGCCCCTTCATCAGCAACCGTCGGCGGTAGCGGCCGCGCAGCACGGCCAGCGGTGCGGGGGCCGGCCCCAGAATCGTCAGGTCCTCACGGTCACGCGGTGCGGCCCGGCCCAGGGCGGCGGCGATGGCGTCCACCGCCCCCTCATCCTCTCCCGACACGATCAGCGCCGCCATGCGGCCAAAGGGCGGCATTTCCAGCTGCCGACGCTGATCGGCCTCCACCGCCAGGAAACTGTCGCGGTCATGGCTGGCCAGTGCCTGCATGACGGCGTTCTCCGGCATGTAGGTTTGCAGCATGACACGGCCTGGCCTCTCTTCCCGCCCTGCCCGTCCCGCCACCTGATGCAGCAGTTGAAAGGTGCGTTCCGAGGCCCGCGGATCCCCGCCGGCCAGACCCAGATCGGCATCGACCACGCCCACCAGGGTCAGCATGGGAAAATGGTGGCCCTTGGCCATCACTTGCGTGCCGATCAGCAGGTCAACGGCGCCCTCCTTCACCTGTTCGATCACGGTACGCAGGGCCTGCGGTCCCGACAGGGTATCGGATGTCATCATGGCCACCCGTGCGTCGGGGAACAGGGTCGCCACTTCCTCTGCCACCCGCTCCACGCCCGGACCGCAGGCAACAAAACTGCCTTCCGCCTCACATTCGGGGCAGGCATCGGGGCTTTTGGCCTGATAGCCACAATGATGGCATTGCAGCCGCCGCGTCAGCCGGTGTTCGACCAGCCAGGCGGTACAGTTCGGGCATTGCAGCCGATGACCACAACTGCGGCACAGCGTCAGTGGTGCATAGCCGCGCCGGTTCAGGAACAGCATGCCCTGTTCACCGGCCAGCATGGTCTGGGCCAGCGCCTCGCGCAGCACGGGCGACAGCCAGTGCCTAGCAGGCGGCGCTTGATCCTTGCGCCGCATGTCGATCAGGGTGACGTCGGGCATGCTGGCCCCGCCATGGCGCGATGGCAGGTCGATGCGGCTGTAGCGCCCATTCTCCGCATTCACCAGCGTTTCCAGCGACGGGGTGGCCGACGCCAAGACGATGGGGAACCGGCCCAGATGGGCGCGCGCCACCGCCATGTCGCGGGCATGGTAGATGACGCCGTCTTCCTGCTTGAAGGCGGCCTCATGCTCCTCATCCACCACGATCAGGCCCAGATCGGGATAGGGCAGGAACAGGGCCGAGCGTGCGCCGACCACTACCCGCGCCTCCCCCTTCGCCACCGCGCGCCAGGTGTGGCGGCGCAGCGGCGGGGCCATTTCGGAATGCCATTCGGCGGGCCGCACTCCGAACCGCTGCGCAAACCGGTCCAGCCATTGTGCCGACAGGGCAATTTCGGGCAGCAGGACCAGCGCCTGCTTGCCCGTGCGCAGGGCTGCGGCCACCGCTTCGAAATAGACCTCCGTCTTGCCCGACCCGGTGACACCGTCCAGCAGCGTGGCGGAATAGCCACCCGCCGAAACCTTGGCCGCCAGATCATCGGCGGCCAGACGCTGTGCCCCCGACAGGGTTTTGGGATTGGCATCGGGATCGGGCCGGGGAAAGCGCGGCAGGGCAAGCATGGGGACCGTAGTCAGCACGCCGGCGTCTGCCAGACCCCGCACCACGCCCGTGCCACACCCGGCCTCCGCCGCGACATCGGCGGCCAGACGCGGCGGCCCGTCGGACAGGATTTCCAGGATGCGCTTGCGGGCGGGTGTCAGGCGCAGATCATCCGGCAGCGCCGTATCGCTGCGCATATAGGCGGTCAGGGCACGCGGGTCCTCCAGCGCTGCTGACACCGACACGGCCATGCGAAGGACCGCGCCGACGGGCGACATCGTATAGGCCGCGACCCACTCCACGAAGCGGCGGGTGATGTCGGGCATCGGCGGCAGATCGATGGCACGGATGACGGGGCGCAGCTTTCGCTCCTCCACCCGCGCCCCCTGCCCGTCGCCGTCGGACCAGACCACACCGAACAGCCGGCGCGGCCCCAGCGGCACCTCCACATAGGAACCGGGCAGCAGCGCCATGTCGCCCGGCACCCGGTAATCATAGGGTTCGGGCAGCGGCAAGGGCAACTGCACCCGCACGCGCGCCGACGGCGCCGTCACGCCGGAAAGCAGATCGCCGGTCAATTGCCGTTATCCAGGTGGCGGTGCGGGTCCATGCGATCATGCAGGACGCGCAATATGGTGATGAAGCCGCTTGCCGAAAGCCGGTAAATAATCATGTGCCGTGGGGACTTTACCCGTGTCTGCTGTACATGACGCAGGTGATAGACATGGATGCCATCCCCCAAATGCGAGGCAACTGTTACGCCACGTCGCAGTGGGTCTGCCACGATGTTGGCGACACCCAGTCGGATCAGGTCATTATAGGTCGTCCGCATCGCCGGACCGAAGGTATCAGCCTTATAGTCAGCAACACCCTTGATATCAACTGAGGCTGTTTCAGCAAGCTTGTACCGCTTCATTATGGACTACCGCGATCTGAGGGCGACGGGTTCGCTTGCCTCCTCCCCCAGCTTTTCCAGAAAAGCATCCAGATCGTCGGCATTGTCGAATTCGACATACCGCCCCGCCTCCAGATCATCTTCAGCCACCTGGATCGCCGCCCGCAGCGCCTCCAGCTTGGCCTTGTCCGCTGCCTCTCGCTTTTCGATCAGGCGGATGCCTTCGCGCAGGACCTCGCTGGCATTCTGATAGCGGCCGGAACGCACCAGTTCCTCAATCACTTTCTCGTGATGGTCGGTCAGAACGACATTGCGGGTGGGCATGGGGGGTCCTCCGTTCAGGTCCCCATTCTCCCACAATTGGCAGATCATGCCAATGACGCGGGGCTTACCGCTTCAACAGCCGGTCGGACGCCAGCCCCGCCAGCGCGCAGCCGCACAGCACGGCGCACATGGGCAGGGGCGAGCCGCCCGTGGAGAGCGCGCCCACAATGCCGCCCGCCACCGCGCCGATGCTCAGCTGCAAGGCTCCCGACAGGGAGGAGGCGGTACCCGCCATGTGGGGGAAAGCCGCCAGCGACCCGGCCATGCCATTGGCGCCGACCAGACCCAGCGCCCCCAGATACAGGAACAGCGGCACGGCCACGCCGGCAATACCGCCAATGCCAAAACCGCCGGTGACGATCAAAACGGCGCCGGTGCCCGCAGTGGCCAGGATGCCCCAGCCCATCATGCGGTCCACCCCGAACCGCAGGACCAGACGGCTGTTGATGATGTTGGAGATCATCAGGGCGATGACATTCACCCCGAACAGAAAACCGAAATGTTCCGGCGATACACCGAAATGTTCAATGTAAACAAAGGGCGTACCAGAGATATAGGCGAACATGCCGGCAAAGACGAAGCCCGATGACAAGGCATAACCCATGAACCGCCGGTCCAGCAGCAGCAAGGCGTAGTTCGACAGCAAGCCGCCCGTGTGGCTACTGGCCGGTCGCCCGGTTTCCTTGACCGTCAGCAGGCCCAGCCCCGCCGCCAGACCGAAGGCGCACAGGCACCAGAAGATGCCGCGCCAGCCCAGAAGGGCCAACACCTGCCCGCCCGCCAACGGCGCCAGCATGGGGGCGACACCCATGACCAGCATCATCAGCGACATCACGGATGCCCCCCGATCGCGATCGAACGCGTCGCGCACCATGGCGCGTGCGATCACCGGCGCGGCGCAGGCACCCACCCCGTGCAGGAACCGCCAGGCGGTCAGGGACCAGATATCGGGCGCCAGCGCACAACCGGCGGAGGCCAGCACGAACAGGATAATGCCCAGGGCCGCCGGCCCCTTGCGCCCATAGCGGTCGCCCAGCGGACCCCAGAGCAGTTGACCAACCCCATAACCGATAAGGAAAACGGACAAGGTCATCTGCACCTGCGCCTGATCAGCGCCCAGGTCCGCGCCGATGGCCGGCAGGGCCGGGAGGTACATGTCGATGGCCATGGGGCCGAACATGGTGAGGAAACCCATCACCACCACGAACCAGGGCAGGCTGGTGCCGGGCGGAAGACCGGATGGTACGGCCATGACTTGGCCGCCCGCCGTCTGTTCGGTGGGATTACTCCCGATATCACCACTGCGCATGTCGGCTTGCCCTGCACCGGAACCCGGTCAGAACCGGGTAGTACATGAATTAAAGCACCGGCCTCGCCGCAGTGCACCCAACCTGTCCCGATGGCAGAGGTCCACCTGCCGCATGGCGCCCAGGCCGTTCCTTACGCCGCCTGACGCTGGCTTTCGGCCAGGATGACGGCCAGACGTTCGCGCAGGGCCCCCATCTCGGCGGTGACCTGCGTCGCCCGTTGGCCCAGATCCTGGGACAGGCTTCGGGTCTCGCTGGCATCGGCGGCGACGGAACGGATGCGGTCGGAAACCTCCATAGTACCGCCGGCCGCGCCGGCGGCACTGGCGCTGATGCTTTCGGTGGCGCTGCCCTGCTGCGTGACGGCGGCACTGATCGACCCGGCAATGTCATCGATCCGGGCGATCACGTCGTGCAACTGATGGATATCGGCGATCACCCGGTCGGTGGCCCGCTGTACCGCAGTGATCTGAGATGTAATCTCCTCCGTGGCCAAACCGGTCTGGTTGGACAGGTTCTTGACCTCCGCGGCAACCACCGCGAAGCCACGCCCGGCCTCTCCCGCCCGCGCCGCCTCGATGGTCGCGTTCAGCGCCAGGAGGTTGGTCTGCCCGGAAATATCGCCGATCAACTGTGCCGCGCGGCCGATATTCTGCGCCGCATCGGCCAGCTGGTTCACCATGGCGCGCGTCTGTGCGCCCCGCTGAACCGCGTCATGCACCATGTCGGCCACGGCCGTCACCTGCCGCCCGATCTCGCGGGAAGAGGTGGCGAGTTCCTCCGTCGCCGCCGCTACCGCCTGTACATTGCTGGTGGCGTCGTTGGCAGCGCCGGCAACGCCATCCGACTGCTCGCCCGTCCGGGTCGCCGCCCCCGTCATACGCTCCGCCATGGCGGCGATGCCGGCGGCCTCGGCCAGCACAGCCTCGACGCGGCGGGTCATTTCCTGCTCCATCGCCTGCGCCAGCCCGCCCAGACGGTCCGCCATCTCCTGCTTATGTTCGCGCTCGCGGGCCTGCTCCTCCACCTTCAGCCGGTCCATCTCCTCCGCATTCACCCGGAAGACATCGATGGCACGGGCCATATCGCCGATTTCATCCTGTCGCCCCGTGCCGGGGATGAAGCTGAGCCGCTCGCCCCGGGCCAACCCTTCCATCGCGCCTTCGATCTGGGCCAGCGGTCCGGTAATGGAGCGGACAAGCAGCAGTGACAGGCCGCAGAACAGGGCGACAAGCGATCCGCCGATGGCCATGGTCAGGCGCTGGGTCTGGGTGCGGATGCTGCTTTCCGCCGCCTTGGCCTCCGTCAGACCCGCCTTGGTATAGGTGAACAGCCGGTCCAGCAGGGGCGTCGTTTCGGCGAAGGCGGCGCTGAATTCCTTCACCGCGTTGTCCTGGTCGGCCACGGCAGAGGCAAGGGCAACCATATCCTGTCGGTACTGGCGCGACAGGGTATCCAAGGTCTCCTTTGTTTGTGGGTCTAGCTGACTTTCCGGGATAAAGAATGAGAATTCGTTGAAAGCCTTACGATGCTGGCCCACAAATTTATCATCACCCGTCATCAAGAACGACTTCTCGGCATTGCGCATTTCGGCCATACCGATGAACAGCTGAGCGCCCATAGTGGCGGGCCATTTCTTCAGCTCTTCCTCCGTGGCGGTCACGGACCGCATCATCTGGCCGCGCAGTCCATCCTCGTCCGTCAGGCCAACGGCGCGGGTTGCCTTTTCGACACTGTCGAAGGCGGCGGTCAGGCGCGACAGTTTTTCCGCCAGCGCCGTCACTGTCGCCTGTTCGTCGGCCGCCGCGGGATGGGCGGCCAGGGCGGCGGCGGCCTTTTCCACCTCCGCCAGGGTGGATTTGAAGGCGTCACCGGCGGCGGCATCGCGTTCGCGCAGGAAGCGTGTGACATGCAGTTGCAGCGCCGTCATGCCGCGGTTCAGGTCGGCGGTTGTTTCTGCCAGGGAGGACAGACCGGTCATGCGATCGGATGCATTTTCACGACGGGCATCGCCCAGCAGGAACAATCCCGCGGTCAGCAGCACTGTCAGCAGCGCCGCCCCCACCAGGAAACCGATGCGCGTGGAAATGGACAGGCGGGCCAGCCAGCCGCCTTCTTCCCCCTTCCCACCCGCCAGCAGTCCGATCGGCAGACGCGCCAACACAGGATCGGCCAGTGCCGACAGACGGTCCAACCAGACCGGTCGAGTATGGTCTGCCGGCGACAGGGCCGGTACAGTCTGCGAACCGGAGGTTTCCTTGGCGGAGAAGGTCAGGTCGGTCATGCCGCGCATCCCATTGATGGGGTTTTGCTAAAATCCCAGCAAATCCCGTTTCCACGGCTCCCTGCGGGCAACGAAAGGCTTGCCGCGCAGGGGCCTCAGTCCATGAGATAGGGACGGATTGGTAAAGCTCCGGCGGCGGTTTGATGAAGTTTGAATGACAGAGCTACCCCGAAAGGGTAGATGACGAGAGCCGGCGCGGTTTACCAGGATCTGCATGCCCCCTATGCGACACGGGTGCTGTCACATTGACCCTGCTGACCGATGGGTCGGATACGATGCGGCGGGCGGTGGCGCTGCTGGTGCTTCTGGCGGGGACCACAGCACGCAGCGGAGCCTTGCCAGGGCTGGGGCTAGGACTGATCGCCTGCTATTTGCTGTTTTTGGCGTGAAGGTTTGTAAGCCGGCGCGGGGCTTGCTATGGTTGTGCCCGACCCCTGCCACCACGCGCCAGGGAATGATGGGTATACTGACACCCGAGCTTCTGATCCGCGCCTATGCCAGTGGGGTATTCCCCATGGCGGAAAGCGCAGACGCCAATGACCTGCTGTGGTTTGACCCGCCCTTCCGGGGGGTGCTTCCGCTGGACGGGTTCCATGTGCCGCGCCGGCTGCGCAAGACCCTGCGCCATTTCCCCTTTGATGTGCGGGTCGACAGCGATTTCCGCGCCACCATGATGCATTGCGCCGAACCGGCCCCCGACCGGCCGCAAACCTGGATCAATGCCGAGATCATGGAGGCCTATTGCCAGCTGCACGCCATGGGCAAGGCCCATTCGGTGGAATGCTGGCAGGACGGGCAGATGGTGGGCGGGCTGTATGGCGTGTCGCTGGGCGCCGCCTTTTTCGGGGAAAGCATGTTCTCCCGCGCGACCGATGCCAGCAAGGTGGCACTGGTGCATCTGGTGGCCCGATTAAAGGCCGGGGGCTATCTGCTGCTGGATACGCAGTTCCTGACCGAACATCTGTCACAGTTCGGGGCCACGGAAATCCCCCGCCACCGCTACCGCGCGCTGTTGTCCAAGGCGGTCAATGCCCAGGGTGATTTTTACGGCTTTGAGGATGAACGGGCCTTGCTGTCCGACTTCCTGCAATCCTTGACCCAGACATCATAGACCGGGTGTTCCATGGCCGACAGGGCGGGGCTGGATGCGAACATCCAGCCCTGGAATACGGGCACCATGGTGCCGTCGGCCCGCCTTTCCTGGGCATCCAGAAAGGCGGCGGATTCCGGTGGGTCGATGGGCGATGCCTTCTGACACGCCTTTACCAGGATGGTGAGCTGACCAAAGGTCACCGGCTCCCCCACCTTCGCCTCAAAGGTGCTGGTGCGGGCCGTCACCTTGTCCAGACCCTGCAACAGGGCCACGGGCATGGGATCGAATTTCCGGGCGGGTGGTGGTGGTGGCGCGGGCCGCTGGACCGCACCCACCGGAGCCTGGACCTCGGGCCCGGCCGGCGGAACGGCAGGATCGGCCGGCGTCACCTCCTGCGCGGTGGCCGGCAGGACCAGGGCAACGGCAAGACCGATCAGGGCAAGGCGGGTGAACATGGGCGGACCGCAGGCAACAGGAAAATGTCAGACAGAAAAGGCAGAGCTTTGCGGCGGCTTCATGGCCCCCATCATCACGGTGTGGCCGGGGCGTCCGTCTTTTTATCTGCGCTGGCGGAATTGAAGATGAAGCGGCCCAGCAACTCCTCCAGGTTCACGGCGGACTGAGTATATTCGATCGTGTCACCGGGCTTCAGCTTGTCTTCCTCCCCACCGGGGTCCAACTGAAGGTAGCGGCCACCCAGCAGGCTTTCGCTGGCGATGCTGGCCGTGGTATCGCGCGGCAGCTGCACATTGCTGTCGATATCCATGCGGACCACGGCCTGGAACGTCTGCTTGTCCAGATGCTGGCTAGTGACGGTACCCACCTTCACCCCGGAAATGCGCACATCGGCGCCCGAGGCCAAGCCACCCGTGCTGCTGAACCGCGCCTCCAGCGGATATCCCGAAACGGCCTTCACGCTGCTGGTCGTGTAGGCGAAGAACAGGAAAAAGCCAGCGACCACAAGGACCACGGCACCCAGGACGGTCTCGATCACGTTCTTGCGCATGGGACAGATCAACTCCTGCCGGACCGTGGAAGATTCCCCTGGCCCCTTAAACGATCATGGCGGCGCTGTTGCGGCGCCGCCATGCGACATCCCAAAGATAGGGATGATCAGTTCGGCGTCCAGGCCTCATAATCGCCGGTCGCCTTGTCACGCTTGCCACCGGCAAACAGATGGCCGGGCGGACGATAGGCCTGTGTCGTGCCGGTCGCGTTGGGCAGGTACGGCTTCTGCCAGGACTGGTGAAAGGCGCTGTCAGCCGGCAGGGGGGCCGCCATGTTGTAATGCATCCAGCCATGCCATTCCGGCGGCACCTTGGTCGCCTCCGGCTCGCCCTTGTACAGCACCCACCGGCGGGCCTTCATGCCGGGACGGGCCTTCTTCTCTTCGAAATAACGGTTCCCAGCACCGTCGGTGCCAACCAGCCGGCCGGCGCGCCAGACAAGCAGCTTGATCTGGATGTTGGCCATCCAGGTGGCCAGGGAGATACGGTCGCTCATGGCTTTTCCGTGATGCGGAACGAAGATCGGCGGCGACTATGCACCGGCGGCGGGGAGCTTGTCCACTGCAACGCGGCAAACCCCGCCCCTACGGCACGCGTGGCTCACTCCCCCCGCCCCCGCAGCCGATCCGCCGCCCGACCGAACCGGCCCGTGTGATGGCGGATTTCCCAGATGGCGATGGACAGGCCGGCCACGGCCAGCGGCAGTACATAATAGATGAAGCGATAGGCCAGCAGCGCGCCCAGGATGGAACTGGCGGCATCATGGTCCGCCATGCCCAGCAGGATAATGCTCTCAAACACGCCCAGACCGCCCGGCACATGGCTGAAAATCGCCACGATCAGGGCCGCACAGAACAGGGCCACGAATGACACGAAGGGAACATCCACATTGACCGGCAGCAGCATCCAGAGGATGCCTGCGGTCACCACCAGCTCCGCCGATGAGATGGTGATCTGAGAGACGACCCCGCCCCAGCTGGGCAACTGAATCGTCCAGCGCCAGATCTTCACGGGCTTGTGTGTCACCGCCGTGATCACGCAGATGGCCAGAAGCCCCAGCAGCATCAGGGCACCCGCCGCCTGCACCGCAATCTCCGGAATTTTCAGAAGGACGGAGACGGGGTGCGGCCCCACGATCATGCCGACGGCACCCGTGAAGGTCAGGCCCAGGGTGAAGGTGGTGGTGGAGAAGACCACGACCTTGGCCACATCAGCCGGCGAAAGGCCCGCCTTGCCATAGGCGCGCAGGCGCACACCCGCCCCGCTGATCACCGCCCAGCCGACATTGTTGGAGATGGCGTAGCCGCAACCCGCTGCAAAGGCCGTGGTCCGGTAGGGCACCTTTTTTTTCAGATAGATCAACGCCGACAGGTCATAGAGGGTCAGCAGCCAGAAAGCCAAGGCTGTCAGGGCGATGGCCTTGATCAGCTTGGAGAGCGGCAACGCCTCCAGATAGGCGATCACCTCCCCGAAATCCACCTCGGCCATCACATGGCGGACGGCGAAGACCAGCAGCACGCCCAGGAACAGAATCGTGCCGATGCCCAGAAACGCCTTTTGCCGCCGGCTCATGCCATCACTGGCGGGGGCGGTTTCGCTGGCGGGAGACTCGGGATCGGGCGTCAGGGACATTCAGGGCACGACTTGTAGGATGATACCGGCCACATTCGGCGCGCGCACCCTGCCACCGTTGGGGCCGGAATGAAACCCCCTGTCCGGGGTGAATATGCCCAGTGGCAGGGCTCCTGACCTTATGCGTCAGGGGCAGATGGGGTCGCCCGCGACTCACACAAGAGGCAGGGCCCTGGAATCGAGATTTTCCGCCACATATCGACATGATCCGCACAGAGCGGGGCCGGGCCGTGCGTCAACCACAATAAGCGGTATATGTCTCTGTTTCTTACAACAAAATCTCGTTGCCCCACCCGCCCCTGTGGCCTAGCCTCTGGCCCGTCACCATATATAGCGGTGTGGGGTGCCTGTCCGGTTGGACGGGACGGACCGGGACCGCCGCCTTGTCTGGGAAAAGGGGCCTTTGGACCATGCGTATCGAGCGCCGTTTCACGATGGAAGGTCAGGATGCCTACCAGGACATCCCGTTCCGAACGGCGACCAGCGAGATTCGCAACCCCGACGGCTCCACCGTCTTTCAGGCCAAGGATATCGAGGTGCCGGCGGAATGGAGCCAGGTCGCCTGTGATATCCTGGCCCAGAAATATTTCCGCCGCGCCGGCGTGCCTAACGCCCTGAAAGCGGTAGAGGAGAACAGCGTCCCCTCCTTCCTGTGGCGCCATGTCGCGGACGACAAGGCCCTGGCCAAACTGCCTGCCGAACAGCGCACGGGCGGCGAGACATCGGCGCGGCAGGTGTTCGACCGTCTGGCCGGCACCTGGACCTATTGGGGCTGGAAGGGCGGCTATTTCGATTCGGATGCCGATGCCGCCGCCTTCTTCGACGAAATGCGCTTCATGCTGGCCCGGCAGATGGCGGCGCCCAACAGCCCGCAATGGTTCAATACCGGCCTGCACTGGGCCTATGGCATCGACGGTCCGGCCCAAGGCCATTTTTATGTTGACCCGGCCACGGGCACCGTCACCCCGTCCGATTCCGCCTATGCACGGCCGCAGCCGCACGCCTGCTTCATCCAGTCGGTGGCCGATGATCTGGTGAATGAAGGCGGGATCATGGATTTGTGGGTCCGTGAGGCGCGCCTGTTCAAATATGGTTCCGGCAGCGGAACAAACTTCTCCCGCCTGCGGGGAGAGGATGAAAAACTGTCGGGCGGCGGCAAATCGTCGGGACTGATGAGTTTTCTGAAGATCGGCGACCGGGCGGCGGGCGCCATCAAGTCCGGCGGCACGACGCGCCGGGCCGCCAAGATGGTGACGGTCGATCTCGATCACCCCGATATCGAGGCCTATATCGACTGGAAAGTGGTCGAGGAACAGAAGGTCGCCGCGCTGGTGACTGGGTCCAAGCAGGTGTCGCGCCACCTGAACATGCTGATGGCTGCCGCCAATGAAGGGATCGGTCCCGATGCGGACCGGCTGGACCCGACCAAGAACCGCGCTCTGAAACGGGCCATCATCGCGGCACGGCGGGATCTGGTGCCGGAAAACTATATCCAGCGTGCCATCCAACTGGCCGACCAGGGCTATGCCGGGATCGACATCCGCACCTTCGACACCGATTGGGACTCGGAAGCCTATCTGACCGTCAGTGGCCAGAATTCCAACAATTCCGTCCGCGTACCCAACGCGTTCCTTGAGGCGGTGCAGAGCGACGGCCCCTGGAACCTGACCCGCCGCACCGATGGCAAAGTCTCCAAGACCCTGCGCGCCCGCGACCTGTGGGATAAGATCGGCTATGCCGCCTGGCAGTCGGCCGATCCCGGCGTGCAGTTCGACACCACCATCAATGAATGGCACACCTGCCCGGCATCCGGCCGCATCAACGCGTCCAATCCGTGCAGCGAATACATGTTCCTGGACGACACGGCCTGCAACCTGGCTTCCATCAACCTGATGGAGTTCCGCCGTCCCGATGGCCGTTTCGATATCGAATCGTTTACCCATGCCTGCCGACTCTGGACCATTGTCCTGGAAATCTCTGTCGCCATGGCGCAGTTCCCGAGCCGCGAAATCGCGCGCTTGTCCTTTGATTTCCGGACCCTGGGCCTGGGCTTTGCCAATATTGGCGGCCTGCTGATGGCGGCGGGCCTGCCCTATGACAGTGTCGCGGGGCGGTCGCTGACGGGGGCCATCACGGCACTGATGACGGGCGTGGCCTATGCCACCTCAGCGGAAATGGCGCGGGAGCTGGGCCCCTTCCCCGGCTTTGCCGCCAATGCCGAACCGATGCTGCGCGTCATCGCCAACCATCGCCGCGCCGCGCATGGTGCGCGCATGGGGTACGAGGGCCTGTCGGTGGCCCCGGTCCCGCTGGTGGCGGATGAATGCCCCGATGCCGACCTGATCGCCGCGGCGCGCGCCTCCTGGGATCAGGCACTGGAAATGGGCCGCGCCCATGGCTTCCGCAATGCCCAGACCACCGTGATCGCCCCCACCGGCACCATCGGGCTGGTGATGGATTGCGACACGACGGGCATCGAACCCGACTTCGCGCTGGTGAAGTTCAAGAAGCTGGCCGGCGGCGGCTATTTCAAGATCATCAACCGCGTCGTGCCGGAGGCGCTGTCACGCCTGGGCTATGACGATGCGGCCATCGCGAAGATCGAACGCTATGCGGTGGGTCACGGCACGCTGACCGGCGCTCCCGGCATCACCCATGACCGGCTGCGCAAGCTGGGCTTCGGCGATGGCGAGATCGAGAAGATCGAGGGGGCCCTGGAATCGGCCTTTGACATCAAGTTTGTCTTCAACAAATGGACGCTGGGGCCGGATTTCTGCACCGGGACACTGGGCATACCGGCCGACCTGCTGGACAGCGCCGGCTTCGATCTTCTGGCCCATCTGGGCTTCAGCAGGAAGGAGATTGAGGCCGCCAATGTTTATGTTGCCGGGGCCATGACGCTGGAGGGGGCGCCGGGCCTGCGTGATGACCATCTGCCGGTATTTGACTGTGCCAGCCCCTGCGGCAAGATCGGCAAACGCTACCTGTCGGCGGAAGCCCATATCCGCATGATGGCAGCCGCGCAGCCCTTCATTTCCGGTGCCATTTCCAAGACCATCAACATGCCCAACGGCGCCCCGGTCACCGCCTGCACCGACGCCTATATGCTGTCCTGGCAACTGGGACTGAAGGCCAATGCGCTCTACCGCGACGGATCGAAACTGTCACAGCCGCTGAACGCCCAGGTTCTGGAAGAGGATGAAGACGATCTGAGCAGCGACGAACC
>JAIXTS010000239.1 GCA_027483805.1 Azospirillum sp. | reverse complement strand
TCGGCGATGAAGCCGATGCTTTCCGAATAGGGGACGGTGTTGGGGAAGGCCTGGGCAAAGCTGGCATAGGCCGGGAATTCCAGGATGCGCATCTGCCGGTGCTGATAGGGGCCGAAGGCGTTGGTGTAATATTCCAGGCTGTCCTTCACCGCCGCAATCATGCGGTCCACATTATAGGCGTGGGGGGCATGATAGAGGATGGAGACATCCACATCCTTCCACTTGTCCTGTTTGACCGTATAGCGGGCCGACAGCCAGGAATAGAAATGCAGGATGGGGGCGTCCATCTTGTAATGGAAATAACGCCGGCCATTGTCCGTCCATTCCCGCTCCAGATATCCCGGCGCCATGGCGATCTGATCGGTGCTGGTCGAGACGGTGGTTTCAAAGGTCACAAAATCACTGTCGCTGCGCAGGTAATTGTTGCGCCACTGGCTTTCATCCTCCAGCGCCGCCATGCGGTCATTGGGGGGAAGGTCATATTTGCGGCGGTCGGCGCGGCCCTGCAGCATCAGCCCGTCAACAAAGCCGATGCCCGGCGTGACGGCCATGTTGTTGATGAAGGTGCCATTGGGCACGATGTCGGTCGGCCCGCCCTCATTGGTGAAGCCCTGATGATGCAGGCGGGTGGTGAAATCCAGCGCCAGACGCTCACCGGGCTTCAGGGCGTTGGGCAGGGTGATGGAGTAGAGGTTGAACTTGGCGTCATGCTTGATGTCGCCACCATTCTGGATTTCAAGCCGCAGCACCTCCAGCCCCGATCGCGGCGGCTGGAACTGCACATGGATGACGGGGATGTCGCCGTTGGTCCTGTTCTCCAGCACATAGTGCCCGCGCACCTCCATCCGCCGTTCATCGGGGAAGATGTCGGCGTCGGTCCGGACGGCCGTGATGCGCGGCTGTGGCAGGTTTTCCAGGGCGGCGCGGTAGGTCTTTTCGTAATCCACGCGGAACTGCTCGCCCGCCTTCTGGCTGACAATCTCGTTCAGGATGTGGGTATTGTAGAAGATAAAGCCGCCCGTGGCGGCAAAGCCGGCAAGGCAGGCGACAACGATGCCGCGCGACAGCCCCGTCCATCCCCGGCCCAGGGCGGCCAGACGCTGGCGCAACGGGGCCAGGGTGCCGCGTGTCCAGGCGCGCTGGGTCAGGACCATCAGAATGATGGCCATGAAGGCCCAGTAGAGCGTGAACCAGGCACTGGCCGGGCCGAAATGGCCCATGCCGTTCATGTCGGACAGGCGGATATTGGGACTGCTGCCATAAAGCAGCAGATTATCCTCCAGCCCCAGACGGCCCGCCACCATGGTCAGGATCATCCAGGCCACCATGATCAGCATGCCCAGATATTTGTTGCCGGCCAGCACCTGGAAAAACAGGGACAGGACGGCGGTCAGCAGGAACTGTGCCGCCGTGGCGCCCAGCAGAAAGCGCAGATAAAGGCCGTAGTCGATCTGGCCGCCAAAGCCGCGGAAGACCTGGACACCGACACCCATCACCATGCCGATCAGCATCAGCATCAGCAAGACCACGGCCATGGCCGTGAATTTGGACAGCACGAACACCCAGTTGGGGGCGGGCGTGGCGTCGATGATTTCATGGAACTTGCTGGTCCGCTCGCGCCAGATCAGCTCGCCCGCGAAATAGACGGAGACGACAAAGGGCACGATGCCGAACGTGCCGTTCAACAGCTCTACCACCGCCCGCGTGACGGGGTAGATGTCGGTGCCGTACATCATGCTCATGCGGGTCAGCGCCCCCAGCGCGTTCACCGCACCCATCGCCAGCAGCACGATGAAGCCCAGGTTTTTCACCCCGGCCGTCACCTCGAACGCGGTGCGCAGGCGGAACTGCGCCAGCGCGTCGGCGAAGGCATGGCTTGTGCGGGCGCGCGGTAGGGCCGGGGCGGTGGCGGGGGCCGCGCTCTCGGCCTTGGCCTTGCCCGCCCCGCGCGGGGCGCGGTCGGCAAAGCTGAACCGCCAGATGGTCAGCGCCGCGATGGTCAGGCCGATCCCGGTCCAGAGCAGGCGGTTCCAGAGCAGCAGCCCCTCCAGCGGCACCATCTGTGTGTTGCGTTCCAGAACGGTCCAATAGCGCACGATGCTGCCGATGGCCGGCATGCCGAACGGGTCCAGCAGGGCGCGGATATCGCGGAATTCCGGATCGTCGAACAGGCGGCCCGTCACCAGATAGACGATCAGCACGGCCACCAGGCTGACATAGGTCAGCATCAGGCTGCGCGTGGCGGTGGCCACCGCAAAGAAGATGGCGCCCATGGCCAGAAGATTGGGAATGGCCATCACGCCCAGCACGAACAGATAATCGCCGGGCCGGAACGGGCCCACCGTTTCGGGATCCAGCCACCACATGGTGCTGCCCAGCGCCATGCCGACCGCCGTGGTCGAATAGGCCAGCACCACCGCCCCGAAGGCACCCGTGAAGCGGCCGATCAGATAGGGGTATTTGCCGACGGGCAGGGAATGCAGAATCCCCGCCATTTTGGTTTCATGATCGCGCAGCACCACATTGGCCAGGATGGCCACGGGGATAAACATGCCGAACAGGGTCAGGACGGTGAGGACCTGCAACACGGCGAAGGGCGAATTGACATGCACCGCGTCGCTGGACCCGATCTGGATATTGTCGATGGTGGTCGACAGGAAGGTCAGCAGGCCGAAGATCAGCGACGTGACGATAAAGACGGGCTGGCGGATCTGATACCGCAGCTCGAACCAGGCGATCTTGCCGAACATGGG
>JAIXTS010000377.1 GCA_027483805.1 Azospirillum sp. | reverse complement strand
TCCATTCAGGCCGCCGCATCCTGTTCTGCAACCCGGCCTATGCCCAGATGCTGGGCTATGGCTCGGTGCTGGATGTGCTGTCCATGGACCTGGACGCCATCATCCCCGAACAGGGGCGGGAGCAGGCATACCGCGCCTGGTCCATCCTGCTGGCCGGCGGCAAGCTGCCCATCATCCGGTCAGCGCCCAACCTGCACCGCGACGGGGCATTGATCCATGTCGATGTGCTGGCCCGGCGTATCGTCTGGGACGGACACTATGCGATCCAGGCGACGGTGGTCGATGTGACGGCCCAGGCCAAGGCGGCCGCGGCGGAGGCCGCGCGTCTGGCGGCCGAGGAGGCGTCGCGTACCAAATCCGCCTTCATCGCCACGATGAGCCATGAATTGCGTACGCCGCTGAACGCGATCCTGGGCTTTGCCGGCATGATCGCCAGCGGGGAGCGTGACGGCATGCCAGTCGACCCGCGCCATGTCGAATATGCCGGTGACATCACCGTCGCGGCGCGGCACCTGCTCTCCGTCATCAATGACATGCTGCATCTTTCCAAGATCGAGGCTGGGCGCCTGACATTGGAGCCCTGCTGGATTCCGCTGGCAGGGGAATTGCGGCAGATCCAGCGCATTGCCCAGGGGCTGGCCCAGGAAAAGCGGCTGACCATCCATGTCGATCTGCCGGAGGGCGAGCCGCTGCTGCTGCTGGCCGATGAACGGGCGCTGCGGCAACTGCTGCTGAACATTGTGGGCAATGCGGTGAAGTTCACACCCAGCGGCGGTGATATCCGGCTGGCGGCCGAGTTGGACCAGGGTGACGGGCGGCTGGTCCTGTCGGTCACCGATACCGGCGTCGGCATCCCTGAAGGCGATCTGGAACGGATCTGGCGCCCGTTTGAACAGGTGGGGCGGGTCCAGGACCATCAGAACGGGACTGGGCTGGGCCTGTCCATCGCCCGCGCGCTGGCCGAACTGCATGGTGCAACCGTTTCCGTTGCCAGCCGGCTGGACCAGGGAACCGTGTTCCGCTTCCGCTTCCCCGCCGATCATGTGGCCCGTGGAGGCGCCCCCCGCCCCGCACCATCCAATGACCAGTCCAGCGAATCGGCTCCCGTCCGCGCACGGCGGTAATCAACCGCGGCGCGGCCCGATGCTGGGCCTGATGGGGGCGCACCCGTTGTGGAAAATTCCACACCGGCGACGGAAACATAATGTTTGGGGGTAACCCTGCCGGTCACCATATCCAGATGACATGCCTGACCATTCCGGGTGCAACTCCTGTCGGAACGACGGGCGTGATTGTTTCAGTATAGGGAAAGATATCGTTTCAGGATACAACCAAAGCCAGAATTGGCTACTGCAATTATCACGTTTAGTCATATGACCGTGTGCGATTGAGGCTTAGCGGCTGCAACCGACTTTGACAAGCAGGCGCATTATAAGTCACCATCCAACAGATTGCACCGGACGGAGACTAGACACGACATCTGCAACGTTCCACTGGCGGTTCCAGAACAGAATACGGGATTTACCGAGC
This sequence comes from Azospirillum sp., assembly GCA_027483805.1. Lineage (GTDB taxonomy): Bacteria > Pseudomonadota > Alphaproteobacteria > Azospirillales > Azospirillaceae > Niveispirillum. The sequence continues at coordinate 3,237 of JAIXTS010000377.1, read as the reverse complement.
ATCGCTGTCGGGACGGGTATTTCCATGTCTCCTCTCCGTAGCCCGCCTGACCAAAGCGCAAGGGGGGAGGGGACCGAAAATAATCCGGTTCATTTAATTCAGGTCCCGGTTTCTGTCTTCCATTCGAAAAGGCACGATCTCTTGAAAACGAGTTTACGCATCGAAAAACGGGAATTCAACGATAATGCGCCGTCATGCGGCGTATTCCGTTCGAATCTTGCCGTTGGAATATCGGAATCCGGAGTTCCATACAGGGTGATGCAATCAAGCATCGTCAGCGGCCCGATGATGCGCAGCAAAATGGCTTCGGTTGCGAAGCCAACCCCAACCGCCTGTGGCGGCGCTCCGCGACGCGCAGGGGGGTGGGCATGATCAGCACCATCGCCACCCGCCTGCGGGAACTGCGCCATCGACTCGGTTTCCACCGACGGTCCGACATGGCACAGCATCTGGGTCTGCCCAGTTCGACCTACAGCGCCTATGAAGGCGATGCAGGGCCGCCCAAGGTGGAATGGCTGATGGAACTGGCCCAGCGCGGCGTCAATCTGAACTGGCTGTTGACGGGCGAAGGCGAGATGTTTGTGCCCCCGCATGCCGTGACCGTGGCCGGCACCCCGGTGACCGCGCCAGCCCTCACGCCCCCTTCTGGCACGCCCCCTTCTGGCACGCCCCCTGGCGCCCCTTCTGGCGGAAAACGACCGCCGCCCGCCGAACCGCGCGACCCGGATGTCGATCCTTACCTGCTGGCCGCCATGATCAGCCGGGTGGAACGCGAACAGCGCGAACGCAGCCAGCCGCTGACCGCCCTGGAGAAGGGCGAAATGATCGCCAGGCTCTATGTCGTGTCGGCCCGCCTGACCGAAAGCGAGCTGGCCGGACATCCCCTGTCGCGGGCGGCGGAAGGGTCGGAGAAATAGGGCTTTGGATACGACACCTGACCGCTGCAAACAAAAACCCCCGCCGGAGCGATCCAGCGGGGGTTTTCTTTATTCTTATACCGCGACAGGAAAGATTGATCGTTGGTCAATCGTTCCTGTCGCTCAATCGCCGGCGCCCATATTCATGGGCTTGGCTACGCGCCAGGTGGCGCCCAGACCAAGGGCCAAACGGATCAGCCCAGCGCCTTCACCATGGTCGAGCCCAGGCTGGCCGGGCTTTCGGAGACATGGATACCGGCGGCGCGCATCGCTTCCACCTTGAACTCGGCGGTGTCGTTACCGCCGGAGATCACGGCACCGGCATGGCCCATGCGGCGGCCCGGCGGGGCGGTGCGGCCGGCGATGAAGCCGACGACGGGCTTCTTCAGGCCGGATGCCTTGATGTACTCGGCCCCGTTCACCTCTGCGTCACCACCGATCTCACCGATCATGATGATGCCTTCGGTTTCCGGATCGCGGGCGAACATTTCCAGCGCGTCCACGAAGTTGGTCCCGTTGACCGGATCACCGCCAATGCCGATGCAGGTGGTTTGACCCAGGCCAGCGGCCGTGGTCTGCGCCACTGCTTCATAGGTCAGCGTGCCGGAACGGGACACGATGCCGATCTTGCCACGCTTGTGGATGTGGCCGGGCATGATGCCGATCTTGCACTCGTCCGGGGTGATGACGCCGGGGCAGTTCGGACCGATCAGGCGGGTCTTGCTGTTGGCCAGCGCGCGCTTGACGCGGACCATGTCCAGCACCGGGATGCCTTCGGTGATGCAGACCACCAGCGGCAGTTCGGCATCAATGGCTTCCAGGATGGCGTCGGCGGCGAACGGCGGCGGCACATAGATGACCGAGGCATTGGCGCCGGTCTTCAGCACCGCGTCCGACACGGTGTCGAACACCGGCAGGTCAAGATGCTTGGAACCGCCCTTACCGGGGGTCACGCCGCCGACCATCTTGGTGCCATAGGCGATGGCCTGTTCGGAATGGAAGGTCCCCTGCGCGCCAGTGAAGCCCTGGCAGATGACCTTGGTGTCTTTATTGACGAGAACGGCCATGTTACGCGGCCTCCTTCACGGCCTTGACGATCTTCTCGGCGGCGTCGGCCAGATTGTCGGCCGACAGGATCGGCAGACCGCTTTCGGCCAGGATCTTCTTGCCGAGGTCGACATTGGTGCCTTCCAGACGGACAACCAGCGGAACATGCAGCGAGACTTCACGCGCGGCGGCGACAACGCCGTCGGCAATGACGTCACAGCGCATGATGCCGCCGAAGATGTTGACCAGGATGCCTTCGACATTCGGGTCGGACAGGATCAGCTTGAAGGCGATCGTCACGCGTTCCTTGGTGGCGCCACCGCCCACATCCAGGAAGTTGGCCGGCTCGCCGCCATACAGCTTGATGATGTCCATGGTGGCCATAGCCAGACCGGCACCGTTCACCATGCAGCCGATATTGCCATCCAGCTTCACATAGTTCAGGCCGTGCTTGGTGGCTTCCGTCTCGGACGCTTCTTCTTCGGTCGGGTCGCGCAGTTCTTCCACGTCCGGGTGGCGGTACAGCGCGTTGTCGTCAAAGTTGACCTTGGCATCCAGCGCGATGACATCACCGGCACCGGTCACGACCAGCGGGTTGATCTCAACCATGCTCATGTCCAGGTCGATGAACGCCTTGTACATGGCGGTCATGAACTTGGCGGCGGCACCGACCTGCTTGCCTTCCAGGCCCAGGGCAAAGGCAACCTTGCGGGCGTGATAGCCCTGCAGGCCTTCGACGGGGTCGATGGCAACCTTGGTGATCTTTTCCGGGTGGCTGTGGGCCACTTCCTCGATCTCCATCCCGCCCTCGGTCGAGGCGACGATGGTGACGCGCGACGAACCGCGGTCCAGCAGCATCGACAGATACAGCTCGCGCTTGATGTCCGCGCCTTCCTCGATATAGAGGCGGCCGACTTCCTTGCCGTCCGGACCGGTCTGCTTGGTGACAAGCACCTGGTTCAGCATGGCGGCGGCGTTGGACTTCACATCATCCACGCTCTTGACGACGCGCACGCCGCCCTTGCCGTCGGGGTCGTTCTTGAAACGACCGGCACCACGGCCACCGGCATGGATCTGCGACTTCACCACCCAGACCGGGCCACCCAGTTCGGTGGCGACCTTGGCGGCTTCGTCCGGCGTGTAGGCGACGCCGCCGCGGGGCACCGCGACGCCGTATTTCTTCAGCAGGCTCTTGGCCTGGTACTCATGGATATTCATCGCTCAGCCGTCTTGCTCTGGATGGGAGACGGGCCGGCAGAGCGGGGATCCGCCC
>JAIXTS010000113.1 GCA_027483805.1 Azospirillum sp. | reverse complement strand
TCGGACCAGCCAGATGTCGTCTAATACGTTGCCTCTGCTTCCCGCCGATTACCGCCCGTCGGAAGACGAGGAATATATGAACCCGCTGATGCGGGCCTTCTTCCGGCAAAAGCTGCTGCTGTGGCGCACCGAGCTGCTGCGCGAAAGCAGCGAGACATTGAACAGCCTGCATGAGGATGGCGGGTTGCAGGAACCCGATATCGCCGACCGCGCCACCCTGGAAACAGATCGCGCACTTGAACTGCGCACCCGCGACCGGGAACGCAAGCTGATCTCCAAGATCGACGCAGCGCTTCAGCGCATCCATGATGGCGAATATGGCTATTGCGAGGAGACGGGGGAGCCCATCGGTGTCCGCCGGCTGGAAGCCCGCCCCATCGCCACGATGAGCCTGGAAGCCCAGGAGCGGCACGAACGTATGGAACGCACCCACCGCGACGATTGAGCGAACGACGATCGAGTGGACAGGGTGTGATGCTTAAGAAAAGGGCCGGTGGAGCGATCCACCGGCCCTCTTGCTGTCGGCACAACCCGTCCTCAGATCGCCAGCAGCGCCGGGCCTACCCCAGCGCCCAGCAGCGCGTAGGCCCGTTCCAGCGCCGCGCGGAAGGCGGCGTTACCGGACAGCGTTGCCGGGAACACCTGTTCCAGTGCGAAGAATCCCGACACATCGCGATGGGCATCATCGGTGCAGGCGCGGCCGATGGTCAGCAAAGCGTCGGAAAGCGGGTCGGTCAGCCTGCTGCCATCGGCAGCCTTGGCGCGGATGAAGCGCAGCCAGGCGGCCACGGGCAGGGCCAGATTGTCCACGGGGGCACCGGCTGCCAGCCGTTCGGCGATAGTGCCGAACAGCCGGAAGGGCAGCTTGGCCGATCCGTCCCAGGCAATCTGGGACAGAAGATGCCGGATGCCGGGATTGGCGAAACGGGCCAGGATGGCGTCGATATAGGCAGGATAATCGATGCCGGCATCTTGGTTCAGGGTGGGGCTTATATCGTCCAGCATCAGGCGGCGGACAAAGCCGGCCAGATCGGCATCCGCCATGGCCTGAGTCACCGTCCCATATCCCGCGAGGGAACCCAGATAGGCCAGCGTCGAATGCGGGCCGTTCAGGAGTCGCAGCTTGGCGCGGTCATAGGCGCTGACATCCGTGGTCAGGGTCACGCCGATGGCGGCGAAATCGGGGCGGATGTTACAGAACTTGTCCTCGATCACCCATTGCGTGAAGCGTTCCCGCTGGATCGGCCAATTGTCGGACAGGCCCGTCTCCGCCGCAACACGCGCACGCAGCGCGTCATCGGTGGCGGGCGTGATGCTGTCCACCATGGTACGCGGGAAGGCGACCTTGCTGCGAATCCAGTCCGCCAGGGCCGCATCCTGCCGGTCGGCCAGCGCCGCCACGGCGCGGCCCAGCTTGTGGCCATTATCCACCAGATTGTCGCAGGAAATGACCGTGAAGGGGGCGATCCCCGCCTTGAAACGGCGGCGCAGCCCTTCCACCAGATGGCCGATCAGGCTGACCGGGTTCAGCGGTTCGGCCAGGTCATGGGCGATGTCAACATGATCGAAATCCAACGACCCGTCGCCCTTCAGGCAATAGCCCTTTTCCGTCACCGTCATCGTGACGATCACGGTATCGGGGTTGGCCAGCCGGTCCAGCAAGGCTGCGCGGTCGCCGGGACCGGCCAGCGTTTCCTTGATCGATCCGATGACGCGGTAGCGCGTCTCCCGCTCCAACTCTGCCAGGAGATAGAGATTATCCTGCGGGCGCAGTGCATCGCGCACATCCGTGCTGCGCAGTGCCGCCGCACAGATGGCCCAGTTGCCACCCTGGGCCAGCGCCTCATCAAAGAAGAACGCCTGATGTGCCCGGAAAAAGGCACCGGGGCCAAAATGGACCACACCGATGCCTGCCGCATCGCGGTCATAGGCAGGACGGGGCACATCGGCGCGCAGCAGGTCCAGATTGGCGGTCGACAGGGTCGGCATTACAGGGTCACTCCGTTCTTCCAGATGGCAATCTCACGCTGGCCATTCTTTTCCGCGCGGGTTTGCCTGCCCGACGCGGTCTCCAGGATCAGAGACCACATCGCGTCCGCCGCGCCGTCCAACCCGGCATCGGTGAGCGCCAGACCCGCGTCGAAATCGATCCAGTTCGGCTTTTGCCGGGCCAGTACGCTGTTCGACGCGATCTTCAGCGTCGGTGCCGGGAAACCCAGCGGCGTACCGCGCCCCGTGGTGAACAGGATCACCGTCGCGCCTGCCGCCGTCAGCGCCGTGGAGGAGACGCCATCATTGCCAGGCGCTTCCAGCAGGGTCAGCCCCTTTACGCGCCGCATCTGGCCATAGGCGATGACGTCGCACAGCGGGCTGCGACCCCCTTTCTGCACGGCGCCCAGCGACTTTTCCTCCAGTGTCGTGATACCGCCGGCAATGTTGCCGGGGGACGGATTCTCATAGACGGGCTGGTGATGGTCCAGAAAATACTGCTTGAAGCCGTTGACCACATTGACGACGCCGTCAAACACCGTTTGATCAACGGCCCGGCGCATCAGAAGTTCCTCGGCTCCGAAAATTTCCGGAATTTCTGTCAGGATGGCGCTGCCGGCGGCGGCGGTCACCCGGTCGGCCATGCGGCCCACCAGCGGGTTGGCCGTCAGGCCGCTGAACCCGTCCGACCCCCCGCATTTCAGGCCGATAACCAGATCGGATGCGGGGCAGGGCACCCGCATATCGCCTGCCGCGATCTCCACCAGTTCGGCCACGGCGTTGATCCCGTCCTCAATCTCGTCACGGCTGGCCTGGGCGGAAAAGGCACGCAGGCGGGCGCGATCGATGCCGGGCGCATCATGCAGCAGCTTGTCCAACTGGTTGCTTTCACAACCCAGGCCCAGCAGCAGCACGCCGCCGGCATTGGGATGCTGGGCCAGGGCCGCGATGATGGATTTGGTATGGGCCAGATCGTCGCCCAGCTGGGAACAGCCGAACGGGTGCGGAAAAGCGACCACCCCATCCACCTTGCCCGCAAAGCGCTGGCTGGCCAGGGTGGCGATGCGCTCCGCGGTGCGGCTGACACAGCCGACGGTGCAGAGTATCCAGATCTCGTTGCGTGTACCCACGCGGCCATCGGCGCGACGATATCCCATGAAGGTCTGGTCGGTCCGGGGCATGGCGGCCCAGGCAGTGTCCATGCCCGCCGGCGCGTAGCGATAACTCAGCGTACCTGACAGGCCAGTCGCCAGATTATGGCTGTGCACATGCGCGCCGGCGTCGATGCCAGCGGTGGCAACGCCAATCGGCCAGCCATATTTGCGCACCGCATCGCCCGCCTTGATGGCGTGCAGGGCGAATTTATGCCCGCGCGGAATGTCAGACAACAAGGTGACACCGCGCCCGCCGATATCAATCCGCGTGCCGGCTGCCAGCGCCATGACGGCAATGGCCACATTATCGGCGGGATCGACGATGTGGGCCGGCGGAAGCTCGTCCGGCAGCAGTGCGGGTGGTTGCACGCAACTCATCTTGGCGTCATCCTCGGGCATGCGGACAGCCGGCACCTTTCCGGCGCGTGCCGCGTCTGGCTGATTGAAACTGACACCGGTTACCGGATAGATCAAGAGGACAGGGTCGTCTAGCACCATCATTCGCCGATGGGGCGACCAACGATAAAAGCAGGGGAGGGGGCGTGACCAAGGGTCGGGTACTGCTGCGCGGGGTGATGAAGAGCTTTGGCGCCGTCGATGTGATCAAGGGTGTAGACCTGGAGATCGCGCCGGGGGAACTGACGGTATTTGTCGGCCCGTCAGGTTGCGGCAAATCCACCTTGCTGCGCCTGGTATCGGGTCTGGAACTGCCGACCGGCGGGTCGATCATGATCGGCGACCGCGACGTCACCTGTGTGCATCCGTCCGAACGCGGCATCGCCATGGTCTTCCAATCCTACGCGCTGTATCCGCATATGAGCGTGGCGGAGAATATGGGTTTCGGCCTGAAGATCGCAGGCCTGCCCAAGGCCGTGATCAAGGAAAAGGTCGCCAAGGCGGCGGAGATATTGCAGCTGACCCCGTTGCTGGACCGCAAGCCGCGGGCCCTGTCAGGTGGCCAGCGGCAACGCGTGGCTATCGGTCGCTGCATCGTGCGTGAACCGGAAGTCTTCCTGTTCGACGAGCCCCTGTCCAACCTGGACGCGGCGCTGCGCGGGCAGATGCGGGTGGAAATCGCACGGCTGCACGCCAAGCTGGGTGCTACCATGATCTATGTGACCCATGATCAGGTGGAAGCGATGACGCTGGCCACCCGCATCGTGGTGCTGAATGCCGGGCGGATCGAACAGATCGGCGCACCGATCGAACTGTACCGCCATCCCGCCAACCTGTTTGTGGCCGGTTTCATCGGCTCCCCCCGCATGAATTTCATGGACGGGATCGTGGAGGCGGCGGAAGCCGATGCCGTTCATGTCCGCCTGAACGCTGCCACCCTGCGCCTGCCCCGCCATGAGGGAGATGTGAAGCCGGGGGCCAAGGTCACCGTCGGCATCCGACCCGAGCATTTCCGCGTGGGGTCCGCCGTGGATGCAGGCGATGATCAGGCGGTGGAATTCGATTCCGTTATCGATCTTGTTGAAAGGCTGGGCGGTGAAACCCTGGCCCATCTGCGCATGCCGTCTTTGTCCGATGGTGTGCTGGTGGTGAAGATATCGGGCGACATACCCCTGCGTATTGGCACCGGACTGCGCGTCGGCGTCCGGCTGGCGCAATGCCATCTGTTCGACGCCGACGGTCGCGCCGTGGGGGCATCTGCGGCGCGTGTTGCCGCCGTGGCGGCGTGAGGGGCCGGCCCATGTATGATAACCGCGTCTCCGGCTACCTCTACATCGCGCCCTTCCTGATCGGGTTGGCGACCTTCACCCTGTTCCCCTTCCTGTCCTCCTTCCTTCTGTCCTTTTCGGACTATCAGCTGCAGGACCCGGTGCAGCAGGCGCGGTTCCTGGGGCTGGGCAACTATATCCAGATGGCGAGTGATGACACGTTCTATGGATCGCTTGGCGTTACCTTCCTTTATGTGTTCATCACGGTGCCGCTGAAGCTAGCCTTCGCCCTGTTCATCGCCTTTGTGCTGAATTTTAAGCTGCGGGGTATCGGCTTCTTCCGCACGGCCTATTACGTGCCCTCCATCCTGGGCGGGTCGGTGGCCATTGCCGTGCTGTGGCGTTATGTCTTCGCGGGCGACGGTTTGATCAACCAGGTGCTGGTCTGGGCGGGCGGGGAACCGTTGAACTGGCTGGGTGAGCCGGCCTATGCGCTGTTCACCATCGTGCTGCTGCGTCTTTGGCAGTTCGGATCGGCCATGGTGGTGTTCCTGGCGGGGCTGCAGAACATCCCCACCGACCTGTATGAGGCGGCAACCATCGACGGGGCGGGCAAGGCCCGCATCTTCTTCACCATCACGCTGCCGCTGCTGACGCCCGTGATCTTCTTCAACTTCATCATGCAGATCGTGCAGGCATTTCAGGAGTTTAACGGCCCCTACATCATTACGGGCGGTGGGCCGCTGAAATCCACCTATCTGCTGCCTCTGATGATCTATGAGGAGGCATTCAAATATTTCAACGTGGGCTATGCCGCAGCCCTCTCCTGGGTCCTGTTCCTGATCATCGCGCTGTTCACCATCATCGCCTTTGCGTCGGCCAAATACTGGGTCTTCTATGGGAATGAGCGGGAGGACAGGGAATGAGCCTGATGCCCACGCCGCGCCGTGACATTGCCTGGATAGGCCGGGCCAATGCCCTTGTGCGCTATGGTGTGCTGATCGGTGTGGGGCTGATCATGCTCTACCCGCTGTTCTGGATGGTGGCTGCCAGCTTCAAACCCAATCATGAGATTTTCGGATCGGTCAGCCTCTGGCCGCGGGACCCGACCATGGATGGGGTGGTGAAGGGCTGGCGTACCGGCACCGAATACAGTTTCGCGACATATCTGCTGAACAGTTTTGCCTTCATCATCCCCAAGGTGGTGCTGACGGTCGTGTCCTCCGTGCTGGTCGCTTATGGTTTTGCGCGGTTCCGCATGCCGGGCAAACAGCTCTGGTTCGCCCTGATGGTGGCGACCATCCTGCTGCCGAAAAGCGTGCTGCTGATCCCGCAATATCTGATGTTCCGGGAGTTTGGCTGGCTGGACACCTATCTGCCGCTCTATATCCCCTGCGCCTTTGCCACCGACGGCTTTTTCGTTTTCATGGTGGTGCAGTTCCTGCGCGGCATTCCGCCGGATATGGAGGAGGCGGCCGTCATCGATGGCTGCAACTCGTTGCAGGTGCTGTGGCATGTGGTGGTGCCGGTGATCATGCCCGCCATCATCTCCGTCGCCCTGTTCCAGTTCATGTGGAGCCTGAACGACTTCCTCTACCCCCTGATCTACCTGTCGTCGGTGGGCAAATATCCGGTGGCCCTGGCGTTGAAAATGGCCATCGACGTGACGGAGGCCACGGCCTGGAACGAGGTCCTGGCCATGTCCACCATCGCGCTTCTGCCCTCCCTGATCGTGTTTTTCCTGGCGCAGAAATACTTCGTGGAGGGCATCACGTCGGGGTCGGTAAAGGGGTAGTCCTTGTTGTTCCGTCAACGCCGGGCGGGCGCATCCGCGCCCTTGGGCTCACCCCAGCGGCTGCTGCTGCGTGATGCAGTGAATGCCCCCACCACCGCGCACAATGTCCAGGGCGGGGACAGGGATGATGCGGCGGTCGGGGAACAGCTTGCCGAACAGGCTGATGGCTTCGGCATCCATCGGATCGTCGAACAGCGGCATGACGATGCCGCCATTGGCCATGTAAAAATTGGTGTAGGACAGCGTCAGGCGCACGCCATGCTGTTCCGCCCGCGCCGGCGTGCGCAGGGTCACGATCTCAAGTTCCCGGCCCGCCGCGTCGCGGGCGGCCTTCAACCGGGCGACATTGTCCTGGAACACGGGATAGTTCGGGTCGGACGTATCGTCCGTCACCATGGTCAGCACCACGCCCGGCTTCACAAAGGCCGCGATTTCATCAATATGGCCGTCGGTTTCATCCTGCTCATAGCCCTTGTTCAGCCAGATGAATTGCCGCACCCCCAGGTGTGCTGCCAGCTGCGCCTCAATCTCGCCCCGTGACAGATGCGGGTTACGGTTGGGGTTCAGCAGGCATTCCTCCGTGGTCAGAAGTGTACCCTCACCATCGACATGGAACGACCCGCCCTCCATCACCAGGGGCGCCGCGAAGCGCCGCAGGCCCTGGTTTTCCAGGATCAGGCGGCCGACCTCCTGATCCAGCCGGAAATCCTCATAATTGCGGCCCCAGGCATTGAAGCCCCAATGCACACCAGCCACCTCACCCTTGCCGTTGATCACGAAGCTGGGCGCATTATCGCGCAGCCAGCTGTCCGAGCAGGGGACGGGCAGCACCGACACGCCCGGCCCGCAGGCCAGCGACACGTCGGCCAGCGCCCCGTCGGGGCACAGCATGGTCACCGGCTCGAACTGCGCGATGGCCTTCGCCACCTCGGCATAGGCGGCACGCGCGGCGGGCAGGCCATTGGGGAACGTCTCTTCCCGCACGGGCCACGCCATCCAGCAGCGCGCATGTGGCGCCCATTCGGCGGGCATGAAAAAGCCTTCGGCGGCGGGATTTGCCATGATGCGATCCTTGGCTGTATCGGGTCCGGACATGAAAACGCCCCGGCGAGGGTACCCGCCGGGGCGCTGTCATGACAACCATGCCGGTTCCCCAACGAACCGATAGTCACATCAAAGGGCGTCAATTCGCCCCATGAAGGCCAGCGACCGCTGGCCCGCGGGCTCGTGCCCGCGTGAGCCAAGGCGGCGGATACCGCCGCCCGGCGTTTGAGGGAACAGACATAGATCAGACTGAAAAATGGGAACTGCTAAAAGAAGCAGGCCTTTCCGCCTCAATCACGGCGGTTGGCCGGGTACTGCTCAACTGAAGCGGCATAACGGGAAAAAGCACCGAGCCGCAGCATAGGAAGCAGGAAAAAGTACCGCATGATGTGTCTCCATCGTTGTTTTCGATGGACGCAATATAGTTGCGCGCGGCCACTTTAGCCATCCGGGGGCCACGCCGGGGCAAGACTGCGTGGCGCGCATGGCTTGGAGATGAACGGGAAGGGGGCGAGGGCAGGGCCCTCACCGCTTCACATCCAGCCCTTCCTCATTGACCAGGCTCATCACATCGGCCACCGATACGAGATTGGCGTCGCCGGGGACCGAATGCTTCAACGCGGCGGCGGCGGCGGCAAAATTGATGGCCTGGTCGGCGGCCCAGCCCTTATCCAGCCCATGGATCAGGCCGGCGGCAAAGGCGTCGCCGCCGCCGATACGGTCGACAATGCCGTTCAGCTTGTAGGTGCGGGAATAATGCACCCGATGGTCGCGGGCGGCCACGCGGCCTGTCAGTTCCTGATGGTCCACGTCATGATGGCTGCGAATGGTCGACGCCAGCCATTTCAGCCCCGGCCAGGTCTTGAAGGCCAGCTCTGCCGCCGCCAGGAACCGTTCGGAAAGCGGGATGGCGTGGAAATCGGCGCCCAGGATCAGGGCGATGTCGCGTTCATTGCCAAACATCACATCGGCGCACGACGCCAGCTTCGCGAACACCGCCGGCGCATCGCCACCCCGGTCGGCCCATAGCTTGGCGCGGTAGTTACAGTCGAAGGATACCTTGATACCGGCTTCCTTGGCCGCTTCCGCCGCCGCGACGACGGCGTGTTCAGCCTCTTCGCTGACAGCGGGCGTGATACCGCCGACATGCAGCCACCCGGCCCCCTCCAGCAGCGTCGGCCAGTCATAGGCGCCGGCCTCCGTCACCGCGAAGGCCGAGCCGGCGCGGTCATAGATAATCTCCGACGGGCGCTGCATGGCGCCAACGGTCAGGAAATACAGCCCCATGCGGCCATGGCGCATCTGGATGCCGCCTGTGTCGATGCCATGGCGGCGCAGCTCGCCCCGGCAGGCCTCCCCGATCCCCTGGTCGGGCAGGGTGGAGACCACAGCGGCGTCCCAGCCGAATCGGGCCAATGACACGGCGACATTGGCTTCCGCCCCGCCGAATGTCACATCCAGGCGTGGGCTTTGCAGCAACAGTTCCCGTCCCGGGGCCGTCAACCGCATCAGCAATTCACCGAAACACACGATACGCCCGGTCATCGGGTCTCTCCCTTCCACCTTGCAAGCCCACCTAGTGCGGGATTTGTGCCACATCCTGTGACGAACTTGGACATCTCAATGCAAAAACGTATTGCCACCGGTGTCAGATCGGATCATTAATAGCCCTGTCACCGGTGTCAACGCC
>JAIXTS010000513.1 GCA_027483805.1 Azospirillum sp. | reverse complement strand
TTCGATGCCTGGCAATGGGTGCCGATGGACAAGCTGACGGCGCTGATCGTGCCCTTCAAGCGGGCCACCTATGAACAGGTGGTGGCCGAACTGGGCCATCTGGCCGTGGCGGGGTGAGGGGAGGCCTACGGCCGGCACCTCTACTCTTGTTGATAGAAGCTGCGCATCGCACTGGTCGCAGTGCGCACCATATCGCGCTCCGCCTTTGACAGCAGCGGGTTCCAGACGTCGAAGATCAACACCACCCGCAACAGGTCGCTGTCATTGCGCGCCTCATGTTCGATCGTGTCATCGAAGACCAGAACCTTGCCCTCGTGCCACTGACGCCGCTCATGGCCCACGCGGTACAGGCAATTGTCGGGGATGATCAGCGGCAGGTGGGCCACCAAACGGGCATTGGTTTCGCCATGATGGGGCGGGATGGCGGTGTGGGGCGCCAGGGCGGAATACATGGCATTGGGGCAAAGCCCACCAATATCCGCCATTTGCACCGTCTCCAGCGCCGCCGCCGTGACGGGGCAGCGGGCCAGGTTCTCTGCCACCGGCTCACCCGAACGCCACAGCGAATAGCTGCTCCACCGGCTGGAATGGTTCAATTCCTGCCACTGGTTCACGGGCTGCCCCTCACGGTACTGGATATAGGGGGCGAAATCCTGCCCGTGACCGCGCATGGCCCCCAGAAACTCCGCCCTGATCTGGTCGGTCGCGGCTTCCAGCGCCTCCACCCAGGGGAACAGTTCCGTATTGAAAAACGGGATAGCCGGCAGGCGCGGCACCTGCAACTGATTGGCGACGGAAGGATAGGGCGTGCTCTTGCCGGACAGGATGGAGACGGCCTCATCCCACCGTTCCAGAACACCCGCCTCCAGTGCTTCACGGCTGCTGCCCAGATTGTCGCGCAGATAGGCGGCCAGTTCCTCCATATGCCGATCTACGGCCTGCTGCGCATAGGCCAGCGGCGCGCGCAGCCATTCGGGGCAGCGGGCCGGTGGCGGGGCGATCTTCAAGGCATTGCGGAACAGAGCCGCTGCCGCCCGCCTCTTGCCCTGCCGCTCCAGGATCTGCCCCTGCCCCAGCAGGGCCGGCATGAAATAGGCATCAATGGCAAGCGCCCGTTGCAGGCAATCCCATTCGCCCTGCACGTCACCGGTCAGTCGGCAGGCGTTGGCCAGTTGCAGCAGGATCAGGGGCTCCTTGGGGTCTGCCTGATGGGCTGCCTGCAACATGCCGATGGCGGTCGCCGCATCACCCTGGTCCAGCGCAATCTTACCCAGATTGTATAGCGCATCGACGTTGGTGGGATGCAGGCGACGAACCTCCGACCAGAGCTGGTGGGCTTCCCGCGCACGCCCATTGGCCGTCGCCGCAGCGGCGCGCGCAACCAAATCCCGTAGAGTCTGACCTGACAAGGAACGTCTCCCAAAACACACCGCGACAAGGCCGAACAATGCTCAGCCGAAGACACTATACCAATAGTCATGATCTGGGACACAGGCCGTAGGTCGCGGGACAGCATGAGCAAACCCTGACCAGCGACAGCGGCATCGAGACGTCGGGGGACATAAAGGCTCACCCCAACCTGCGGCCAAGGGTCAGCTTTCAAGTCTTCAGCGACTCAAAAGGAAAACGGCGGGCACATGGCCCGCCGCTCCCCTAAACAACATCGCTGTTGGATTAGAACTTGACGTTCAACCCGACAGAGAAGACGCGCCCCATCGCGTCATAGGTGCTGGGGAAGGTATTGCCGGAGTTGGCCGAAGTCTGTCCAGCTTCGTTACCAACAACCGGCGGCTCCTTTTCGAACAGGTTGGTAACCGAGGCACTGACACGCACGCCCTCGAACAGGTCGTAAGAACCGTTCAGGTCGATGTAGTTGTGAGCCTTGATCTTGCGGAAGTCGGCAAACGTTCCGGCCTCCTGTGCCTCTTCGATACGAACGCTGCTCATATAGCGCCAGGTATAACCGACCATCAGGTCACCCACGCTCCAGTTCAGGCGCTGCACCCAACGGGTCTTCGGGGTCGGGCTACCGATACCACCGCCGCCGGGGCAGCTGGAGCCGTAACGGCCCAAGCAATCCAGCACGGTCCCCTGTGGGCCGCTCAGCGACTCCGAGGTCAGGTAGCGGTTGGCATTCAGGGCGAAGTTCAGGCTACCCATGTCGCCATCGATGCCCAAGTCTTCCAGGTCAACACCAAACGCCACAGCCAGTTCCAGACCTTCGGCCCGCAGGTAGTCGAGATTGGTCGTGAACAGTTCGACACCCGAGCCCGGCAGGGTCAATGTTCCGCCAACACGGCGGATCTTGGCGCACTCGACCGTATTGCCGGCAGTATAGCACGCGTCGAGGATTTCCTGCGGCGCGAGGGTGCCGATGAAGTCCTTGATGTCGATGTTATAATAATCGAGCGAGATGAACGTGTTCTTAAGCACACCCAGGTCCGGAGTCAGGACAACACCCACCGTGGTGGTGTCAGCGCGTTCCGGCTTCGGCAGATTGACCAGATCGGTACCAGAGAAGGCGTTGATCTGACCGGCAACGATGTCTTCCACCGTGCCAACCTGCGGCAGCGTCATGCCGGTCGCAGCGCAGCGGCTACGCAGGGTAGCGTCCGTGCGAGCGGCGGGATTGGCGACAGAGCAGGGGTCACGCAGAGCGTTGAACAGCGATGCACGCTGCGGCGACGCCAGTTCGTCGACGTTCGGCGCACGGGCAGCGCGCTGCTGCGAGCCACGGAAGCGAACTTCCTCAACCGGAGCCCAGGTCAGGCCGAGCTTCCAGGTCTTGTTGACGCCGGTCTTGTCATAGTCGGAGTAGCGATAGGCCGTTTCGAGGTCCAGAGCCTTGAAGAACTCCTTATCCGCCACCAGCGGGAAGATCGCTTCGCCGAAGATTTCCTTGACCTCGAAGCCGCCCGAGATCGGCAGCGTATTGCCACCGGCACCGCCCAAGCACGAGGACGGAGCCAGCTTCAAGCATTCGTCGGGAGTGGTGGAAGCCTTTTCCTCACGATATTCGGTACCGATAGAGATCGACACCGGCTCTTCCGAGAACGGGCTGACCAAACCGGCAATCGGGCCGGAGATCACACCCGACGCGATGGTCTGGCGATAATTCTGCTTTTCGATGGCGGTCGCAGAGGAATAGCCGACCATACCCGGCGTGATGGAGCCGAAACCACCAAACAGGTTGATCGGCACGCAGGCGCTGCCGCCCGTACGGCATGCGGTAGTGCTGACGGCGTTGACCGCGTTGGCAATATTGGCAACGTTGGTGTAACCGGCGCTGACATTGGCGCGGTCGGATTCACCACGCTGGAACGAAACGTCGTAGCTCCAGTCTTCCATGAAGTCGCCACGCAGACCAAACACCGCCTGGAAGGCGTTGTTGTCATACGTGGTCGACCGGGGGCCGAATTCGACGGTACGACGGCGGATCGACAGACGGATATCGTCGGCCTGATCAACCACGCCGTTATTGTTCAAATCACGCCAGTTGGGGAAGGAACCCGCCGTGGCAACCGAACCCGCGATACGACCGGTATTGGCGGCATTGATGATCGTTGTCCGAGCCTGCGCGCTCAGGTACGGGTTTGCCAGCGGCACGAAGAAGGCATCACCGAACACACCCGACGGTGCGATCTGCTGACGAACATTGGTGCCGGAGTACGAGAAGCGACCGTAGGCCTCGATGTTCTCGTTGACTTCATACCGAGCCAGGGCGGTCGCGCCGTAGCGCTCCAGAGGGGTCTGGTAATAGTTGAACGGGTTGAAGTTGAACACACCGCAATTGGCGCCCAGGGTACCGTCTTCGCGGAACTGGCCCAAGCCCGGACCACCGGCGATAGCGACGCGGGTCGGCAAAGTGGTGGTGGAGCCACCAACGGCCACTGAACCAGGACCACCGCAACCCGCCGGCGGGGCTGCCGGGGCGCGACCAGCCTGATAATCAGCCAGACCACCACCAGTCGCGGTCACGATGCCCAACTGACCCAGCGGACGATCACCGAACAGAACACCCTTACGGTTGGAGTAGTTCATGCTCAGGACGACATTCCCGCGGCCGCCATCCAGGTTGGCACCAATCGTGACATCGCCGGAATGGATGTCACCGTCACCCTCGCCCGTGCGGGAGAAGTCGTAGTTGGCTTCGACACCTTCGAAATCCTGCTTCATGATGAAGTTCAGGGCACCGGAGATAGCGTCGGAACCGTACACGGCGGAAGCGCCGCCCGTGACGATGTCGATACGCTCAATCAGAGCGACCGGGATCTGCGAAACGTCGACCTGACCGGTCTGATTGTACGGCGTCATACGCTTGCCGTCCATCATGACCAGGTTGCGCTGGGCGCCAAGGCCGCGCAGGTCAACGGTGGACACACCGGCAGTACCGTTATTCACGTTCTGGCCATCACCCGGCACGGTGACAGGCAGGATACGCAGAATCTTTTCAACTTCCGGCTGCTGCTGCTGCTCGATTTCAGCGGCGCCGACGCTGTACACCGGGCTGGTGGAGGTAACGTTCGGACGCGCAATGCGCGACCCGGTCACCACGATCTCATCCAGAACGAGATCCTGCGCCATCGCCGTGGTTGCGGTCATGGCAACGGCGCTGATAGCGGCGCTGGCCATCAGAAGGCGGCGGATCGACCGCGCGGAATATACGGACTGCTTCATCTATCTCTTTCCCTTTTCCAGGTGGCCGTTGGTGGACACCGATTGGGTTGCCCCAGACTCCAAATCCCCGTTCAGGACCGGAACCACCCACCGTTTCCGTAAGGTCAGAGACCAAGGTTCCGATGGGCCGCATAGCTGCTGCCCGCAAATAACAATCTATTCTCTCGCGCTTGCAATAGGTGTTTCACATTGGTGACTCAACATTGCGAAGGACCGTTGCATCTTTGCACTTGTATAGGCTCAAAGGCAGAGATTCCGCGCTTCGGCGGCGCGCACCGGTGTGACAGGCCGGTACCGCCTTGTAACAGGCGGGTTTCAAGGGTTCAGGCCGCCTCCGGAGGGTCCTTCCGGTCATTTTGCGACGCAAAAATCGTTGCCAGCGAAACGTTCAGCATTTCCCGGCCCGCCTGTTCGGCATTTGTGATCATTCCGGCCGTATCGGCGGCCCAGCCGGTGTCAAGGCGCTCAACCATGGCACTCTCACCACGAATCGCGAGGTCCAGCGCCATCCGCAGATCGGCCAATGTGGCGCGGTTAAGGTCGCGCGACACCATCCAGGCGCCTCGCCCCGACCGGTCCACCCAACGCGATTTCCGCAAGGATTCCAGCATGTCGTCGATGACGGACCCGCCCACCGGCACCCGCCGCGCCAGCGCCTCCCGCTTCAGCCCAACCCCGTGGTGGCTGGCCTGGTGCAGGGCGTCCAGCACAGCCAGCGCCACCATCAGGCGCTGACCGGTGCCCAGCCCCCCTTCCTCCCCATTCAGGCGCCCGGCCCGCCATTCCGGCAGCGACGCCGCCAGTTCAGCACCGAACAGGACGATGGACCACAGAAGGTAAAGCCAGAGCAGGAAGGTCGGGACCACCGACAGGGCGCCATAAATCGCTTCATATGTCGGAAACAGGGTCAGGTAGAAGGAGAAGCCGGTCTTGGCCAGTTCAGTCGCCAACCCGGCCACGGCCCCGCCGGCCAGTGCGTCCTTCCATGCCACCTCCCGGTTGGGTATGGCCACATACATCAATGTAAAGGCCGCCGTTTCAAACAGGAACGGCACCAGGGACAGGGCAAGGGCCAGCCCCGGATCGCCATCCGCCTTCAAGCGTGCCAGCACGCCCAATCCCAAGGACAGGCTGGCGCCCAGCAACAGTGGCGCCATGGTCAGCACCGCCCAGAAGGAAAGCAGCCGCGTCAGCAGTGGCCGGGGTTCCGCCGCCCGCCAGATGGAATTGAGGGCCCCTTCGATCGAGAAGAACAGCAGGATGGCGGTAATGGTGAGACCGATCACCCCAACGCCCGTCAAGGCCCCGGCCTTGGCCACAAAAGTGCCTGCATAGGACTGGATCTGGTCGCCGACCTGCGGCACCAGGCTCTGGAACAGCAATGTCTCCGCCTGCTGACGCAACCGCCTGTAGGCCGGAAAGGCGGTGAAAATGGCCAATACCACGGTCAGCAGGGGAATCAGCGCCAGCAATGTCGTATAGGTCAGGGCCGATGCCGATACGAACCCCTTGTTACGGGCAAAGCGGCGGGCCGCGTGCGCCATGATCGTGCGCGCGTCACGCAGCATCCCCAACAGGTTGCGCATCCCTGCGTCCGAAAACCCTGACCCGCCTGCCATGCGTTTGACCCTCGACTTCGTTCGTGTAGGATGCGCCCCGATTTATGGCCGACCGGCCATGGCGGAGAGAAGACAATGACGAACAGCGCCACCACCCAGATCAGCAGCGGCCTGATGGCCGGCAAGCGCGGCCTCATCATGGGTGTCGCCAACGACCGTTCCATCGCCTGGGGCATCGCGCAGGTTGCGGCGCAGCACGGCGCCCAGCTGGCCTTCACCTATCAGGGCGACGCCCTGCTGAAGCGGGTCAAGCCGCTGGCCGATCAGGTCGGTTCCGATATCCTGCTGCCCTGCGACGTCACGGACGAAGCCAGCATCGACGCCGCGTTCGAAACGATCAAGGAAAAGTGGGGCGGCCTGGATTTTGTGGTTCATGCCATCGCCTTTTCCGACAAGAACGAACTGGACGGGCTCTACCTCAATACCACGCGCGGCAACTTCCTGAAGAGCCTGGATATTTCCTGCTACTCCTTCACGGCCGTCTGTCAGCGCGCCGTGCCCTTGATGAAGGAAGGCGGCAGCCTGCTGACGCTGTCCTACTATGGCGCGGAAAAGGTGATGCCGCATTATAATGTCATGGGCGTGGCCAAGGCCGCCCTGGAAGCCAGCGTCAAATATCTGGCCAACGACCTGGGCCCGCAGGGTATCCGCGTCAATTCCATCTCCGCCGGGCCCATCAAGACCCTGGCGGCCAGCGGCATCGGCGATTTCCGTTATATCCTGAAATGGAATGAGCTGAACGCGCCGCTACGCCGCAACGTGACGATCAACGAGGTGGGCAATGCCGGCCTGTTCCTGCTGTCTGATCTGGGCAGCGGCGTGACCGGTGAGAACCTGCATGTCGATAGCGGTTATCACACGGTTGGCATGGTGCAGGTGGATGCCGCCGTGGAGACCGGCAAGCTGCTCTCCTCCATGGGCGAGGGCTGAGTTCCAAATGGCGGGCAACAGCTTCGGCACCCTGTTCCGGTTCACCACCTTCGGCGAAAGCCATGGCCCCGCCATCGGCTGCATCGTGGATGGGGTGCCGTCGCGCCTGCCGCTGGATGAAGCGTTCATCCAGACCTTTCTGGACAAGCGAAAGCCGGGCCAGAGCAAATATGTGACGCAACGGCGCGAGCCGGACAGCGTCCAGATCAAATCGGGCGTGTTCGAAGGGCTGACCACCGGCACGCCGATCATGCTGTTCATCGAGAACGAGGATCAGCGGTCGAAGGATTACGGGGACATCAAGGACAAGTTCCGCCCCGGCCATGCCGACTTTACCTATGATGCCAAATATGGCATCCGCGATTATCGCGGCGGCGGCCGGTCGTCCGCCCGCGAAACGGCCAGCCGCGTGGCGGCCGGTGCCGTGGCCCGCCGGGTGCTGGAAACCGCCCCCGGCGGCGGCATCAGTATCCGTGCCGCCATGGTGCAGATGGGTCCGCACAAGGTGGACCGGTCGCGCTGGGACTGGGCACAGGTGGACCAGAACCCGTTCTTCTGTCCCGATCCCGTCATGGCCGGCCAATGGGCCGGCTATCTGGACGGCATCCGCAAGGCCGGATCGTCGGTGGGGGCGGTGATTGAGGTAGTGGCCAGTGGCGTGCCCGCCGGCTGGGGCGAGCCGATCTATGACAAGCTGGACAGCGATCTGGCCCAGGCCATGATGACCATCAACGCGGTCAAGGGCGTGGAAATCGGCGCCGGCTTTGACGCCGCCTGCCTGACCGGTGAGGAAAATGCCGACCAGATGCGGACAGGCCCCGATGGCAAACCCATCTTCCTGACCAACCATGCCGGCGGCATTCTGGGGGGCATCTCCACCGGCCAGGATATCGTGGTTCGTTTCGCTGTCAAACCGACCTCTTCGATCCTCACCCCCCGTCAGACCGTCGATCGTTTCGGAAACGAAGCGGACATTCTGACCAAGGGTCGCCACGATCCTTGCGTCGGCATCCGCGCCGTCCCGGTGGGTGAGGCGATGATGGCCACCGTGCTCGCCGACCATTTCCTGCGCGCCCGCGCCCTCGGACAGAACTGACCATGCCACACCTCACCCAAGACCAGATCGACGCCTACCACCGTGACGGTTTCCTGGTGCTTCCCGGTTTTGCCAGCGACGCGGCCTGTGATGCGCTGATGGCGCAGGCAGGTCGGCTGGTCGATGGGTTTGATGCTGATGCCCATGCCTCAATCTTCTCTACGGTGAACCAGCAGAAGACGTCGGACGATTATTTCATGTCCTCGGGCAATCAGATCCGCTTCTTCTTTGAGGAAGAGGCCTTTGATGCGCAAGGCCGTCTGCGACAGGAAAAACATCTGTCGATCAACAAGATCGGCCACGCCTTGCATGACCGCGACCCCGTCTTCGACGGCTTTTCCCGCGATCCCCGCCTGGGCGCCATTGCCGGCGATATCGGCATGGCGACGCCCCTGCTGATGCAGTCCATGTATATCTTCAAGCAGCCCCATATCGGCGGCGAGGTTGTGTGTCATCAGGACAGCACCTTCCTTTACACTGACCCGATGAGCGTGGTCGGCTTCTGGTTCGCGGTACAGGACGCGACCCTGGATAATGGTTGCATGTGGGCCCTGCCCGGAGGGCACAAGGGCGGCTTGAAGAAGCGCTTCAACCGCGCCGCCGATGGCGGGGTCGGAATGGAGATTCTGGACGCCAGCCCCTGGCCCGACTGCACGCCCGAAAACGGCTATGTCCCGCTGGAGGCCAAACGCGGCACCCTGATCCTGCTGCACGGGTTGCTGCCGCACCTGTCGGGTCCCAACAGGTCCGACCGCTCGCGCCATGCCTACACAATCCATGTGGTTGATGGTGCCTACGACTATCCGGCCAGCAACTGGCTGCAACGCCCCGCCCACGACCCCGCGCGCGGCTTCGCCTGATAGCTGCGGCTCGACCTGTCGATGGGTCGGCATTTCAGGCTTCGACGGCATGGGCCGCCGCCACAGCCGTCGGCGCGGACACCAATGGTCAAAAATTTTAACCGTTGGAAGCAGGGCGCGCCCAGGGGCTGGGCGGGGCTGTACACCTGGAGACACTGGCCTGGCCGTGTATCCGTCGGACGGTCTCTGGTCCCCCGGTCACCCCAACACCTATCGCCCGGCGAAAAGGCCGGACCTGCCGGCTTTCCCCAAGGCCTGATCGGCGGCGATGTCACCGGCTATCCAGCTTCAGTTCAATCCGCCGGTTGAGCGCCAGGGCGCCAGGGCTGTTGCCCGGCTCCAGCGGTTGGAATTCCCCGAACCCGGTGGCGGCCAGCCGCTCCGGCGGCACACCCATCTGCACCAGGAAATTAACCACCGAGATGGCGCGTGCCGTCGACAATTCCCAATTGCTGGCCCAGCGGCCGCCCCGGACCGGCACGACATCGGTGTGGCCATCGACCCGCAGGATCCAGTTGATCTCTGGCGGCATCTTGGTCGCCAGTTCCATCAAGGTCTTGGCCAGGCGACCCAACTGTACCTGCCCCGCCTCCCCCAGCTCGGCGGAGCCGCTGTCGAACAGCACCTCCGACTGAAAGACGAAGCGGTCGCCGACGATCCGCACATCATCGCGATTGCCGAGGATTTCCCGCAGCCGGCCAAAAAATTCCGAGCGGAAGCGCGCCAGTTCAGCCACCTTGCCGGCCAGGGCCGTATTCAGCCGCTTGCCCAGTTCGACGATCTGGACCTCCTGCTCCTTGGCTTTGGCTTCCGAGGCGTCCAGGCTGGCCACCAACTGTTGCAACTGCGCCCGCAAGGCCCCGATCTGTTGGTTGAGGAGCGCAACCTCGTCGCGCGCAGCGGCGCCGGCCCGGCGCTCCTCCTCCAGCTGCCGTGCCAGACCGGCGACCCTTTCATCGGCGGTCATGGCCGCGTCCTCCGCGGCACCCAGGGCGTCGAGGCGCCCCTGAAGGGCCTCCTTTTCGGCCAGGGTTGCCCGTAACCGGTCGGTCAATTGGCCCAGGTCGGCCTGCATCCGGGCATGATTGTCGCGTTCCAGGGCGAGCGCGTCGGCCAGCTGCGCCACGCGCCCCTGAAGATCAGCCAGTTGCCGGTCACGGCCCTGCAGCGCGCTGGTCAGATAGAACTGTCCAAGCACAAACACCATCAGCAGGAAGATGACGACCATGGTCAGGCTGGACAGCGCATCAACCCAGCCGGGCCAGATATCGACTTTCTCTGCGCGTGATCCACGCCGCCGGACATAGGCCATGGATCAGCGCTCCGTATCGCCCAACGCCGCGACGGTACGGGCCAGGATCTTGATCTCGCTGCGCAATTCCTGGGTGGACTGGATGCGCCCCTGAGTCGTCTCCTCCAGGATGCGCGCCGTATAGATTTCCAGATTGCGGATATGCGCGCGCGTCGCTTCGTCAATACCCAGACTGCCGCCATTGGACAGACCCTCGGCCAGCTTTTCGAAAAAGGGCCGCATTTGGGCCGTTCCCTCGGCCAGACGCATCATCACCTGCTGTTCGGTGCGCATCTGGTCAGTCAGGGCGGCGATCCGTTCGGTCAACTGGGCCAGTTGCTGGTTCTGGGTCTTCCGCCCCTCCTCCGCGCTGGCCATGGTGAATTGCAGCCGCTCGATATTCTCCGCCGTCTGTTCCAGAAGGGCCTGGATATAGACGGGAACGGAAGCACCGCCGCCGATGCCGGCCCCGTCCCCTTCGCCCAGCGCGCCACTGGACAGGCGTGTGACACCGGCCAGCCAATCCTCAAGCTCCGTATAGAAGCGATTCTGTGCCTGGCCTGCTTGCAACTCCAGGAAACCCAGCACCAGCGATCCGGCCAGACCGAACAGGGACGACGAAAAGGCCATGCCCATGCCGGAAAGCGGTGCTGAAAGCCCGGCCTGCAAATTGCCGAAAACGCCTGCGACATCATCATTGTTGAAGCTGAGACCCGATATGACGGTCCCGATGGACGAAACCGTCTGCAACAGACCCCAGAAGGTCCCCAACAGGCCCAGGAAGATCAGCAATCCGATCAGATATTTGGAAATCTCCCGCCCTTCATCCAGACGAGTCCCGACACCATCCAGCAGCGACCGGCTGGCCATGGTCGACAATGTGAAACGGCCCCCCTGCCGTTCGCCCAGCATACGCGCCATGGGCGCCAGCAGCCGGGGCTGCACTGTCGCTGCCCGATTGGCCGCGAAGGCCTCTAACCATGCCACTTCCGGCCCGAGGGTGGTGACCTGCCGGAAGATGAACCAGATGCCCAACAACAGGGTGAACAGAATCAGACCATTCAGCGCGGGATTGGCCAGGAACGCCTGAACCAGCGACGGCAGCAGAACCGCCGCGATCAAGGCCACCGCCACCGTGAACAACGCCATCCGGGTCAAGAACCGTCGAGGGGGGGTGGCCGGCGGGACCGTCACCTGCAACGGATCTGGCGGTTGGCTGCGGCGGTCGGCGGACAGGGTCATGGGCGGATCACCAGATCGACACGGTCGGGGGGCGGGCTGCCAGGAGCGGCATCGGGCGCCGAACCATCGGCGAAGACCAGCAGGCGCAGGGGATCAATGCCCTGTTTCACCAGATAGTCACGCAGGGCACGGACACGCAGCAGGGCCGTGCGCCGCCCTTCCGTCGGGCGGTCAGCCCGGCCGGTGGCATGGGCATGAAGTTCAAGCCGTTCGGCGGGCCGTGCCTTCAGCCGCGCGATGATGTCCGCCAGGACTGCATCCGTTCCGGCGGGCAGAGGTTCCGCGCCCGGCGCGTAGACAAGCGTGCTTTGTTCCGCCGCAAGCCGCGCAGGTTCCGGTCCGGTCACGGGTCCGGGATACCGGGAACCCGGCAAGGACGTGACCGGCGCGGTGGGGATACCTGTCTGATCCGGCGTCGCGGGCAGCGGCGGCAACAGCGTGTCGGGCGTTGCCGGTACCGCCATCGGCGGCCGTGCCGGTGCCGTGACGGGCGGGGCCGCGGGCAAGGATGGTATGCTGTTCTGGGCCACGGCCGGGAGGGCGGGCCACAGCAGCAACGGCGACAGGGCGAGGGCGTTGAGGAAGCGGGTCATCATGCCGGACAGCAAAGCAGGAAATTATGGCCCCGGCATGTCACAACAGGCCCGGACGGTTCAGCCGCACCGACGATAGCGGACATGGGCGTCGGTAGCCATCCTTGATGCGCGTCGATCAAGTGGCGCCCATTCCCCTGCTCCTGCAAGCGGCAGGAGGCGACGGGGATCGCCATCGCCTTTCCGCACGGCTGTACCGGTCCGCCCGGTTCAAGGAATCTGGGTCTCGACACCGGTCTGGGTGCGCGGCGGCGTTGGTGCCTGTTCACGCGCCTGGCGGGCCTCCTCTTCTGCCTGGCGACGCTGCTCGCGCATCTGGCGGGCATTCTCTTCGGCGGCCTGACGGCGCTCATCATCCGCCTGACGGCGGGCCGCATCCTCAGCTTGACGGCGTTGATCCTCCATCCGGCGCGCATTCTCCTCAGCGGCACGCCGATGGTCGTCTTCCATTTGCCGGCGGACCGCGTCCTCGGCTTGCCGGCGTTGTTCTTCCAGGCGGCGCGCACTCTCCTCGGCGGCGCGGCGACCGTCATCACCCGACTGCCGTCTGGCGTCCTCCTCGGCACGGCGGCGCTGGTCCTCCAGGCGCCGGGCCGTTTCATCGGCCTCAAGGCGGCGGTCATGGTCGCGGACCTCTTCCTGCGCACGGCGACGCTGATCCTCCAGCCGCCGCGCAGCTTCCTCCGCCTCGCGCTGGCGGCGGGCATCGTCATCGGACGGGCGCGAGGGCGGGGGCTGGATCACCGGCGGACGCTCATAACGGCGACGCTCCTCCTCAAACCGCCGCCGATCCTCCTCGGCGCGGCGACGGGCATCGTCCGCGCGGTACCGATCCTGTTCCGCGCGTTCCCGGTCACGGCGGTCCCGTTCCCAACGGGCGCGATCACGCTCCCATTCACTGCGGCGGCGCTCATGCTCCCAATAGATTTCGCGGCGGCGCTGCTCCCAGACATAGGCATCCCAGCGGGCGCGATCGCGCTCCATCTCCCAGATCAGGCGGTCATAGTCGGGATCGCGGAACCGGTCCTCACCATAACCGCCGCCCCCGCCGCTGCGATAACCCGGATCGTTCCAGATGATCGCACCGGAAGAACCGCCGCTGCCGGCCACCGACGGCAAACTGGCCGGCGTGGTGGCCATCAGAGCCATCAGTTCCTGCCGTTCGGCCGCGGTCAGCGCACGGGCGGGTGTTCCGGTCGCGGGGTCACCGGCACAGATGCGGCGGAATTCCTCCACCCTTGGGCTGGACAGTGGCACCCGGGGCCAGACATCCGGGGCGAGCGACGACAGTTCCAGAACCAGCCGCAGCTGTTCTGCCGCCTCGTCAGCCGTCAGCGCCCGCCCTGGCAGGCCCGCATCGGGATTGCCCATACAGATCAGCCGCAATTCCGACAGGCGCCAGGAGCCGGCGGCGATCTGTCGGTTGCGCGTCTCCCCCTGCTGGATCGCGGGGTCGACGGCACAGGCGCCGAGGCCCAGAAGCAGGGCAACGGCAAATGAAACGGGCAAGAAACGGCTTCGCATGATTATTGGCCCCGGAAGGCGGTCACCGGCGCCATCCGCCGGCCACCCCATTTGGCGTGCCACGGATGGCGGAATTGAGACGGAACAGCAGCGTTTCTAGGGTGACACGATCGCGGTCACCGTCGACAGCTCAGATGCCGCCGCCCATCTGCTGCTGCTCCCGACGGAACGGGTGGGCCGGGTAGACGCCCAGGAACTTCACCTCACTGGCGAAGAAACCCAGTTCCTCCATGGCCAGCCGCAGCGGCCGTTCCTCCGGATGGCCTTCCACGTCGATGTAGAACTGCGCCGCTGTGAAACGTCCGTCGACCAGATAGCTTTCCAGCTTGGTGATATTGACCCCATTGGTGGCGAAGCCGCCCAACGCCTTGTAAAGGGCAGCCGGACGTGACCGGACACGGAAGACAAAGGTCGTAACACTGTCTGTTCCGCGCTCCGGAACATTCGGTTCCCGTGCCAGGATCAGGAAGCGGGTGGTATTATGGGTGGCGTCCTCAATACCCTTGGCCAGTACCTGCAGGCCGTAGATTTCCGCGGCGAGATCGGACGAAATAGCGCCCTTGGTCGGATCGTTCCAGCGCGCCACATCGGCGGCGGCACCGGCCGTATCCGCATTGTTGACCGGCTTCAATCCGCGGTCGCGCAGATAGTTGCGGCACTGGGACAGGGCCTGGATGTGGGAATGGACCTCGGTCAGCCCCTCCATCGTGGCCCCCTGGGGCGCGACCAGGCAGTGAACCACGCGCTGGTAATGCTCACCGATGATGTGCAGCCCGCCATGCGGCAGAAGATGGTGGATGTCGGCGACGCGACCGGCCACCGAGTTTTCCACCGGGATCATGGCCAGCTTTGCCTTGCCCTCATGCACCGCCGCAAACGCATCCTCGAACGACGCACAGGGCAGCGTGACCAGATCGGGAAAAACGCTGCGGCAGGCCAGATCGGAATTGGCACCGGGTGCGCCCTGATAGGCGATGGTGGAGGCGGGCATGGGCAAGGCTCTGTCTGTCGAGAAGGCGATGGGCGGGATGCCGCAGGTCACGGCGTGGGCGATGGGGCCAGCATATGGCGGGCGCGGTCAAGGTCTTCGATTGTATCCACCCCCAACGGCACGATGTCCACCCGCGCCAGCGCGATGGTCATGCCGTGGGCCAAGGCACGCAGCTGTTCCAGCTTTTCGCGCTGTTCCAGCTGTGCCGGGGCAAGGGCGACAAACCGTTCCAAGGCCGCGCGGCGATAGGCGTAAAGACCGATATGGTGAAACAGCGGCCCGTCGCCCCAGGGCGCCGTGGCACGGGTGAAATAAAGGGCGCGGCCCGTGTCCGCACCCGGAAGCATTTCCACCACAGCCTTCACGACATTGGGGTTCGACCGCTCCGCCGGGTCGGTGATGATCGCGCCCAAGGTGGCGATATCCACGTCCGGATCGGACAGGGGACCGAACACGGCGCGGATAGCCGCGGGGTCAATCGTGGGCAGGTCGCCCTGGACATTGACGATGGCGTCAAACCGCCCGTCCGGATCGATCCGGCGCACCGCCTCCCAGACCCGGTCCGAGCCCGAGGGATGGTCCGGGTCGGTCAGGATCGCGGTGCCGCCGGCAGCAGTGACAGCATCGGCGATGGCCGGTTCCGCGGCGGCCACGACCACGGGGCCGATCCCGGCCTCCATCGCGCGCCGCCAGACATGCACGATCATCGGCTGGCCATGAATGTCAGCCAACGGCTTGTCCGGCAGGCGCGTGGAACCAAGGCGGGCCGGGATCACCACAAGAGGATGGGCCACGGGAGAGGGGAGCGGGGGACGGTTCAGATCGGTCATGGTTTTCCCGTGCGACATTTGGTCCGCCGGGTCAAGGCGGAAAGCCATGTGCGTTCTTGCATCCTTACGCTAAGTATCGCGCATGGATTTACGCCAAGGCGGGCATGGACGTGCCCGCTTCTTGGCGTTATTGTGCCCCCGCTTGGCGAACCCAAGGGATTAGGACTGATGGCGAGCAGCACTTTCAATAAGATTTTCATGGCGATCCTGACGGCGACCTTGATCGCTCTCCTGGCGGGTTTCGTCTCCAAGAAGCTGGTTCACCCGAACTTCCCGGCCGAACGCGCCTATAAGGTAGAAGTGCCTGAGGCCGAGACCGCCGCAGCTGACGTGCCCGCCGCACCGGCAGAGCCCGATCCGGTGACGCCGCTTCTGGCGGCAGCCGACCCGGCCGCCGGCCAGAAGCTGGTCAGGGCCTGCGTAGCCTGCCACAGCTTCGAAAAGGGTGGCGCCAACAAGGTTGGCCCGAACCTGTGGGGCATCGTTGGCAACAAGCACGCCCATATCGAAGGGTTTGCCTATTCCGATGCCATGAAGGCGCAGACAGGCCCCTGGGATTACGAACATCTGAACAAGTTCCTGGCCAACCCGAAGGCCACCATCCCGGGCACGAAGATGAACTATGCCGGGTTGAAGAAGGTCGAGGACCGCGCGGCGCTGATCGCTTATCTGCGCACGCTGGCCGACAGCCCGGTGCCGCTGCCGTAATCGGCACGACACCTGGAACATGGTATAAAGGGGTGGCAGCAATGCCGCCCCTTTTCTTTTGCAGGGGCAAAACTGCGCATTCGGAGTCGCCTGACATGTCCGCTGTTCCCGATTATCTGGTCGATCTTGCCCTGCATTGTGCCGATGCCGCGGGTGCCGTGGCGCGCCGCCATTACCGCACGCGGGTGGATGTCGATGTGAAGGCCGACACGTCGCCCGTCACGATTGCCGACCGGGAAGTGGAAAGTGCCATCCGTGCCATCCTGACGGTCGAGCGGCCGGATGACGGCATCCTGGGGGAGGAACATGGCAGCCAGGACCTGAATGCCGAATATGTCTGGGTCATCGACCCGATCGACGGGACCAAGTCCTTCATCACGGGCCGGCCGCTCTTCACCACCCTGATCGCATTGCTGCATCGGGGCGTGCCGGTGTTGGGCATCATCGACCAGCCTGTGATCGGCGACCGCTGGCTGGGTGTGGCGGGCAGGCCCACCACCCTGAACGGTGCGCCCGTCACCACACGTGCCTGCGCCGATATCGCCCTGGCGACCCAGGCCTCCACCATGCCGTTCCACCAGGTGGAATTTGCCATGACCCAGGCCTCCAGCCGGTACATGGTCTGGGGTGGCGACGCTTACGCTTTCGGGCTGCTGACAGCCGGCTTCATCGACCTGATGGTGGAAGCCGGGCTGCAACCCTATGACTGGGCCGCCCTGGTGGCCGTGATCGAAGGGGCCGGCGGCGTGATCACCGATTGGGAAGGACAGAAGCTGCGCCTGGGCTGCAACGGCAATGTCGTGGCCGCCGGCGATCCCGCGCTGCATGCCCATGTCCTGGCCATGTTCCAGGACCGCCGGGAAGCATGACGAGGATGCGGGGGTGATGCCAGCGACCTGAAAGCTTGAGCTTCGGGTATTGGTTCTTGCCCCTCAACGCCGGGCCGGCCGTCGCCGGCCTTCAAGGGGCATGCTCAATGACCCCTGGTGTTAAGCCCGACTCGGTCCCGGCTTTCGATCGGTGGTGTGCCGGCCACCCGGCTGGCGGGCAGGCGCACCGTGACGGTCGTACCCACGGCGGGCGTGCTCTGCATGGTCAGGCAGCCGCCATGGGCCTCCGCATAGCCGCGGGCCAGCGGCAGGCCCAGGCCGGCGCCCGGCTGGCGGCGGTTATGACCACCTTCGACCTGTGCAAACGGCTCCAGTGCGACACGCATGGCCTCGACATTCATGCCGATGCCATGGTCGGCGACATCAATCAGCAGATCACCCGTCGGTCCATCCAGCCGCACCGCCACCTGCACAGCCTGCCCGGTTTCCGAAAAACGGATGGCATTGCCCAGCAGATTGACGACGATCTGCTTCAGCCGCATCTCGTCCGCCAGCACACGCAGACCGGGCGGGGACACGTTCAACCGCACCGGTACACCACGTTCGGCCGCCTTCTGCCGCAACAGCCGCTCGCACCGGTCGATCAGGGGCGCCACCTCGACCCAGCCCTCGCGCAGTTCCAGCGTGCCGGCATCCATCCGGGCAATATCCAGCAGGTCGTTGACCAGCCGCAGCAGGTGCAACCCACCCTCATGGATATCGATGGCATATTCCTTGTACTGCGGCGCGCCCAGCGCGCCCAGCAACTCGTCCCGCAATATCTCGGAAAAGCCGATGATGGCGTTCAGGGGCGTCCGCAACTCGTGGCTGATATTGGCCAGAAACTGTCCCTTGGCGCGGTCGGCGACGGCCGCACGCGTCTCGGCCGCGCGCAGGGTCTCCCGCCGCGCCAGTTCCGGCCGCCGGTCCCGGGCCACCAGCGTCATCTCCCCCAGCGGTTCGTCCGACACCGGCAGGACAGCCAGTTCAATGGGCACTGCGCCATCGGCACCGGTCAGATGCAGCGTGACCCACTCTACCCCGGCCCGCCCCCGCACCTGCATGGCCCGGTGAAAAATCAGCCGGTCGGCGTCGGTGACCAAATCCAGAAAGGGCCGCCCCACCACCGTCGCCGCCTCATCGGACGAACGCCCCAGCATGGACAGGCCGGCCGCATTGATCAGGGAAACGCGCCCTTCAGCCAACAGACAGACCATGTCCGGCAGCGCATCAATCAATCCGCGGTACCGCCCGGACAGGTGACGCAACGCCTCATTGGCGCCGGTTTCCCGCTGGGCGGCACGCTGGCCCCGCATCAGCACCTGCGCCGTAAGGATAAAGAGGGCCAGCAATATCAGCCCCAGAACCCAGTAGATGCCGGCAAGGAAATCCTGCGCCGGGCTGGGCGTGCGCCAGCCGACCCAGCCGAGAGGGGCCGCATCCGGGGGCACACCATACTCCCGCAGGGCCAGCCGCCCGGTCTCTTCCAAGGGTACGGTATGGATGCCAACATCGATATCGTCCAGAAGCAGGGGGTCCAGCATGCGGGCAACGGCCACGCGGTCCAGCTTCTGCATAAAGATCAGCGCGGCGCCATCCTCCCGGGCAGGACCGCCCAGAGCGGGGCGGATATCGGCAACGCCGGCCATGTACAGCGTGTCACCGATCCGGATGGTGCCCGTCACCGCCTCCGTCGTGCCCGGCAAGGCGCCTACCGTCCGGTCCACCATCCGGCGAAGGGCGTCCGGCACAGGGAAATCCCGCATGCGAGCGGCGGTCAACCGTTTGCCATCCTCCACCCCATAGACGACATGGCCGGCGCGATCCACCACAAGAGAGACGGAAAGCCGGTAACCGCCCGACATGTAAATGCCGATATTCTCATCCGCCCAGACCGGGTCCAGCCTATCCACGACATGCAGGACCGTGGCATCCCACCCGGCATAGTCGCGCAGAACAAGGGCCAGCGATGCCTGCGCGCCCGCCACCATACGCTCCACACGCTGCGATGTCCGCCCGGCCTCCGCCGCGTCGAAATGGCGGGCGGTTGTGAACAGGATGGTGGCGATGGCCAGCACGGCGAACCCCAGCAGCAACAGGACTGGCACGGTGACCAGTGGCGGCGGCGGGCGGTGTGGGGCCGAGGGGAAAAGCGGGTCCTGCATCGCCTGGGTGGGTGCTCCGAAGGGCAGCGGGTGCCCATCCTCTACCCGAACCGAGTAGCTTGCAACCCCGTTCACACCGGCCTGTCCGTTGCGGGAAACAGGGCGGCGACCCGACATTCATGACACTTTGATGATAGTCCAGACACAGAATCCCACCCCCATGGCCGTGCCCAGAATGCAACAGGGGTGGCGCGTCATAAAGTCGTAATAAAACCGCATCAATTCGGCAATGCACCTCTGTTAGCCCTCCCCCGGGGCCTGAGGGGCAGCCGATACATACCCAGGAGTGGGGATCGGCGCGTCGACAGGCTTTGTCGCCCGTGAGATCCCACCGGAGAACAACAATGAGCCTCAAGTCCACCCTGCTGGCCGGCGCCGCCGTCGCCGTTCTGGTTGCCGGCC
>JAIXTS010000382.1 GCA_027483805.1 Azospirillum sp. | reverse complement strand
TGCCGCGCGGGATGGCGCTGATGGTGCGGTCCAGAAGCAGAGGTGAGGCAATGAACAGCCGTGCGCCCACCGGCACCCCGGCAAAGGCCTTTTCCAGGGTCACGACATGCGGCGCCTTGCCGCCTGATAGTTTTTGCGTCCATGTCTTGGGCATCAGCGTGGCTCCATCACAGCGCTTGCTTTGGTTGCCATAACGATATGTTGTTTTCTGACTAACAGTCAATATATGGAGGGTGGCCTTTCCATGCCCAAGGCAAAGGGCCCAAATGCCGAGATGCGGCAGGCGACACGGGCGGCCATCCTGGATGCCGCCCGCCGGTTGTTTGAGGTCAGTGGGTATGACGCGGTGGCGACGTCGGCGATCTGTGCGGCGGCGGGCGTATCGCAGGGCGCGCTGTTCGACCATTTCGGATCAAAGCGCGACCTGTTCATCGTCGTCCATGACCAATGGCAGGATCGGCTGGTGGCGGCAATCGATGCGGCGGCGACCGGAATCGCTGATCCGTGGCAGCGTTTTTCCCGTATCTGGCGCACCTACCTGTCTTCGACCGAAAACCCGGCCATGCGGCAGGTGCTGTTGCTGGACGGACCTTATGTTATCGGCCTGGCCCAGATGCGAGCCCGCGACCGCGATACCGCCTTTGCCTTCTTCAAGGGTGAGGTGGCGTCCCTGATGCAGGCGGGCCTGATCCGGCCCCTGGATGCGCATGGGCTGTCCGTGCTGCTGTTCGGGGCATTGGATCAGGCGGCGTTTGAGATGGCCGACTTCCCGGGTGACGGGGACCTGCGCCGCCGACTTTTGGACAGTTTTGAGACGGTGATGCAGGCCCTGCGCCCCGCCCCGTGACGCAGCCGATGGAAGATCGCGACCATCTGATGCTGGGCTTAGCAGGGGTAGTGGCGCTATCATCGCCCCGACGCGACATCACAGGCGCAAAGCATGACCGACAACGCCCCCACGGCAGCCTTGCTGATCATCGGCAACGAGATTCTGTCCGGCCGGACCCAGGATGCCAACATGGTCT
Organism: Azospirillum sp.; assembly: GCA_027483805.1. Lineage (GTDB taxonomy): Bacteria > Pseudomonadota > Alphaproteobacteria > Azospirillales > Azospirillaceae > Niveispirillum. Next base: position 6,464 of record JAIXTS010000382.1, on the reverse strand, counting down.
TCATCGCCCGGCATCTGGGCACGCTGGGCATCCGCTTCCGCGAGGCGCGCGTGGTGCCGGATGAGGAGGTGGAGATTGTGGCGGCGGTCAATGCGCTGCGTGCCCGCTACACCTATGTCTTTACCACCGGCGGCATTGGCCCCACCCATGACGACATCACGGCCGAATGCATCGCCAAGGCCTTTGGCCTGCCCCTGATCCGCAATGCCGAAGCGGTACGCCGGCTGGAAATGCATTATGCCGGTACGGGCCTGCTGAACGAGGCGCGGTTGCGCATGGCCAACACGCCGGAAGGGGCGATCCTGATCGATAATCCCGTCTCCACCGCCCCTGGCTTTCAGATCGGCAATGTCTTCGTGATGGCGGGCGTGCCGATGATCATGCAGGCCATGCTGACGGGCATCGGCGACCGGCTGGTGGGCGGGCCGGTGGTGAAGACCAAGTCGGTGGCATCGGCCGTTCCCGAAGGCAGCTTTGCCGACAGCCTGCGGGCCATCGCTGCCGATTATCCGGGCGTCGATATCGGTTCCTATCCGGCCTTCCGGCAGGGCAAGGTCTCGACGGCCCTGGTCCTGCGTGCGACCGACCCTGCATTGCTGGAAACAGTGACCGATCGGGTGGCCGGCATGCTGCGCGGCCTGGGCGGGGACCCGATCATCATGGACGGGTATGGGGATCAATAGGCCGCAAGGTTCGCAAAGGGGGGAGATCGGCCTGTGGTTCTGATCCCGCGCCGTGTCATGCTGGGGATGATGCTGGCCACTGCGGCGCCAGCCCTGCCGGTGCGGGGCAAGGGACGGACCCTTACCTGTGGGGTTATGGAGTCGCCTCCCTGGCATTTGGCCGAGGATCCGAAGCAGGGCATCGCCATGGAGGTGGTGGCCGATCTGTCCCGCCACAGCGGTTTTGACATCCAGCCGCTGCCGGGGCCGCCCAGGCGGCTGATCATGGCGATGAAGTCAGGACAGCTCGACCTGATCATTTTTTTCGACCTGCCGGAACTGCGGGGGGCCGCCGTGCCCGTGGGCGTTTTCGGCAATGCCGATATGGGGTTGGTCACCCGGCCGGGGCTTCGCCCGCAATCCGCGGATGAACTGGCTGGAAGCCGCATCGGCGTCTTGCGCGGGAACAATCGCAAGGATGTGACGGACAAGCTGCCGCCCTCGGTCACGCTGGTAGAGCTTCGCGATCTCTCGCTGGGCCTGACGATGATCATGGGCGGGCGGCTGGATGGGTTGATCGGCACCCGTCTGGCCCTGGGCTGGCATCTGAAGCAGGGTGGATTCAGGCCCGACTCCGTGGGGGCCTTCTTCAGGCTGCTGCGGGAACCGATCTATCTCTATCTCAGCACGGTCCGCCAGTATGAGGCCGATACGCTGCTGCAGCTGCAGACCGGCATGCGCGAGATGGACCGCACCCTGTCCCGGGTGACGGAATATTATTGGAAGGGGGCGGGCTATGTGGACCCGCCCCCGCTCGATCCGGTCAATCCGCGTAGACCCCTGCCGCCGTGATGATCGGCTTCCAGCGGTCGATTTCGGCGATCACGAAATCACCCAGTACCTTGGGCGTGGCGCGGTCCTGCGATACGGGTTCGGTGCCCAGCTCGTTGAAGCGCTGCTTCACCATGTCATCCTTCAGCGCCACTTTCAGCGCCTCGGACAGTTTTTTGGTCACCGCGTCCGGCGTGGCCTTGGGCGCATAGATGCCGTGCCAGACAGCGACCTGCACCGTGGGCAGGCCCGCTTCCTTGGTGGTGGGCAGGTCCGGCAGCGAGGGGACGCGGGTGGGAGTGGTCACGGCATAGGCCTTCACGGCCCCGCCCTTGATCTGGCCCGTTGTGTTGGTGGTCTGGTCACACATCAGGTCGACCTGACCGCTGACCAGATCATTCATGGCCGGACCCGTGCCCTTATAAGGGACGGTGGTCAGGGACGTGCCCAGCGCCTGCATGAACAGCATGCCGCACAGATGGGACGCCGCACCCACGCCGGCATTGGCCAGGGTCACCTTGTCCGGATTGGCCTTCACATAGGCGACCAGCTCAGTCAGATCCTTGGCCGGGAAATCCTTCTTGGCCACGATGGTCATGGGCACATCGGTGACCAGACCCACGGGCGCGAAATCGGTCTTCGCATCATAGGGCAGCTTGCGGTACAGGGTGGCGGCCGTGGCCTGCCCGATATGGTGCAGCAGGATGGTGTAGCCATCGGGATCGGCCTTGGCCACGCGCGCTGCGCCGATCGTGCCGCCGGCCCCGCCGACATTCTCCACGATCACCTGCTGGCCCAGCGTCTTGCTCATCGACTGCGCGACAAGGCGGGCCACGGTGTCGGTCGGGCCACCAGCGGCGAACGGCACAACCATGGTGACGGGCCGGGACGGGTAATCCTGTGCCTGGGCCGTGCCGGCCCCGATCAACAAGGCCGCCGCGAGGGCGATGGGTGCGAAACGCATGGTTCCTCCTGTTTTGTCTTTATGGGGGGCAAGGCCAAAGATGGAGAAGGGGTCAATCCTCCTCATGGAACACTTCCTGGCGCCGCTTGCGCACCGAGGGCAGCAGCACGATGGCAATCAGGACCAGGGCAATGGCCAGCAGGCTTGCCGACAAAGGTCGCGTAACGAAGATAGTGGGGTCGCCACGTGCGATCAGGAAGGACCGGCGCAGATTTTCTTCCATCAGCGGGCCCAGCACGAAGGCCAGCAGCAGGGGCGCGGGTTCGAACCCGTGTTTCAGCAGGAAATAGCCGATGCCGCCGAACAGGGCGACCAGCATCACCTCCACCCCTGATGAATTGATCGAATAGACCCCGATGCAGCAGAACATCAGGATGGCCGGGAACAGGATGCGATAGGGCACCCGCAGCAGCCGGACCCAGACGCCGACCAGCGGCAGGTTGATGATGACCAGCATGGCATTGCCGATCCACATGCTGGCGATCATGCCCCAGAACAGGGTCGGGTTCTCGTTCATCACCTGTGGCCCGGGCACAATGCCCTGGATGGTCATGGCACCGACCATCATGGCCATCACGGCATTGGGCGGAATGCCCAGGGTCAGCAGGGGGATGAAGCTGGTCTGCGCGCCGGCATTATTGGCACTTTCCGGCCCGGCCACCCCTTCGATGGCGCCCTTGCCGAAGCGCGACGGCGTCTTGGAAATCTTCTTTTCCAGCGTGTAGCTGGCATAGGGCGCCAGTACGGCCCCGTTGCCGGGCAGAATGCCAAGCAGCGAGCCGATGCCCGTGCCGCGCAGGATGGGCATGGCACTTTGTTTGATATCGGCCCAGGTCGGCATCAGGCCGGTGATTTTGGCACCCAGCACGGTGCGGTCGGCGGTCTTTTCCAGATTGCGCAGGATCTCCGCCACACCGAACAGACCGACGGCGAGCGTGGTGAAATTGATGCCCTCCGCGATCTGGGGGATGCCGAAGGTCATGCGCTGTTCACCCGATTCAAGGTCGGAGCCGACGCAACCCAGCAGCAGCCCGACAATGATCATGGCCACCGCCTTCACCACCGACCCGCTGGCCAGCACGGTGGCGCCGATCAGCCCGACCAGCATCAGCGCGAAATATTCCGGCGGTCCGAAATTCTGGGCAAAGGCGGCCAGCAGCGGGCCGAACAGGGCCACGACAAAGGTGGCGACACAGCCGGCGAAGAAGGAGCCCAGCGCCGCGATGGCCAGGGCCGGCCCGGCCCGGCCCCTGCGCGCCATCTGGTGCCCGTCCAGCGTGGTGACCACGGACGAGGTTTCGCCGGGCATGTTCACCAGGATGGCGGTGGTGCTGCCGCCATACTGGGCACCGTAATAGATGCCGGCCAACATGATCAGCGCGCCCAGCGGGTCCAGATAGAAGGTGATGGGCAGCAGGATGGCGATCGTGGCGATGGGGCCCAGGCCCGGCAGCACGCCGATCAGGGTGCCGACCAGCGTCCCGATGAAGCAGAGGCCCAGATTGATGGGGGTGGCCGCCGCCCCGAATCCCATGGCGAGGTTGGAAAGGACATTATCCATGGATCAGAATCTCGGCCAGAGGGGGAAGGGCAGACCCAGGGCCAGCACGAACAGCCCGACCGCAAACAGGATCAGGGCGGCACTGACCACCAGCATTTCCCGCCATTTCGTATCACTGGACCCGAAGGCCGCGATGGCAAACAGCAGGGCCGCCGCGATGACGAGGCCCAGCGGCCGGATGGCCAGACCAAAGGCCAGGATGGCGCCCAGGATGGGCAGGGCTTGGCGCCAGTGCAGCCGGTCAAGCGGCGGTCCGTCCAGGATCAGGGACCGGCCGGCGATGACCAGGCCCATCAGGCCGGTCAGACCGGCCAGCACAGTCGGGAAATAGCCCGGCCCCATGCGTGAGGCGGTGCCGAATTTCAGATCGCCGATCTGGCTGAAGGCCAGCAGGGAAAGAAGAATGAGGGCGATGCCGCCCACAAGGTCCTGGGGGCTACGCACGCGCATGGCGGCCCTCCCCCGCGTTGCGGTTGAAACTGGCCGCGCGTCGCCGCATCCGTCCATCCCTCCCCTGCTTTGACCCCCGGTTTCGCCGGGGATTTCCCAGGTTCCGGGTGGTGAGCTTTACGCCATGGTTAACAGTAACCCGGCACCGACCAAGCCGCAACCGGGGCCATGGCCTCACGACCTTGGTCGTGGGTTCAGTTCCGCCTCCACCTCCAGCCACAGACGCCGATCATCCAATGGCGTTTCCTCGGGCAGGTCTGGATTGACAAGGCGGAAGACGCGCGCGCCCTGGAACCGGGTCAGGGGAAAAATCATGGCGGTTGACGGGTGGCCTTCCATGAACCGGCGCAGCGCGCCATCCGCCACCATCTGGCCCAACCCCACCTGCATGCGGTGGGCAAGTTCACGCTGTGCCGGCGCCACAAACAGATACATGGGCAAGGCATAGGTCAGGATCAGCCGGTCATAGACGATGACGTTCCTGTCCCCGACGGCGGCAACCTCCCCGTCGATTTCATTCAAGGCGCGGGGCAGATAGTCACAGCGCCCGTCATAGAGGCCGGGATAGGCCAGATCGATCCAGTCGAATTCCACCACCCGCAGGCCCGCGGCGCGCAGCACCACCGTGTCGGGCCAGTAGGCGCCCTGGCAGGCCTTTAGCTGGGACAGCTGTTCCAGCTTGGTGATCTTGTCGAATTCCGCCTTGCGGTCGGCGCGAATCACCAGGGCCCGCTGCCCCGTCAGGCCCATGTCCAACGGAATGCGGATGGGTTCCACCAAGCCTTCGCGCAGCCGGTTGGTTGTGGTCCACAGCATGTCCAGCCTGTTATGGGCCAATTGTGCCAGCAACCGCGCCTGCGGCACATCCTCCGGCACCTTCTCCAGCCGCGCAGGCCCGAATTCGGCTTGCGTGTCCGCCAACAGCTTTTCGATCAGGTCCAGATAGAAGGACCGGACATTATGCCCGGCGGGCGACGCGTTATGTTCAATGCGATAGGTCCGGACAGCCTGATCCTCCGCCCGAACCATGGATGGTGTCAGCATCATCAGTGACAGCACCAGCGCAGGCAGCCCCCGCATGCGCCCTCCTCCCCCGCGCCCGTTGGCCGGACGTCTGCACGCCAATGTATGCTGTCAGCACATCGTGTTTCCACGACTAAAACAAGCCGAAAACGAAGCAGTTTTCAACCCGGCGTCCGGGTGAACGCCTCTGTCATGCCGGCGGCGGGTAATCCTGACCGTTGGTCAATCTTTCCCGCCCATCATGGCCGGCTGCCCGGCCTTGGGGGATCACATCGCGGGGGGGGGGCGGGATGGCTTAACCCCGATACTTGCCCAGCTCCATCTTGCCGATCTGGTTGCGGTGGACCTCGTCCGGGCCATCGGCGATGCGCAGGGTGCGCGCACTGGCATAGGCCCAGGCCAGCGGGAAATCATCACAGACGCCGCCGCCACCATGGGCCTGGATGGCCATGTCGATGACCTGACAGGCGACGTTGGGGGCGACCACCTTGATCATGGCAATCTGGGCCCGGGCCACCTTGTTGCCCACCGTATCCATCATATGGGCGGCCTGCAGGGTCAGCAGGCGGGCCTGATCAATGGCGATGCGGGCGTCGGCAATGCGTTCCAGCCAGATCGACTGTGCCGCCACCGGCTTGCCGAAGGCGACGCGGGTGGAAAGCCGCTGGCACATCAGTTCCAGGGCCCGTTCCGACGCCCCGATCAGGCGCATGCAATGATGGATGCGCCCTGGCCCCAGGCGGCCCTGCGCGATCTCGAACCCGCGTCCTTCGCCCAGCAGCAGGTTGGATGCCGGCACCCGCACATTCTCGAACAGCACCTCCGAATGGCCGTGCGGCGCGTCGTCATAACCGAAGACGGGCAGGGGACGCTTCACTGTCACGCCGGGCGTGTCGGTGGGCACCAGGATCATGGATTGCTGGCGATGGCGGTCGGTGCCGTCCGGATCGGTCTTGCCCATGACGATCATGAT
>JAIXTS010000037.1 GCA_027483805.1 Azospirillum sp. | reverse complement strand
TCCGGCCCCGGCGTGCGGGAGCCGGGGGCCTTGCCCTGGCGGCGCTCTGCGGCATAGGCGGAGGCGATCTGAAAGGTTGCCTCCGCGGCGCAAACACCCTGCATGCCCACAGCCAGCCGCGCCGCGTTCATCATGGTAAACATGGCGGCCAGGCCGGAATGGGGTGCGCCGACAAGCCATCCCTTGGCACCATCGAAATTCATCACACAGGTGGCAGACGCCTTCAGGCCCATTTTATGTTCGATGCCGCTGCAGACCACATCATTGTGCCGTTCGGTTGTCCCATCGGCATCGCGGTAGAATTTCGGCACCAGGAACAGGCTGATGCCCCGGCTGCCCTCCGGTGCGTCGGGCAGGCGGGCCAGCACCAAATGCAGAATGTCGCGGGTCAGATCATGCTCGCCACCGGTGATGAATATCTTGGTGCCGGTGATGGCATAACTGCCATCGGGCAGCGGCGCGGCCTTCGTGCGCAACAGACCCAGATCGCTGCCGCAATGCGGCTCCGTCAGGTTCATTGTCGGCAGAACGGCCCCGGATACCAGTGGCGGCAGATATTCCTTCTGCAGGCTGGCCGACCCATATTTCACGATGGTGTTATAGGCCCCATCAATCAGCCCCCGATACATGGCGAAACCGGGGTTGGCCGAGGTGATGGTTTCATCCACCAGCATGTGCAGCGTATGCGGCAGCCCCTGCCCGCCATGATCTGGACTGGCCGTCAATCCTGCCCAGCCGCCCTCCATAAACAGACGGTAAGCTGCCGGAAAGCCGGCGGGCGTTGTGACCTTGCCCTGGGCGATGTGGCAACCTTCCTCATCACCCGACCGGTTCAGCGGGGCCAGCACCTGGGCGGCGAACTTCGCCGCCTCCTCCAGAACGGCATCAATGATGTCTGGCGTGCTGTCCTGGAAATGGGCTGTACCGGACAGCGCCGAAACAGGGAAGACATCATGGAGCAGGAAATGGAAATCCCTGATGGGAGCCGCATAGAGTGGCATCGCAAAACCCTTTCTCAGCTAGCGCTCACGCCGCCATCGACCAGATGCACACTGCCGGTCATGCCGCCGGACCGGTCGCTCAACAGGAATACGGCAACCTCTGCCACCTCTTCCGCTGTCACGGTGCGGCCCATGGGTTGACGCGCGTTCACCATGCTGCTGAAGCCGGGATCGGCGAACAGGGCCTCCGTCATCGGGGTTTTGACAAAGGCCGGGCACACTGCGTTACAGCGAATGCCATCCCGACCATGATCGACGGCAGCCGATTTTGTCAGGCCAACAACCCCGTGCTTGGACGCGATATAGGCGGGCAGATTGGGCTCGGCCAGCACCCCGGCCAGGGAGGACATGTTGACGATGGCACCGCCGCCCGACGCAATCATAGGGGCCAGTTCCGCCTTCATGCTGTAGAAGACGCCTGTCAGGTTGACGGCAATGACCTTGTGCCAGTTCTCCGGCGTGCAGGAAGCAATGGGGCCAAAGGCACCGCCGATGCCAGCATTGTTCACAGCCCCATCCAATCGGCCAAAATCAGCGACGATCTGGGCGCAGGTCTGCTCCATCTCCGCAAAATTCGCTGCATCGGCCCGGTAGGCGCGGGCATTCGGAATATCCGCTGCCAGAGCCTGGGCACCTTCCAGATTGACATCCAGGATCGCCACCCGCGCCCCGGCCGCGGCCGCCCGTCGCACGACAGCCGCTCCGATACCGACGGCGGCACCCGTCACCAGGATGACCTTGCCTTCAAGTTCCAGCATAGTTTCCTCCGTTTCCGGCATAGCACCCGCAGAACGGGCTCTCCCCGGCTTGATATTTTTCAAAGATGGACTGCCGCGTCACAGGGCGGCGATACCGGCATCCGCCAGATGCATTCCACCGGTCATGCCACCGGAACGATCGCTCAACAGAAAGACGGTGATTTCCGCCACCTCCTCCGCCGTGACCAGCCGCCCGGTGGGATGCTGAGAGCGGATCATCTCCCAGATGGCCGGATCGGGAATACCGGCCTCTGTCATGGGCGTGCGGATAAAACTGGGACACACGGCGTTGCAGCGGATACCATCCTTGGCATGGTCCAATGCGGTCGCCCGCGTCAACCCGGCCACCGCATGTTTCGTGGCGATATAGGCCGACATATGCTTTTCCGCCAGAATACTGGACAACGACCCCATATTGACCATGGACCCGCCACCCGCCGGCAGCATGTGCGTCAGCGCCGCCTTGGTGGTGTTGAACACGCCGGTCAGGTTTGTTTCCAACACCTGATGCCAATTTTCCAGCGATGCTGCCGCCAGTGGGGCGAAGACCCCACCGATCCCGGCATTGTTCACCAACCCGTCGATACGACCGAAATCAGCGACGACTGCCGCACAGGCCGCCTGCATGGACTCCAGTGACCGCACATCGGCATCATAGGCGCGGGCCTGTGGAATGGCCGATACCACATCCCGCATCATCGCCGTGTTTCGCCCAGTAATGGCGACCTTGGCACCTGCCCCCGCCGCGCAACGGGCGATGGCGGCCCCGATGCCGGAACCGCCGCCCGTGATAAGGATGACCTTGTCTTGCAAGTCCGTCATCGGGGCCTCCTTGAACCGGATCAGGCCGGATCGGCGACGTGAAGGACCAGCTTGCCGGGATCTTTTCCGGTGAACATTGTGGGCAGAAGGTCGGGCGCTTTTTCAAACCCCGCATGGCGATTTTCCGTCACCCGCAGCTTGCCTTCCATCACCCACTGGCCGATCTGCTGTGCTGCCTGCGGAATCTTCGCCGCATAGAAGAACAGCAGGATGCCCTGCACCGTGAGCTGGTGGGTGCAGATCCGCATATAATTGGTCGGTCCCTGCACCTTCACGCCGGTATAGCCCTGCGACATGGCCCCGCAAATCAGGATGCGGCCCTGTGGGGCCATCAACAGGAACATCTCGTCCAGCATGTCGCCGCCCACATTATCGAAATAGGCGTCAACCCCATCGGGTGCCAGCTCGGCAATCTTGGCAGTCCAGGTGGGGTCCTTGTAATCCACACAGGCGTCGCAGCCGACATTCTCCACCACCCAGCGGCATTTGTCGGCACCGCCGGCAATGCCGATCACCTTCTTCGCCCCCAGCAGCCGGGCGATCTGACAGGCCAGCCCGCCCGTGGCACCGGTGGCGGCGGAGACGACAACCGTATCGCCTTCCTTGACCTTCAGCCCGTCGGTCACCCCGAAAAAGGCGGTCAGCCCGCCGACCCCGAAAACGCCCAGGTTCCAGGAAAGCGGAAAATCCGCCTTGGGCAGATGGCGCAGCGGCATGGGACCATCGGCGCGTACGATGGCGTAATCCTGCCAGCTCATAAAGCCTTCAACCAGATCGCCTGGCTGGTAATCGGGGTTACGGCTTTCCACCACCTGGCCGATACCCATGCAGCGCATCGGCTCCCCCGGCATGATCGGCTTCATGTAGCCGCCATCTTCGGTCAGCCAGATACGCTGGCTGGCGTCGTAACCGAAATAGAGCGAGCGGACGAGGACATCACCGTCGGCCACAGAAGGCACCGTGCCTTCAACATAGTCAAAATCCGTGCGGACGACGGCCCCCTGCGGGCGACGGTTCAGTATCCACTGGCGGTTGACGGTTTTCGGATCCAGGTAGCTCATTGTTTCCATCCCTCTGGAAAGACGACGTTCTTCTTAACTACGGTAAATCTCGCGCAGGTCTTTCTTGACCACCTTGCCCACAGGGCTGCGCGGCAGACTGTCGATAAAATCGATGCTCTTGGGGGCTTTCACCGAACCCAATTGCTGCTTGCACAGCGCGATCAGTTCTTCGCCACTGACCTCGGCGCCCGGTTTCAATTCCACCACGGCCTTCACGGCCTCCCCCCAATCGGGGTGGGGCACACCGATGACGGCGCAATCCAGCACCGCCGGGTGGCGCCAGATGACCTGCTCCACCTCACCCGGATAGACGTTGAAGCCCCCGGAAATGATCACATCCTTCTTGCGGTCGGTGATGTGCAGGAAACCCTCGGCGTCGATATGGCCAAGGTCGCCCGTATGCAGCCAGCCATCGACAATGGTCTGGGCCGTCACGTCGGGCTGTTTGTAATAGCCCATCATCACAATATCGCCGCGAACACAGATTTCGCCGGTACTGCCCTGGGGAAGGATGTTGCCCTCGTCATCCATGATGGCAGTGCTGTTGAATACCGACGGCAACCCGCAGGAGGACAGGCGGGCGTCCTCTGCCACCTGTCCATCACGATAATGGTCGCCCGGACGCAGGAAAGCGATGGCACCGGGCGCCTCCGTCTGGCCATAGCCCTGGTGCATTACCGGACCAAACAACTGCAAGGCGCGGCGCAGTTTTTCCACCGACATCGGGGCGGCACCGTACATCAGATATTTCAGGCGGGAAAAATCCCGCTGATCTATGCCCGGCATGTCCAGCAGTCGATAGATCACTGTCGGCGGCAGGAAGAATTCAGTGACACCCTGGCCGGTGACGATATCCAGCAACTCCGTCGGGTCCGGCTTGGTCATCACCACCACCTTGCCCCCGCGGGCGGTGGCGGGCAGGGTCAGGAAACCCGCCGTATGCGTCATCGGCGCGGCCGCCAGATTCACAATCGGTTCACCCGGAGCATAGGGCGTATTCAGGATGCCGTTGATAGCGGAGACGACAAGGTTGCGGTGGCTCAACATCACACCCTTTGG
>JAIXTS010000337.1 GCA_027483805.1 Azospirillum sp. | reverse complement strand
TGACCCGCCCCACCGACACGGTTGAGGGGGTCCGCAACCGCCTGCTGATGGCGGGTCTGACGCCGGTGGTCCGGGCCGCCAGCACCGGCGGCGTCTCGGTCCTGTCGGTCCGCTGCTGACCGGATAGGGACACCAGATCGGGCTTGCCTCGATGCGCGGACATGTTCATGATCCGTACTCATGACCCTGTCCGCAGCATCCGACATCGTTCCCGTTGCCGATCCGCCGTCTATGGGGACGGTTATACTGCCGCGTCCGCAATCCGATGCCGCCGCCGCCATCACGCGGGGCGTTCGCCGGATGTTGTTTGAACGCGGCCTGCGCGGTCTGGTAGAGTTTCCCCTGGCCAATGGGCGGCGTGCCGACATCCTGGCCCTGGCCGATGACGGGGAAGTGACCATCATCGAGGTGAAAAGCGGCCCTGTTGACTACAGGACCGACCAGAAATGGCCGGACTATCTCGACTTTTGCGACCGTTTCTTCTTCGCTGTCGATGCCCACTTTCCGGTCGACCTGATCCCACCCGACTGCGGCCTGATCATTGCCGATGCCTTCGGGGCGGAGATCGTCCGGTCGTCACCGCTGGCCAAACTGGCCGGCGCCCGGCGCAAGGCCCTGACCCTGCGCGTGGCGCAGGTGGCGATGACGCGCCTGCACCGGGTGGAGGATCCGGGCTTCCGCATCGCCGAGTAGGGGGCCCGCCGCAGCCATCACGGCGATGGCGCCCCCACGTCTCACTCCAACATCGGCTTGCCGGTTTCAATCTCGACCAGGGCGGCCAGCAGCGGCACGGCGATGTCGCGGCGCTGGCCGGACCCGCGCTCGGCCTCGGAAATGGCGGCCTGGAAAGTCCCACGCCAGCGATTGTCACCGAACAGCAGCTTGTCGGCCCGTGCCCTCTGGACCAGCGTGATGGGCGTGCGGCTGTCCGTTACCGTCTTGTCCAGGCGCGCCGACAGCGTATCGGCCTGCCCCCGGTCCTTGGTCTTCAACGCGCCGTCGATCAGTTCGACATAGGTTTCGGCCTTCAGGTCATTATCCTGCAGCTGGTCGGCATAGGTCAGGGTCAGCACCTTCTCGCCGCGCGCTTCCAGCCGGCCCAGAACCTGCGGGATGGTCCAGGGGCTTTCCTCCTGTACCGTCCGCAACAGGCCCAGCGCGAGATTGGTGTCGCCCAGATCGCCGGCCGCCACGGCCAGTTCCGGCGGGCAGCAATTGCCACGGCGGTCCTTGAACCGGCTGAACTGCTCTTCCACGGTGTTCAGGAACAAGGTGCGCGCCCGCGCCTCCAGCCCGACATTCAGCAGCGACTGTGCCACCAGACCCAATTCCCAGGCGCAGCCCTGGGTGCGGGCGAACTCGGTAAGCTCCTCGGTGATCTCCGTCGCTTTGGTCATGTCGCCGCGCCAGACCAGCGCCTCGACAATGTCGGACAGGTTATAGACGCGGGTGGCGCAGTCATGGAACTCACGCGTGATGACCAGGGCCCGGTCCACTTCGCCCGTCAGGGCCAGGGTACGGCTGACGAACAGGTCGGGGCTCACGTCGCCCTTGGCCCCACCCGACCGCAGGGCCTGCACGAAAGGGGCAATGATGGGCCGCACCCGTGCCTTGTCCCCGATCTGGTTATGCGCCACGGCCAGCGATAGCCAGTCCCAGCGCGGGGCCGCGATGGGATATTCGATGGGCGTCACCAGCGCCTCGATCCGGTGCAGCAGGCAGGCGTTGGATTTCGGGTCGGCACAGACCAGCCCGCGCAGCCGGCTCTTGAATTCCACATAGTCGAAATCGCCGATGAACTGGTTGGTCATCAGCTGCACCGCCAGCGTGCTTTCCGGCAGGCGGATGATGATATCGGCCAGCAGGGCGTCGGCCTGCTGCAAGAGTTTCGTCTGCTCACCCTCGTCATAGGACTGGTCGGCCTGACGGATGGCCTGCATGGCCTGCACGAACTGGCGGTTGGCCTGGGCGTTCTGGTCGCCGGCCTGTGCCCAGGCGGCGCTTGGCGCCATCAGCAGGGCCAGAGCCAGCAGGGCGGGGGCGAACAGCGCCTGACCCCAAAGGCGGGCGGCGTCAATTCGGAACTTGGACATGGCTCACCACCCGGCGCACCCGCGCGATTTCCCGCGCATGGTTACGTACCCGTTCCAGTTCCTGTGGCGACCGGGCCCGACCCATCAGGTAGATGACCTGATTGACGGTCTCGATCGTGAAATTGCTGGAGGTGATTTCCGGGTCGGTCATCAGATCCTTGCGCAGCTGCGCCGTAATCCACATGTCGGCGGCCCGATCGGACAGGCCGCTTTCGTCGCCGATGCCGATCTCGTTGATCACTTCCTTCAAGCCGTCGACCTGCCAGGCCAGCCGGACGGCGGTCACCCGCTCATCAGCATTGGCGGCACGGCCGGTCAGAAGCGCGCGCGTGTCACGCACCTCCACCCGCAGCCGATCGTCCAGGCCGCCGGCGTCCCGCCAGCGCTTTTCGACCTCATGTCGAAGGCCATCGTCATCCAACGCGACAGCGGCCGTATTCTTCCCCGCATCGGTTTGTGCACTGGCCGGGGCGGTCAGGGCCAGACCCATCGCCAGCAGCATCGCCATCCCCAGACCCCTGGGCGCCCAAAGGCGCATGTTCCCCATCGTTCATGCCTCCTGCGGCCGTGATTTTCCCGTGGCACGGCCGGACTTTAACGGTGAAATG
>JAIXTS010000176.1 GCA_027483805.1 Azospirillum sp. | reverse complement strand
GGCGTCAGGATATTGGCGATGGGCAGGATCATGATGCGACACTCCGCGCAGGCAAAGGCGAATGGTTACGATTGCGAATGACTTGCAATTGAGTGTTCATCATGGCACGCTCCCGGCCAACCTCACCTTTATATTCTATGCATGGGAGCCTTGGGTACATGATCAAGCTTCAACCCCGTCTCTGGGTCGGCGTCGGCCTGTCGGTTCTGGCCGGTGGCGCTGCACTCGCCGATACCGCCCAATGGCACCAGGATGGCGCCATCGCAATGCAGGTCGCCCAGGCTGCCGAGGGCGGTGAGGGTGGTGAAGGTGGAGAGGGTGGCGAAGGCGGTATATCCGCCGCCGATGCCGCCAAGGACCCGGTGGCCTTCATCGCCGCGCTGGACGTGACCGCCGCCCATTACCATGCCGGCCTTGCCGCCTATAAGGCGGACAGGCATCAGGCCGCGGGCGAGATGTTTGCCCACCCCATCTCCGAAATCTATGTCGATCTGGAACCGGTTTTTACGGCCCAGGGCGCCAAGCCCTTCCAGGACGAGATGAGCAAGGCCTCTGAACTGGCGCTGGGCAACGCGCCGGTGGCAGAGGTGGAAAAGGCTGCCAAGGCGGTGCTGACCGCCCTGGACGCCACCGCCGCCAAGGCCCCGAAAAGCAGCGACAGCGCCAAGGCCGTACAGGCCAAGCTGCTGGCCGGCATGATCGAGCGCGCCGCGCGTCAGTACCGCTCCGCCAGCGCCAGCACGGAATTTGAGCCCTATCTGGACGGTTACGGTTTCGCCATCACGGCCAAGGTCCGGTCAGAGGCGCTGGTGAAGGCTGGCGTGCCGCTGCCGGCTGACGTCACGGCGGCCATCGACCTGCTGCTGAAAGCCTACCCGACCGCCCTGCGCCCGGCCACCCTGCCGGTGGCGCTCGACGCCCTGGCGGGACAGACGGCAAAGGCACAATTGGCTCTGTCGCGGGTGCGCTGATCCGTAGGTCAGGTCGAGCCGCAGGTGAGCCCTGACAGGAAAGGCTTTCAATCCTTATCTGTCAGGGCGAGGCTTCTGCCTCGACCTGACCTACGCCCCTCACCCCTTCCGGGGCGCCCGGGCCAGGATCATATCGACCAGCCCGGGCGGCAGCACACCCAGCAGCCAGGACACCGCATAGGTTGGGAACGGGAAGGCCACCCTTCCCTTCCCCGCCGCCAGCCCGCGCCGGATGATGCGGGCCGCCCGCTCGGCATCCATCAGGAAGGGCATGGGGAAGCGGTTGACCGAAGTCATGCGGCTGACCACAAAGCCGGGACAGATGACGCTGACCCCCACGCCATGCCGGGCCAGATCCCCGCGCAACGCCTCGCCATAAACGCGCACCGCCGCCTTTGACCCGCAATAGGCTGCGGCGCCCGCCATGCCGCGAAAGCTGGCCAGCGAGGACATCAAGGCGATCTGCCCCCGCCGCCGCGCCACCATGGCGGGGATCAGCGGGTGGATGGCGTTCAGCACTCCGTCCAGATTGGTGGCGAAGATGGCGCGGGCCTGGGCTTCGGTCTCCACGCCACCCCCGGTCCCCGCCGAAATGCCGGCATTGGCGATGACCAGATCGACCGGCACCTCCCCATCGCGCGCGCTGATCCACTCAGCCAGCGCCGCCCGGTCGGTGACGTCGATGGTCGTGGTCACCACATCGGCCCCCTGCTCCCGGCACCGCCCCGCCACCTGCGTCAGCCGGCCCGCATCACGGCCCGTCAACAGCAGGCGGATGCCCTTGGCGGCATAGGATATGGCCAACGCCTCGCCGATGCCGGACGAGGCACCCGTGATGAATATGACGCGCGGATCACGCATGACGGGGCCTCGACCGGTGGAAACCTTGTTGCTGGGGCGGCGGAGCGATATAAACCGCCTTTCAGCCGCCCCAAAGATCGAGCCTGATGTGACGCAAAATCCCGCCGCCCGCAAGACCGGCCCCGCCAACGGCAAGGGTGCCGTCATCTCCATGACCGGCTTCGCCCGCGCCGACGGCTCCAATGAGCGGGCGCAATGGGTGGTGGAGGCGCGCAGCGTCAATGGCAAGGGCCGCGACCTGCGCTGCCGCCTGCCCCCCGGTCTGGACGGGGTGGAACCCGCCATCCGCACCGCTGTGGAGGCGCGGCTGACGCGCGGCAATGTCAATGTTGCGATCAACCTGACACGGCTGGAAAATGCCGGCGCGCTGCGCATCAACCGGGAACTGCTGGCCCAGGTCCTGGAACTGGCCCGCGACATTGGCGGGCCGGATGCGCCGCCGCCCGCCATCGACACGCTGCTGTCGGTACGTGGTGTCATCGACAGTGCAGAGCCGCGGGAGACCGAAGAAGACCGTCAGGCCCTGGAACAGGCCATCGCCGCCACCGTCGCCACCGCCATCGACCGTCTGGTGGAGGCGCGCACGGGTGAAGGCGCGCATCTGGCCGCCGTCCTGCTGAACCATCTGGCGGAGATCGAGCGCCTGACCGACGCCGCTGCCGCCACCTCCTCGCTGCAACCCGAAGCCCTGCGCGCCAAGCTGCGCGGCCAGATCCAGGCCCTGCTGGACGCCGTGCCGCCCGTGGCGGAGGATCGGCTGGGCCAGGAAGCCGCCTTGCTGATCAGCAAGGCCGACGTGCGGGAGGAGTTGGACCGCCTGCGCGCCCATATTTCCCAGGCCCGCACCATGCTGCGCGAAGGCGGCGCCGTGGGCCGCCGGCTGGATTTCCTGTGCCAGGAATTCAACCGCGAAGCCAATACGCTGTGCAGCAAATCCGCCGATGTCGAACTGACCCGTATCGGCATGGAGCTGAAGGCCGTGATCGAGCAGTTCCGCGAGCAGGTCCAGAATATCGAGTAAGCGGTTCTCCGCCCCCCGACCCTTCACACAACCCCACCCCCTTTGGCAGTCCTCCCCATGTCCCTGATCCATCGCCGCGGCCTGATGCTGGTCCTCTCCTCCCCGTCCGGTGCCGGCAAGTCCACGATCTCCCGCGAATTGCTGACGCGCGACGACAACCTGTCCATGTCAGTCTCCCTGACCACCCGCCCGATGCGGCCGGGGGAGCAGGAGGGCGTGCATTATTTCTTCGTGGACCATGCGGAGTTCGAGGCGCGGGTACAGCGCCGGGAACTGCTGGAGCACGCCAATGTGTTCGGCAACCGCTACGGCACCCCGCGCGGGCCGGTGGAAGAGGCGATGCGCGCCGGGCGCGACGTGCTGTTCGATATTGACTGGCAGGGCACACAGCAGCTGTCCGACAGCGCCGGCACCGATCTGGTCCGCGTCTTCATCCTGCCGCCCAGTGCCGCCGAACTGGAACGCCGCCTGACCAACCGGGCCCAGGACAGCGCGGAGGTCATCGCGCATCGCATGTCCAAGGCCAATGACGAGATGAGCCATTGGTCCGAATATGACTATGTCATTGTGAACAAGGATGTTCAGGAATCGGTTGCGTCAGTGGAAGCCATCCTGAAGGCCGAACGTCTGAAGCGCCGCCGTCTGGTCGGCCTGTCCGACTTTGTTCGGTCGCTTCAGGTCGGTCAGGGTAACTGATCATGGCCCCCAACAATCCCGCCCTCATCTCCCTGGCCGGCGCCTCGGTCCATCTGGGTTCCACCACCCTGTTCGAAGGCATCGACGTGTCGGTGGCGCGGGGGGAGAAGATTGCCCTGGTCGGCCGCAACGGGTCGGGCAAATCCACCCTGCTGAAATGTCTGGCGGGTGAGATCGACATCGACACGGGCGAACGCTTTGTTCAACCCGGTGCGCGCGTCGCCTATCTGGCGCAGGAGCCGGACTTCTCCAAGTTCCCCACCGTGGCCGATTTTGTGGCCGGCGGTCAGGCCGAACCGATGCAGTACCGCGTCGACGCTGTTCTGGAAGCGCTCGACCTGCCCGGCGACCGCGCCTGCGCCACTCTGTCGGGCGGGGAATCGCGCCGCGCCGCCCTGGCCCGCGCGCTGGTGGACGAGCCCGACGTGCTGCTGCTGGATGAGCCGACGAACCATCTCGACATCCCCACCATCCTGTGGCTGGAAAAGGAGTTGCAGCAGTTCCGAGGGGCCTTGCTGCTGATCTCCCACGACCGCGCCTTCTTGCAGAACCTGTCCACACGCATCCTGTGGCTGGATCGCGGCGTGCTGCGCACCACCGAACGGCCCTTCAGCGAGTTTGAGACCTGGCGCGACGAGGTGTTCAAGGAGGAGGAAGCCAATTTCCACAAGCTGGACCGCAAGATCGCGGCAGAGCTGAAATGGATGTGGGAGGGGGGCATTTCCGGGCGCCGCACCCGCAATATGGGCCGTGTCCGCCGGTTGCAGGACATGCGACAGGAACGCACCGACCGCATCCGGTCGCGCCAGGTGAATTTTGCGGTGGCGGAGGGGGAGAATTCCGGAAAGCTGGTGGTGGAAGCCGAAAACATCTCCAAAAGCTTTCAGGGCGACGCCGGGGAGCGGGTGATCTGCCGCGACTTCTCCACCCGCATCCTGCGGGGCGACAAGGTCGGCCTGATCGGCCCCAATGGTGCCGGCAAATCCACCATCCTGAAGATGCTGATGGGGGAAATCGCGCCCGACAGCGGCACGATCCGCCTGGGCACCAACCTGCAGACCATCGTCTTTGATCAACGCCGGGCGCAGTTGAACCCCAATGACACGCTGAAACAGGTGCTGCTGCCCGAAGGCGGAGACAATATCTGGGTGGGCGGCAAGCCGCGCCATATTTCCAGCTATCTGAAGGACTTCCTGTTCGACCCCTCCATGATGGAGCAGCCCGTGCGGGCCCTGTCAGGGGGTGAGCGCAACCGTCTGCTGCTGGCCAAGCTGTTCGCGCAGCCCAGCAACCTGATGGTCCTGGACGAGCCGACCAACGATCTGGACATGGATACACTCGACCTGTTGGAGGAAGTGCTGGCCGATTATGACGGCACGCTTTTGCTGGTCAGCCACGACCGCGACTTCCTGGACCGTCTGGTCACCAGCACCATCGCGGTCGAAGGCGATGGCGACGTCTCTGAATATCCCGGCGGCTACAGCGACTATCTGATCCAGCGCAAGGCAGACGAGACGGAGACGGCCAAGGTGGTGGCCAAGTCCGTGGCCACCCCACAAGCTGCGCCCAAGGCCAAAAAGAAACTATCCTTCAAGGAAAACCGGGAGTTGGAAGAGCTGCCGGGCAAGATGGCGGCCCTGGAAAAGAAGATCACCCAGTTGAACACCAAGATGGCCGACCCCGCCTTCTACGGCAAAGACCCCAAGGGCTTCGCCAAGGCGTCAGAGGATTTGTCGGCGGCACAAGGCGACTTGTC
>JAIXTS010000252.1 GCA_027483805.1 Azospirillum sp. | reverse complement strand
TCCTGCGTATGCCTTCGTGGAGACGTGCCCGGTCCATCTGCCCTCCCAATCAGGGACGACATTAAAACCGGACACTTCACGAGCTACATACAAAGGACATTTCACAAGCTAGCCACACTATGCTTGTGCGCCATGACACCAGGGGGCGGTGATGATAGGCTGCCCTTAATGACTTGGCCGCGAGCAGGCGATGGACGGCACGACCGGCGCAGAACGGCCACCGCATAGACGGGAACGCTCCCGGGCGTCCGCACCCGTCCTTTCCCCCTGGCTGGCCTTGCCACTGGCGCTGGCTGGCCTGGGCGCGCTTGCCGTTGCCCTGGTCCGCCCGGAAGCGGTTCTGCCCGCCGGGATTGATCCCTGGCAGCCGACCGCTTTGGCCTGTGGCGGCATCGCCATGCTGCTGCTGCTGGCGGTTATCGTGCAGGCGATCCGGCAACACCGGTCCGATGCGCTGCGGGAACAGGGCGAACTGCGCGAAGCCACCACGGCGCTGGTCGCGCAGGTGGCGCGACAGCAGGCGGCACTGGACCGACTGGCCCAGTCGGAACGCAAATATCGCGAGATTTATGAGACGGCGATGGAGGGCATGTTCACCATCGACATTGCCGGCCGCTTCCTTTCCGCCAATCCGGCGCTGCTGACCATGCTGCGCTATGACAGTCTGGAACAGGTGCAGGCGGAGGTGCTGGACGCCACCGTCAGTTTCTATGCCGACCAGGAAAACCGGGAGGCCATCACCCAGGCCCTGCTGACGCAGGAGGAGGTGGGCAGCGTGCCCGTCGAACTGCGTCGCCGTGACGGGGACCGGTTCTGGGTGGCCATTTCCGCCCGTATCATCCGCAATCCGCAAGGGCGGGCCGTCGCCTTTCAGGGCAGCGTCCGGGACATCACCCAATGGCGGCGCGACCGGGTGACCATGGAGCAGGCGCTGAACGCGGCGGAGATGGCCAACCGCGCCAAGTCGGAATTCCTGGCCAACATGACGCATGAATTGCGCACGCCGCTGAATGCCGTCATCGGCTTTTCGGAGATCATCGCGACGGAGGCCATGGGCCCCATCGGCCAGCCCGCCTATCGCGAATATGCCCATGACATCCATGACAGCGGTCAGATGCTGCTGACCCTGATCAACGATATCCTGGATCTGTCGAAGATCCAGGCCGGCAAGAAGGAACTGTCGGAAAAGCTGGTGGATGTGCCGCGCCTGATCCGGTCCAGCCTGCGCCTTGTGGCCGAACGGGCCGACAAGGGCGGCGTGCTGCTGGAAACGGAGATGGAAGCCGAACTGCCGCCGGTGCGCGCCGACGAAGTGGCGCTGAAGCAGATCCTGAACAACCTGCTGACCAATGCCGTAAAATTCACGCCCCAGGGGGGCAAGGTCACCTGCGGTGCCCGGGTGGAACCGGATGGTTCCCTGGCGCTTTATGTCCGGGATACCGGCATCGGCATGCGGGAAGAGGATCTGGTGACGGCCATGGAGCCGTTCCGGCAGATCGAAAGCGGTCATTCGCGCAGCGCCGGTGGCGTGGGGCTGGGCCTGCCGCTGGTCCTGGCCCTGGCCCGGCTGCATGATGGCGACGCCCATCTGGAAAGCCGCCTGGACCATGGCACCCTGGTCACCGTGACCCTGCCGCCCACGCGGGTGCAATCCATGCCCATGGCCTTCCTGCGCTCGGTCGCGGGGGTTTAGAGGCCAGCAGTTGTTCATAAAAAAAAACACCGGATGGACGCTAAGCTTTTGTTTTGTCGTGTGATACCGACGGTCAGGGCCTGTTGAAAAAGCCGATATCTGTTTGAGGGATTTGCGGTCTGGTCAGACGGTGAAGGTTTTGAGAGTTCTGTTCGGGAGGAGCAAACAGCGCAGCATCAGCAGCAGATAGGCGGCCAGGCGCTTGAGGTTCACGGCGGCAGCGGCGATGTAGGCCTGGATTTGCATGTTGTCGAGACCGCGGCGGACGGCCCGGCCCAGTCCGTGCCAGGTCTTGGCCTCCCCATGGTAGCCTTCGACGCGGATACGATGGCTGCGGTAGAGGGCTCTTTCATGGTCGCCCCAACGGGCATATTTGCGGCGAGCGCGCAGTAAGGCGTCGTGGTTCTTGTGCAGCAGGATGGCGCGGCGCTTCATGGTCGGGCTGAAGCATCGGGAGCGCAGGCGGCAGGCCCGGCAGTCGGTCGCCCGTGCCCGGTAATGCTGGAAACCGTCGCTGTCGGGTTTGCCATGGGGCCGCAGCCACTTTCCGCCGGGACAGCGGACAATGCGGTGCCTGGCGTCGAGCTTGAAACGGCGCACGGGGATGATGCCCTTCTTGGGGGCTCGTTCGACCTTGGTGGGAATGATGGCTTCGATGCCGCGCGCTTCCAGGTCGGCAAAGATCCGCGTGATGGCGTAGCTGGCATCCATGGTCGCCACTTGGATGGAGACCCCGGTGGTTGCCGTGATGGCATCAAGTTGGGCCTCGGCCATCTTCGTGTCATGGACGGCACCGGTGGTTACCGCCACGTCGAGCACCACACCCCGCTCGGCGTCCACCGCCGTGTGATGCTTGTAGGCAGGCTCGCTCCGGCGACCGGTCTTGTTGGTGGTCAGCGTGGCATCGGGGTCGCTGGTGCAGATCGCGGTCTGCTTCTGGCCCTTTGCCGGCGGCGTCGGGCCATCGCCCTGATCCTCGCCGCTTGTCTGTGGATTGGCGGTCTCAACGGCGTCAACATGGCGCCGCGCGATGGCATCCCAACTGACATTGGCCCGGATCAACGAACTGTCGATATGGACGATCTCGCCTTTGGCGATCCCGGCGGCGATACAGGACTGGACGGTACGCACGAAAATCCGGCGAAACCGATCCGCCCCCCAGCGCTGGCGGATGCGCGTCAGGCTCGAATGGTCCGGCAATGGCTCATGCAGGCCATAGCCAATGAACCAGCGGATCGCCAGATTGACCTGGGCCTCCCGCATCAGCCGCCGGTCATGAACGATGCCCAGCAGCATGCCGGCCAGCATCAACCGAACCGCAACCTCCGGCGCAATGCCAGGACGGCCCGTCTGAGCGCTGTAAAGACCGGCAACTTCCGCCTCAAGCCAACCCAGATCCAGAACCTTATCAACCCGAACAAGCACATGGTCCGCAGGCAGTAGGTCCAGAAGCGACCCCGACACAAAAAGCTCAGGCTGACGACGGTCCTTCTGTCCCAACATGGCGATGCCTCCCAAGACATCACCATCGAATCAAAATGTCAGGGCTTTTTCAACAGGCCC
>JAIXTS010000125.1 GCA_027483805.1 Azospirillum sp. | reverse complement strand
CGCATCGACGTGTTGCGGGCCGAGGGGGTGGAGGTTGTGGTCGGCAATGCTGTGCTGCCGGAGGTGCTGACGGCGTTGAACCTGCCGGCGGCCCGCCTGATGTTCATCGCCATTCCCGGATCGTTTGAGGCGGGGCAGATCATCCGCCAGACGCGGGGCGCCAATCCCGGCCTTCCCATCATCGCCCGCGCCCATGCGGACGAAGAGGTCATCTACCTGACCCAGAACGGGGCCAGCACGGTGGTGATGGGTGAACGCGAAACCGCCCGTGGCATGATCGCAGAGGGGCTGGCCAGCCTGATCCCGCCTGCATCCCGGATGGAGGCCCGAACCACGGATGCTGTCCCACCGACACCATGTCAGCCCGGCCAACCGGACGGGCCGGCGGCACAGCCCGCCTGAACCTTGTTTCATCTGGTCCCTCCCATGCCTTGCGACCACAGGTGGCGTTCACAGTCCGGAATCGTGGCATCACCCCCCGAACCTATTTGCCAGCCGTGCCCATGTTGCGTAGCATTTGATTGAAATGCCGGCAGCGTGGCGGGGCGCGGGGACGGCGATCAATCTGGGCGGTCCATGACGGACAGTGTGGCGGACAAGGACGGGGAACTGGTACCGGCCGGCGAATTGCCGGCATTGCCTTATATCGACGAATTTCCCGGCGAAATGCCACCAGTCGCCGATTGTCCCACGCTTCCCGGCTCCTCCCTGGTCGGCCCCCTTGATCTATACGGCCTGGCTGAACAGGTGCTGTCTGCCGAACATCATCTCCTCAATGCCCAGGACCCTGTGCAGCGTCTGCTGCTGCTGACCACGCTGGCCTGGTACAACCGTCAGCGGGATACGCGCCTGGCGCTCGACATGGCCGGCGAGGCCATGGACCTGCTGCCTTATGCCACCGGCGCCAATGAGCGGGAGCTGCGGCGCCTGACGGCCCGCCTGCTGCTGATCAAGGCAGAGGCCAAGGCGCTGTTCGCAGAGCTGGATCAGGCGGAAGCGCTGCTGGAAAGTGCCCGCGCCACTTTCCGACAGATCGGTGATCTGCTGGGCGAAGGCGATGCCGCCATGACGGAGGCACTGCTGGCCCTGGACCGGGGACAGACCAGACGGCGTATGCAGGCCCATCGCAATGCCGGCAGCCTGTATCAGCGGGCGGGCGACATGATGCGCCACCAGATTGCCCAGGCCTGGATGGCACGCGATGCGTTGTTTGGCGATGCCGCTGCCGCCGAGGCGCAATGGGGCCCGATCCTGCCGGAAGGCCCCTTGCTGGAACATCCCGGTCTTGACGCCGTTGCGGCCTATTTCCATGGGGGCCTGTGCTTTTCCCATGGCGATTTTATGAAGGCCCTGCGCCATTATCAGCGCGGCTGTGACCAGGCCGTACTGGCGGGACAGATGCGGCTTGCGGTCCTGCTGGCCGGTAATGTCGGGGCCGCCCATGCCAATCTGAACGACTATGTCAGTGAATTCCTGTGGCGGGAGCGAGCACATGGCATGGCGCGGGCCACCGGGTGGCCTGCGGCCGTGGGGCAGTGCCTGCGTGGCATGGGCGACACGCTGCGCCGGTTGCAGCAGACCGGCCGGGCCCGTCACCTGCTGCTGGAATCGCTGGAATGGCTGGCCCCGTTCGGTCGGTCGCGCAACCACGCCATCGCCTGCCAATATCTTGGGGACCTCGAACTGGATGTCGGCGATCCGGCGGCTGGACTGCGCTGGTTCGACGATCTGCTGGATAGTGCGCGTGATCTTGAACAGACGGACCTACAGGCGGAAGCAGAATGCGGCCGCGCCCGGGCCCTGGCATTGCTGGACCGGCGGGATGATGCCGTGGTGGCTGCGGAACAGGCGCTGACGCTGGTGCGCCTGCGCGGCGACCGCTGGCGGGAAATTGATGTGCAGCGGGCCAAGGCCGCCATCCATCAGCGGTTTCCAGAACTGCCGCCGCCGGTCGATCTGGCTCCCGGCAACACGGCCGCGATCCATTTCCTGCGCCTGGCGCTCGATCTGGCCGAGTCGATCCAGGGATATACGGCGTCCGCCGACCTGTTATCGTCCCTGGCCCGCGCCTATGAGGCCGCCGGTGACATGGGCGCCGCCCTGCAATGGGAACGCAAGGCCGGTCAGGCCCGCGGCATCATCCACAGCCGGGAGGTCAGCGACCGGCTGCTGGCCATGCAGGCCGGGTTCGAGACTGAAAGGCTTAAGGCGGAGGGCGAGTATCACCGGCAGCTGGCCGCGGCCGAAGCCGCGCGCGCGGTCGCCCTGCATGAAGCAACACAAACCCTGGAACAGTTGGGCCGGATCGGGCAGCAGATTACAGCCACGCTTGATTCCGAAACGGTCTTCCACGCCCTGCACCGCCATGCCGGTACCATGATGGAACTGGACGCCTTCTCCATCTATGTGGTGGATGAGACGGGAATATACATGGATATGCGTTATGGGTTGGAAGGGGGGCGACCGCTGCCGTCGATTCGGCGGCTGGTGTCCGATCCTGTGTCGCTGGTGGCCCGTTGCGCGCGCGAACGCCAGGAATTGCTGGTCCTGCGTGGACAGCATGAACAATCCTCACCCTCGCATATTCCCGGCACCCGCTTCATGCGCACGCTTCTGCTGGCCCCGCTGGTTGTTGGTGCCCGACTGTGGGGGGTGATGACGGTTCAGTCAGCGGCCGAGAATGCCTATGGCGAGCGGGAAAAGCTGGTCTTCCGCACCTTGTGCGCCTATGGCGCCATTGCTCTGTCCAATGCCGCGGCCTATGCCCGGGTGGACAGCACCCTGTCGGAACTGCGCGCCACGCAGGGACGATTGGTGCAGCAGGAAAAACACGCCTCGCTGGGCCAGCTTGTGGCCGGCGTGGCGCATGAGATCAACACGCCGCTGGGTGTTGCCTTCACCATGGCCACACATCTGCAAAGTGAACGGGACGAGATTGCCAAGGCCTTTGGTATCAACCAGTTGAAGCGGATAGCCCTGGATCAATTCCTGGAGAAGCTGGATGAAGGGCTGCGTATCCTGACCGGCAACCTGGAACGGGCGGCCGATCTGATCCGCAGCTTTAAACAGGTTTCAGCTGACCGCAGCAGCGAAGCGTTACGGACCGTCGATCTGGTCGCTTATGTCGCTGACGTGCTGAAAAGCCTGGACCCCATGATCCGTCAGCGGCGCGTATCGGTTTCCATCGACGGGCCGCCGGGTCTGGCCATCAGCACGCTGCCCGGCCTGCTGGCCCAGGTGGTTGCCAATTTGGTCCAGAACGCCATCGTCCATGGCTTTGGCGGGGTTGAGAAGCCGGAAATCCACATCTCCGTCAGCAGGGCCAGCACCGACCGCGTGGCCATTGCCATCACCGACAATGGCGTGGGCATGCCGCCCGAGGTGCAGGCCAAGGCCTTCGACCCATTCTTCACCACCAAGCGTGACAGCGGCGGTACCGGTCTTGGCCTGCATATTGTGCACAATCTGGTGACAGGCCCGCTGCAAGGCTTGATCGATCTGGCGTCGGTACCGGGACATGGCACACGTTTCCTGATCACCTTGCCGGTGGAAGTCCGGGCAGGGTAGGGCATTGGAAACGAAAACGGGGCACCGTCGCCGGCACCCCGCTTCACAATACAAAGCCTGAAAAAAGGCTCGTCGGTGCCGATCACGCGGCCTTCAGCTTCGACAGTTTCTCAACGGCGGCGTTCACGCGGGCCGTGATCGGCTCGGCGGCCTCGTTGGCGACCTTGATGCCGGTCTCAGAGACCTTGGTGGCTTCGGCCACCAGGGCGTCAAAGGAAGACTTGGCGAATTCGGTCTGCAGATCGACCAGTTCCTTCACCGACTTCACGGCAAACAGGGCCTTGGTGGTGGCCACCGACTGCTCGTACTGTGCCTGGGTGAAGGCAGCGATTTCCTTGGACAGGACTTCGAAGCCCTTGGTCAGGATCGTGGAGGAAGCCACGAAAGCCTCCACATTATCCTTCTGGAAGCCGACGACATCTTCAAACGTGGCGAAAACCTGCTTGCTCATCTTTTCCACCTTTTCCTTGGTCTGGGCGATAGCCTGCTCAACCGGCTTGGCCGGAGTCTCAATCTTGGTGGCCGTTGCCGGCGCGGCCGTCGGAACGGCCAGTTTGGCCGCGGGCTTCGGGGCCACCGGAACGGGCGCCGGCGCAGCGGCTTCCGTCGTCACAGGCGCCGAAGCTTCCGTCGTCACAGGCACCGAAGAGGGCGGTTCCACCGAGGCTGCCGGCAGCGGTGCCGGCGTCACTTCTTCCACCGCTTCCACCGCGTGGGCGACGGGAGCCGCCGTGGGCGCGGCGATCTCTACAACAGCTTGTGTTTCTGCAGCTTGTGTTTCTGCGGATTCAGCCGGCGGAACGGGGGCAGGTTTCGCGACGGCCTTTTTTGGCGTCGCGGCCGCCACGGGCCCCTTCGGCGTGCGGGTTGCCATGTGCCATCTCCTTGTTGCGCTCTGTCGCTGCCGGTCCGCTAGGCGCAGCCCCGGCACCGGTCGCCGCTTCTGAACTCAGGCGTGCTGCAATGCAGCATGGGGATAGATATATCGGTGCGATGGAGGGGAGTCAAGGTGCTTTTGTGCACTGCAACAAAAATGCCCTTGTCCATTAGGATAGGGTGCGCATGCCCCCGGGGCGCGGGCGGCATGTCCGCTTTCGGCTTTCGCGGTATGGTCGTGCCGTGACAGGATGCCGCCCCATCGCCTTTGTCCACCGGAGTGCTGTGCGCAAATGACCTACTGTCTCGGCATCAAGATCAAGGACGGGCTGATCGCGCTGGCCGATGGCCGCATCACCGCCGGCACCCAGGTGACGGCAGCCCGGAAGGTCACTCTGATCAAGAACGGCAAGGAGCAGTTCTTTGTCATGACTTCCGGCCTGCGTTCCGTGCGTGACAAGACGCTGGCCTATCTGCGGCGGGAGATGGCCGACAAGAAGACCAAGCCGTTTCCGACCATGCTGGATGCGGCCAATGCCTTCGCCCGCTGTCTGCGCACCGTGGCCGCAGAGGACAGGGAGGCGCTGGAGGCGTCGAATCTGAAGTTCAACCTGCATGCCATCATCGGCGGACAATTGTCCAAGGATGAGGAACCAACCATGTTCCTGATCTATCCGGAGGGGAACTGGATCGAGGTGGATGAGCGCACGCCCTATCTCTCCATTGGTGCGACCACTTATGGCAAGCCGATCCTGGATCGGGCCCTGAAGCAACAGACCACCATGCCCATGGCGCTGAAACTGGCCTATCTGTCCTTCGACAGCACACGCTATTCCTCGGCTGATGTCGGCTATCCCATTGATCTGCTGACCTATCATGTCAAGGATCACAAATGGCGTGAGGATCAGTTTGACTACGACCATCTGGTCGAGCAGCGGCATTGGTGGAACAAGCACATCACCGATCTGGCGAACCGATTGCCGAATGGCCCCTGGATGGAAACATTGCTGCCGGAGTGACCGAAGGGCCGATTCGCATCAGCACGGTAGGTTGGTCCCGGCATCGTCACCAGCCGGCTCCGGCGACCATCCTGCGCAGGCATACATTCATGTGCGCTCCCTCCGTCGGGCGTGGCAGACCGACGATGACACCCCCAAAACGGGTGATGTTGTTGGACATGGACACGCTGCGGGCGTAGTCTAACGCCCGGATATAGTTAACGGGAGTTGTCGGCTGTGGCGGATTTTATCATCGCCCCCCCCGCCCCTGAGGACGAGGCGGATTGGCGCCGGAATTGGGCCGCCTATCTGACCCGCTATACCGTGACCGTCGAAGCGCTGACCACCGATATCATCTGGGCCCGTTTGCTGGACCCGACTTCTTCCATGCGGGCCTTCATCGCCCGCGACGCGGATGGCCGGGGCATTGGTTTCTGCCATCTGGTCCTGCATGACAATACCTGGTCGTTGCAGCCCTTCTGCTATTTGGAAGACATGTTCGTGGCGCCGGACCATCGTCGGCGCGGTGTGGGGCGCGCCATGTTGAACCAAATCATTGATACCGCGCGGGAGAACCGGTGGGCCCGCGTCTACTGGACCAGCTGGAACAACAATGCGCCGGCCCGTGCGCTCTATGACAGCGTCACCGGCGGCGCCGATCAACTGGTTCATTACACTGTCAAGCTGCTGGCCTGACCATCGCCACCCCATACCGGCGGAATTGCCGATTTGCGACAGCGCTGTCGTTCCCCTTTGGTTCACACGGGTAACCATGTTAGGGTCGTCTTCGCATACGGGTCTGGGGGACTTGGGCAGGCGGGCGGTTCTGTTTCACGAAGGCGCGGACACGTTTCGCGTAATCGCGCGTGAAAACCCTACCCCCTTTACAGATATCCAAGCCGCCCCACCCTCATCCCCTGCCGGTCGTGCCGGGGATAGTCTGGATGTTGGACGGAAATGATGAACGATAAACGTGACCTGCTGCGTTCCTTGACCATCGACCGCCCGGCGGACATGCCGGCGGCGGGCTTGGCGCCTCCCCGGACCGGTCTGCCGGGCTGGGCCAAGGGCGTGGGCGTAGTGGCCCTGCTGGCTGTCGGGGTGGCGGGCGGCGTCTATGGCCCGACCCTTCTGTCCGGGAAGGAAGAGGCGGCACCCGCCAAGACGGCCGCTCCCAGCCCGCAGACAACTCCGGCATCGGGTGCCGCAGCGACGGCCGCGCCCGCCGCTGCGGCACCCCGCCCGCCCAACACGCTGGTGGCGTCCGGCTATATCGTGGCACGGCGCACGGCCACCGTCTCGGCGGAGATCACGGGCCGGGTGCAGGATGTGCTGGTCGATGAAGGCATGGTGGTGACCAAGGGACAGGAATTGGCGCGGCTGGACGCCACGCTGGCCGGCATCGACCTGGAACTCTCCAAGGCGCGCGTCGCCTCGGCCCAGGCGCAGATCGAAGGGCTCTCTGCCGACCTGCGGGATGCTGAGCGGATTCTGGTCCGTACATCCTCCCTTTCCCGAGCGTCCAACGCGTCCGAGGCGGAGTTGACCCGTTCCCAGGCCCGCGCGGAAACCTTGCGTGCGCAGTTGAAAGGGGCGAAGGCCGATCTGGAGGTGGCGCGCATTTCCGTGGTGCGGCAGACGGAAACCGTTGACCGCCACATCGTCCGCGCCCCCTTCGACGGGGTCGTGATCGACAAGAACGCGCAGCCGGGTGAGATTATCTCCCCCATGTCGTCGGGCGGCTTCACCCGCACCGGCGTCTGCACCCTGGTCGACATGGACAGTCTGGAGGTGGAGGTGGACGTGAACGAAGCCAATATTGGCCGCGTCCGCCCCGGCCAGAAGGTGGAGGCGATCCTGGACGCCTATCCCGACTGGAAGATCCCGGCAAGCGTCATCGCGGTGGTGCCGCGCGCCAACCGCGATAAGGCGACCATCAAGGTGCGCATCAAGCTGGAACAGCGTGATGGCCGCCTTCTCCCCGATATGGGGGCGAAAGTCACTTTCCTGGACGCGCGTCCCGCCGGGAACTGAAACACGATTCCCGGCGGAAACAGCTGGGGGTCAATGGCGGCGACCGCCGCCGCGCGGCCCTGTGCCGCGTAAGCCAAGCCGCCGCGTGGCGGCGCCTGAGGCCCGATGATCGGCCACGATCAGCGGGAACGATTGTCAACTGATCTCCGGCTTCGGGAATGGCCGGCACTTGGGGGAAGACCATGACGGCACTGATCAGCATCCAGGGTGGGGCCAAGCGCTTCGTGAAGGGGCGGGAAACCATCACCATTTTCGATCACCTGGACATGACCATCGAGGCGGGCGACTTCATCGCCATCATGGGCCCGTCCGGGTCGGGCAAGACGACGCTCTTGAACCTTCTGGGCGGTATCGACCGTGCCACATCGGGCAGCATCACCTTTGCCGGCCAACGGCTGGATCAGATGAGCGAGGGGCAGCTGTCGGCCTGGCGGGCCGCCAATGTCGGCTTCATCTTCCAGTTCTACAATCTGATGCCGGCCCTGAACGCCGCCCGCAATGTGGAACTGCCCCTGCTGCTGACCAGTCTGGGCGGCGGTGAGCGACGCAAGCGTGTGGAGACGGCGCTGCAGATCGTGGGACTGGCCGAACGGGCCAAGCATTATCCCCGCGAAATGTCGGGCGGCCAGCAGCAGCGCGTGGCCATTGCACGGGCCATCGTGGCCGACCCCAGGATGCTGCTTTGCGACGAGCCGACGGGCGACCTGGACCGCAAGACGGCGGATGAGATTCTGTCCATGCTCCAGCTTCTGAACAAGGAAATGGGCAAGACCATCATCATGGTCACCCATGACCCCGAGGCTGCACGCTATGCCTCCCGGGTCCTGCATCTGGATAAGGGCCGCTTTGTCGAACAGGTGGCCGCATGACCGACTTCTCCCTGATCCTGGCCAATCTGTTCAGCCGGAAACTGCGCGCGATCCTGATGCTGGTGGCGATTTTCTTCGCCTTCCTGATCTTCGGCGTGCTGGCCGGTGTGCAGAACGGCTTCAACAATATCGGCGGTTCGGCCGGTGAAAACCGGCTGGTCACTATCAACAAGATCAACTTCACCCAGCCTATGCCGATCTCCTATATCGAGCGTATCCGTGCGGTGGAGGGAGTGGCCCGTGCCAGCTATGCTAACTGGTTCGGCGGCTATTATCAGGAGGGGAGGAACCAGATCGTCACCTTCGCGATCGATCCGGAATTCTACATGGACATCTATGCCACCGACTACAAACTGTCGGCGGATCAGCGCGCCGCCTTCCTGGCCGACCGGTCGGGTCTGCTGGTGGGGCAGAAGCTGGCTGAACGGTGGGGGTGGAAGCTGGGGGATCGTATCCCGCTCTCCTCCAACATCTACACCAACAAGAATACCGGCAAGCAGACCTGGGATTTCACCATCGTCGGCATCCTGGAGCCGGCGCAGGAGAATGCGGATACCAGTGTCGCCTTCTTCCACCACGCCTATTTCAACGAATCGGTAACGTTCGGTCGGGATACGGCAGGCTGGATCGTCATTGAAACCGCCGACAAGGCCCTGAACACCGACGTGTCGAAGCGCATCGATGCAATGTTTGCCAATTCGCCCGCCGAGACTGCTACCGACACGGAAAAGGCGTTCAACCAGGCCTTTGTTGGTCAGTTGGGCAACATCACCCTGATCGTGACGCTGGTGGTCGGTGCCGCATTTGCCACGATCCTGATGATCGTTGGCAACACCATGGCCATGGCCGTCCGCGAACGGACAAAGGAGATCGGCGTGATGAAGACGCTGGGGTTCCCGTCGGGCCGCATTTTCAAGATGGTGCTGGGCGAATCCCTGTTGCTGGCCATGCTGGGGGGGCTGCCGGCCTTGGGCGTGTCGGCCCTGCTTCTGGAGATGATGCGCAAGAGTGTGGGCTTCCCGGGTCTGGCCCTGACGCTGGATTTCACGGCGCTGGGTATTGCCATCATGCTGGCGTTGGGCCTGCTGACCGGGATCATCCCGGCCTGGAACGCGCTCCGCCTCAATATCGTGACCGCGCTTGGTCGGCAGTAAGGACAGGGGGCAAGGATGCGTATCCTCAATCAGATTATCGCCGTCTGTACCATCAACCTGAAAAGCCTGCCGCAGCGTTTCTGGCTGTCCCTTTCCACCGTGGTCGCGGTGGCCATGGTGGTGACGGTCCTGCTCAGCTTCCTGGCGCTGGCCGCCGGGTTCAAGCGTACGCTGGACGGTACCGGATCGGAAAGCATCGCCATCATGCTGCGCGACGGTTCGCAGCAGGAGGTGAACTCCGTCGTCGCCCTGGATCAGGTCCGCCTGATCGGCGAAGCGCCGGGTATTGTCCGCAAGCAGGATGGCAATCCCCTGGTGTCGGGCGAGTTGTATGTCATTGTCGATGGCGTCCGCCGCTCCACCGGGCTGAAGGCCAACCTGCCGCTGCGTGGCATTGGCAAGGACGGTGCCGCCCTTCGTGACGGGCTGACCATCACCCAGGGCCGCATGTTCGAACCGGGCAGCAACGAGATTGTGGTGGGCGAAGGCCTGATCCGCGAGTTTGCCGGCTTCGATCTGGGCAGCGAGGTGCGGCTGGGTACCGGCACCTGGAAGGTGGTGGGCGTCTTCTCCATGAATGGCGCCGTGTTCGAGAGCGAGCTGTGGGGCGATGTCGCCGTGGTGCAGAGCCTGTTCCGCCGTGGTTCCTCCTTCCAGACGGTGCGTGTCCGCCTGGAAACCCCGGAAGCCATCGACCTGCTGCGCGACTATGTGGCGGGCGAGCCGCGCCTGAAGCTGGAGGTGTTCTCCGAGAAAGGCTATTTCGCGGGCCAGTCGTCGAACACGGTCAAGCTGATTCAGAATGCCGGGTGGCCGCTGGCCATTGCCATGGCGCTGGGGGCCCTGGCCGGGGCCTTGAACACCATGTACAGCTCGGTCGCCAGCCGGTCGCGGGAGATTGCCACCTTGCGTTGCCTGGGTTTTGGCGGCTTCCCCAGCTTTGTTGCCACCTTGCTGGAAAGCCTGGTGCTGGCGGGGATCGGCGGGTTGATCGGGTCGCTGGGCATTTTCCTGTTCTTCGACGGGTTCAGCACCTCCACCCTGGGCCAGGGTTTCACGCAGATCGTCTTCACGGTCAGCCTGACCCCTGCGCTCGTCAAACAGGGGATTGTCCTGGCTCTTATCGTCGGCCTGATCGGGGGCTTTTTCCCGGCATTGCGCGCGGCGCGGTTGCCCATCGTGTCGGCTTATGCGCAAGGCTGATCAGGATCCCGGTGTAATGGCCCTGAAATGGGCCATTACACCGGCTGGCGCATAGTAGGGGGCGGGGTCACCCGGCAAGGTGCGGGGGCCGCGCAGGGCTGCCAGGCGCCCCTCCCCATCCACCAATATCCAGGGCGGATCGCGCCACATCGCCTCGTCCAGGTCCAGCAGCAGGGATGGGACATCCGCACCCTGGCTGCGGGCCGGGCCGGTATGGGCCGCCACCATGGCAACGGGGCCGCCATCGCCATCCGGCCGGTGCAGCAATTGGCTGACCCCCGGCCGCTGTCGCCGGACCATGATGGCAGGCCAGTTCCCGGCGGACAGGCGCAACAGGACAAAGCCGAAGGCGCGCCCCCCAACCTCTGCCTGGATCACGTGACCGTCCGCCATCATCAACGGCAGCGGGCTGGGCAGGTTGGCACCGGTATCGGGCAACAGCACCAGCCCCTTGGCATCCGCAATCACGCCCGTCACGCTGCCCCAGCGCACCAGGGCGGCGGCCGGGGAGGCGATTGCCGTGTCATCGGCGGTGTCCGGGTTGTCATCCAGGATAGTGGGAGCCGCCGGCGGCAAGGCGGGCTGTGTGGGGCTGGGGGCCAATCCCGTTGCGGGCAGGGGTGGGGGCAGGGTCGAAGACCCCGCGCCCGTTGCCGGTGATGACAGCGCAAGTTGCCGGAACTCGGGAAGCCCGGCCAACCGTCGGGCAGCATCAGCCGTGGCGTTGCGGATGATGATGCCATATTTGCCGTTCAGAGCGGGGATGTCGGTTTCACCCATCCCCTCTGTCGTGAAATGGCGGATCGGGCCGGGCGGGTCTGTTACTTCCCAATCGACGCGGACCCGACCCTCGCCCGTGGTGCCGATGGGTTTGCGGGTGTCGCCATCCACCCGCCGGCACAAGGACAGGTCGATATCCACCAGCCGCCCTGTCAACACCCGGCCGGCCCCCGGGGTCAGGGCAAGGCCACCCCATCCGGCACCGTCGCGCAGCGCGTCGGCCAGGATCCGGTCGATGCCGCCCTCCGCGATCCAGGCCACGTCATTATAAGGCGCCTCGCACCCCCAACCCCATTCATAGGCGCCGGCCTTTTGTCCCACGGGCAGGTCGATCAGCACCCGGCCCGCCGCGACCGTGGCCGGTACGCGCGGGCCTGCGGCCGGTGGCCGCTCCGCACAGCCGGCCAGCAACAACACAAGCAGCAACGGAACAGGGACCGAACCGGTGAGGCGATGCATCGGACACAATCTGAAAGGATCGGGCTGCTGTATAAATACAATTATAACCCATGCCGCGTCCAGGCCCGCGCAAGGGAACGGACACTGCCTTGCAAAAGGGCCGGATGACAGGAACCGCGCCGGTTGATAGGAAAAAACCATGTCGAACGCAGCCGCTCCCTCCGCCCGTTCTCCGCGCCGTGCCGTTGTCGAACGCACGACGAAGGAGACCCGCATCCGTGTCGCCGTCGACCTGGACGGCACCGGCGTCTATAAGGTGTCCACCGGCATCGGGTTCCTGGACCATATGCTGGAACAGCTGTCGCGCCATTCGCTGATCGACCTGGAGGTTGAGGCGGTGGGCGACCTGCATATCGACTTCCACCATACGACCGAGGATACGGGCATCGCCATCGGCGAGGCCGTGGCCAAGGCCCTGGGCGACCGCAAAGGTATCCAGCGCTATGGCGACGCCCTGATCCCCATGGACGAGACGCTGACCCGTGTGGCCATCGACCTGTCGAACCGCCCTTACCTGATCTGGAAGGTCCATTTCACCCGCGACAAGTTGGGCGACATGGACACTGAACTGTTCAAGGAATGGTTCCAGGCCTTTGCTCAGGCGGCGGGGGCCACCCTGCATGTCGAAAACCTGTATGGTGAGAATAATCACCATATCGTGGAGAGCAGCTACAAGGCGCTGGCCCGTGCGTTCCGTGCAGCGGTGGAAATTGATCCCCGCAAGGCGGACGCCGTGCCCTCCACCAAGGGTGTGCTGGGCGGGTCGCTCTGACCGGCGCCTCCTGCTTCCCGTTTTTTCCCGTCGCTTGGGCCAGGCACCATGACCGATAGCGTCGCCCTGATCGATTACGGCTCCGGTAATCTGCGTTCCGCTGCGAAGGCACTGGAACGCGCCGTGGCCGATGGCGGGCTGGATGCCCGCATCCTTGTCACCAACGACCCCGATTTGGTGCGGGGTGCGGCCCGCGTCGTCCTGCCCGGCGTCGGTGCCTTTGCCGATTGCAAGGCGGGCCTGGATGCGGTGCCTGGCATGGTGGAGGCGCTGACGGAACGCGTCATCCGCCAGGGCGCGCCTTTCCTGGGCATTTGTGTGGGCATGCAGCTGATGGCCAGGGCCGGGGTGGAACATGGCGTCCATCCGGGCCTGGGCTGGGTTGATGCGACGGTGGAGGCGCTGACCCCATCCGATGCGTCCCTGAAAATCCCGCATATGGGCTGGAACGAGTTGATCGTGAAGGCGCCGGCCCATCCGGTGCTGGCCGGCATTACGCCCGGCACCCACACCTATTATGTCCATTCCTATGCGATGAAGGTGGCCGATCCCGCGCTGGTCCTGGCCGCCTGCGACTATGCGGGTGAATTTCCGGCCATTGTTGGCCGCGATAATCTGGTCGGGATGCAGTTCCACCCGGAAAAAAGCCAGGCCGCCGGCCTTTCTATCATCGGTAACTTCCTGCGGTGGCGGCCATGAGCACGGAGCATCAGAACCCGCTGGCCGGATCGGACAGTGTCGTGACCGTCGAGAAGGTGACAGAACTGAAGCGTTCCGACCTTTATGACCTGTGCGATGCGGCAGAGGCGGCCATCATTGATGGCGGCGGCTTCGGCTGGGTCACGCCGCCCGACCGCGAGGTCATGGAGCGTTACTGGAAGGGCGTGATGGCCGTGCCGGAACGCATCCTGGTCGTGGGGCGCCTGGACGGGGTCATCGCCGGGTCGGCGCAGCTGGTCCGCCCGACCCGCAACAATGAGGCACAGGCCTTTGCCTGCAACCTGACCACCAGCTTTGTGGCCCCCTGGGCGCGCGGTCATGGCATGGCGCGCAAGCTGACCCAGGCGATCATCGAGGAGGCAACGGCCCTTGGCTTTGGCATCCTCAACCTGGATGTGCGGGAGACGCAGCGGGCAGCCATCACGCTGTATGACCATATGGGTTTCACGCGGTGGGGCACCCATCCCCATTACGCCCGCGCCAAGGGTCGGACCATCGCCGGCCATTTCTATTACAAGGTCCTGGAACGGCCGGAAGACGAGACGGAGCCGCACGCATGATCCTCTACCCCGCTATCGATCTGAAGGACGGCAATGCCGTCCGCCTGCTGCGTGGGGAGATGGATCAGGCTACCATCTTTAACACCGACCCCGCCGCCCAGGCCGAGACATTTCAGGCCCAGGGCTTCGAATGGCTGCATCTGGTGGATTTGAACGGTGCCTTCGCGGGATCGCCGGTCAATGGGGCAGCGGTTGAGTCTATCCTCAAGCGCGTGGCACTGCCGACGCAGTTGGGCGGTGGCATCCGCGATCTGAACACTATCGCCTTCTGGCTGGAACGCGGCCTGACCCGCGTCATCCTGGGCACCGTCGCGGTGAAGAACCCGACCCTGGTGAAGGAAGCCTGCAAGGCCTTCCCTGGCCATGTCGCCGTCGGCATCGATGCCCGCGACGGCTATGTTGCCGTCGAGGGCTGGGCCGAAACCAGCAGCCTGAAGGCGCTTGATCTGGCCCTGAAGTTTGAGGATTGCGGCGTTGCCGCCATTATCTACACCGATATCGACCGCGACGGCGCCCTGGGCGGGGTCAATGTCGAAGCAACGGCCGATCTGGCCAGCCACCTGACTACGCCTGTGATTGCCTCTGGCGGCGTTTCTTCGCTCGCTGATCTGCGGGCACTGAAACAGGTGGCGCATACGGGCATCAACGGCGTCATCTCCGGCCGCGCGCTTTATGACGGGCGCATCGATCCGGCGGCAGCACTGGCGATCCTGAGGGGGGAATGACCGGATGCTGAAGGCCCGCATCATCCCCTGCCTGGACGTGAAGGATGGCCGCGTCGTCAAGGGCGTCAACTTCGTTGATCTGATCGATGCCGGCGACCCGGTGGAACAGGCACGGCTCTATGACGCCGCCGGCGCGGACGAGTTGACCTTTCTCGACATCACGGCCAGCAGCGATAACCGCGAGACGATCTTCGACGTGGTCCGCCGGACCGCCGAACAGGTCTTCATGCCGCTGACGGTCGGTGGCGGTGTACGGACGGTTGAGGATATCCGCAAGCTGCTGCTGGCCGGTGCCGACAAGGTCTCGATCAACACTGCCGCGGTTCACCGCCCGGAATTCGTGCAGGAAGGCGCACAGAAGTTCGGGGCGCAGTGCATCGTCGTCGCCATTGACGCCAAGGAGGTTGAACGCGGCCCTGATGGTGAACAGCGCTGGGAAGTGTTCACCCATGGCGGGCGCAACCGCACCGGCATCGACGCTGTCCAGTGGGCGCGGCGCATGGCCGAGTATGGGGCCGGTGAAATCCTGCTGACTTCCATGGACCGCGACGGCACCAAGCAGGGTTTCAACCTGGAACTCACCCGCGCGGTTGCCGATGCCGTGACCATTCCCGTCATCGCGTCGGGCGGCGTGGGCACTCTCGATCATCTGGTCGATGGGGTGAAGCTGGGCCATGCGTCGGCCGTGCTGGCTGCCAGCATCTTCCATTTCGGCACCTACACCATCGCCCAGGCCAAGGCACACATGGCCAAGGCCGGGATACCGATCCGTCTGTAAGTCAGGTCAAGGGGGCGATACACCCCGCCCTGATAGTGCAGGTCTTCACTCCAATGCTGTCAGGGCTCGCCTCTGGCTCGACCCGACCTACGGCACCACAGCAACGCGGAAGCCCCCGATGTCCACTCAAGCCATCCTGGACGATCTCTACGCCACGATCCTGTCGCGCAAGGGCGGGGATCCTGACAGCTCGCACACGGCGCGCCTGTTCCATCGCGGCCGCGCCAAGATCGCCCAGAAGGTGGGGGAAGAGGCGGTGGAGACGGTGATCGAGGCCATGGCAGGCACGCCTGAAAAACTGGCATCGGAGTCCGCTGATCTTCTGTACCATCTTCTGGTGCTTTGGGCCGATGCCGGCGTGCAACCTGCCGATGTCTATGCCATCCTGGAGGGACGGAAGGGCGTCAGCGGGATCGAGGAAAAGAAAAGCCGACCCCAAGCCTGACACCGGCGCGCCCATCACAGCGGCCAATATTGTGGAAGGAACGGTGCCTTGATCTATGATCGTAGCAATGTTTTTGCCCGTATCCTGCGCGGCGAGATTCCGTGCAAGAAAGTGTACGAGGATCAGTACGCCCTGGCCTTCCATGACATCAATCCCCAGGCGCCGGCCCATATCCTGGTTATCCCCAAAGGCCCCTTCACCAGCTTCGCTGACTTCAGCTCACAGGCCACGGTGGAGGAAATCGCCGGTTTCGTCCGTGCCGCCGGTCTGGTGGCCCGTCAGGCCGGGGTTGAGGATAGCGGCTACCGGCTGCTGGCCAATCACGGCCCTGACAGCCATCAGGAAGTGCCCCATTTCCACATCCATATCGTGGGCGGTCGCCCGCTGGGCAAACTTCTGGCTTAAGCCCAGGTCCCGATCATCAGGCAATGGCCCGGTGCCGGCGGGTCGGCACCGGGCCATTGTTTTTTTAAACCTGTGACGCTCGTCACTTGAACAAAGTTCATTTCAAACGTAAACAATGTTCAAGACGGGCGTCAGCGCCCGTCGGTCGGTTCGGGTGGTTCAGCACCGGTGCCGGCAGACAGTTTCGTTCCGGCCTGCGGCCCCACCACGGCTGGAACGGCGGCGGGCCTTGTCGCCCTCATTCAGGTCCGCCCATTTTGCCCCCGGCGTTGTCCCCACAGCGCCGGGGGAAATTTTTTCAGCGCCGCGCGGACACGGCTCGGTCACCGACATAAGGGTTGGATTGCCGCTCCCGGCCAAAGGTAGACAGCCCGCCATGGCCCGGCAGGAAGGTGACGTCGTCACCCAGGGGAAACAGCTTTTCCCGGATGGAGCGGACCAAGTCCTCCATATTGCCGCCGGGGAAATCGGTACGGCCCACAGAGCCTTCAAAAATCACGTCGCCGACAATGGCGAATCGGGACGGTGCGTGGAAAAACACCACATGACCTGGCGTGTGGCCCGGGCAGTGAAGGACTTGAAGGACCAGTTCGCCCACCGTGACCGTGTCACCTTCCACCAGCCAACGGTCGGGCGTGAAGGGTCGGGAATAGGGCATGCCATAGCCCGCACCATGTTCCTTCAGCGCGATGATCCAGTAATTGTCCTCGATCGCGGGTCCGTCGACAGGCACATTCAGCAGGTCTTTGAGATCCGCCACGGCGGCGGCATGGTCCACATGGCCATGGGTGACCAGGATACGTTCCACGCTCAGCCCATTCTGGGCCACGGCCTGACGGATCTGCTCCACCCCGCCGCCCGGATCGATCACGGCCGCGCGCAGGGTCTTGGTACACCAGATGATGGAGCAG
This sequence comes from Azospirillum sp., assembly GCA_027483805.1. Lineage (GTDB taxonomy): Bacteria > Pseudomonadota > Alphaproteobacteria > Azospirillales > Azospirillaceae > Niveispirillum. Next base: position 3,460 of record JAIXTS010000125.1, on the reverse strand, counting down.
TTCTGCTGAAAGGGTGTGACCGGGATGATCACAGCCTTCATCGGTGGTGTCGCACTCATCCCTGTCACGCCTTCCGTCTTACGAATTTTAATGCCGTATGTGTGGGTGACACCGCACATACCTTGTTGTCAACCAGACCCGCACCACGGCCGGCGGCAAAAACGTGATCCTGCGTGATGTCACGCCGGCCTTTGGGATAGATAATCCAGAGGCTGGATTTGTCGCCGAGACCAGGTTCGATGCTCGCCACGACATTCAAATCGGCAATTTTGTCGGCCACCAGCAGGACCATGTCCGGATCGCCGCCGGCAGCGCCCGTGATGCCACCCCGCGATAACTCTGCCGCCAGCACGGGGTCGGGCGGCGATCCGCACATCGCCACCCGATGACCGGGCTTGATACCCAGCTTGTCCAGCACGCTTTTCGGATTGCGGATACGATGTAGCCAGTCGGTGGCTTTCACCGTGCCCAGATCAAGGGCAAGGGTGCCGTCCGTCGCGGTCAGGACAAGGGTATCGCCCACAATTTCCATGGCAGCCACGTCGGCCAGCATCAGCTTGACCCGGAATTCACCCCGGAACAGCAGATGGTCTCCCTCCAGCATGGCCTTGCCTGGCCCCTGTCTGTCACCCCAGCGTGCGGCGACCATCGCTTCCTGTCCCATCTGGTCCCCCTATATTCGGGCCGCCAACTCCTTCAGGCCCTGATCGTGGATGCCCAGTTCGGTTAAATGGTCGATCAGGCTGGTCAGATAATCAATATTGCGGCCCGACTGTCCTACGCCCTGCCGGATCAGGGCGGCGGTGCCGTCCAGGCCCAGACGTCCACAATATTGACCATGTTTGGGGTCGGCGGTGAAGGTCAGGGCCATCACGTCGCCTTGATCGGTGCGCACGCGCATGCGGCGGGGGATGTACACCCGATAGGCCATTTCCCGCCGCCACAGATAATCCAGCACGCCCGGTACGGCGGGCGCCTCCACCCGCAGCACCATGCCCCGGCAGGACCCGCCGCGGTCCAGGCCCAGGACGGCGCCTGGCCGCTCCGGCGTGCCACGATGTTGATGGCTATAGATGCAGAAACCGCGATGATAGCCGTGCAGCAACCCTTCGCGTTTCTCCATGACGGGGAAGCCAGGGTTCCACATCAAGGAGCCATAGGCGAAAACCCACAGATCGGTACCGGGTGGGTGGTCGAAATCGGGTACGGTGGGAAGGTCGGTCATTCCAGGTTGCCGGCTCCATCTCGCAGTCGCAAAATGGTAACGCAAGCCCGCCCCCTGTGCCAACGTGGATATCCCATGCTCCACCGCTATCGCGCCCTGTTCCTGGCCCTGTCGGTCGCCATCCTGCTGCTGCTGGCCTATACGGCCTGGTGGTCGGCGCTGTCCGGACGGGTGCGCACGGCCCTGGCCCAGGCGCCGGGCAAGGCCCTGGCGGAAAAGGGCATTATACTGGACATCCGGGACCCGGTTATCGGCGGCTTCCCCCTGTCCGTGACGGTGGAGATTTCCGGTGCCCGCGCGCAATGGCCCACCGGCACGGTACTGGAACTGGGGGCCGTTACGGCCAGTGCCTTCGCCTGGGACCCGACCGCCATCAGTGTGACGTCATCGGCCCCCCTGCGGCTAGACCTGGCGGGGTCGGCGCGTCATGATCCGGTTTCCGGTACCGCCAACGCCCTGTCACTGCAGGCCGATCTGGGGCTGGATGGCAAGCCGCGACGGGTCGCTGGCAGTCTGACCGGGATACGGACATTGACGGCGATGCCATGGGCGGCCGCGTCGGCAACCGTCACCTGGACAGCGCCGGCACAGCAACCGGAAGGTCCCACCGATCCCCAGGGGCAGGTCAGCCTGGTGATCAGCGACCTGGACCTGCCGGGTGCTGTGCCTGCCCCGTTGAAACGGCGGATCGAACAGATATCCTTATCCTATGAACCGCGCGGCCCCCTGCCGGCAAAGCCTAGCGTAGCAGGGATGACGGCGTGGCGGGACGGTGGCGGCACCCTGGAAATCCTGGGTGCGCGCGTGCTGTGGAGCGGCATGGATCTGCGCGCGAATGCCACCATCGCCCTCGACAGCGCGATGCAGCCGGAAGGGGCGGGGGCAGCCGAACTGTCCGGTGGCCAGACGCTGATCGATATGGTGGCGCAAAGTGGAAATGTGAAACCTGAACAGGTGGAAGCTGTGAAGGCCGGCCTGTCCATGCTGTCCAAGCGCACCGATGACGGGCGCAATGTGCTGCGGGTGCCGGTGACCTTGCAGAACAGCAGGCTGTTCGTCGGCCCCCTGCATGTCGCCACCCTGCCGCCGATCCCCTGGAACTGACGGTATGTGTCATGCCCGGAGCGGGACGGCTTCAGCGGGTGGCGCTTAAAAACAAATGTGGCGGGCTGGGATGGTCCAACCCGCCACCGCGCGTGTGACACGCTCAGCTGATCCGCCATCGCGGTATCAGCCCAGACCCTTCTGCCCCATATCCAGGAACTTTTGACGGCGGTTCTGGCGCAGCGTGGCGCCGTCCTGGCCGCGCAGACCTTCCAGCGCATCCTCGATGGCGTTGCCCAGGGCGCTGATCGTTTCCTCGCGCCGACGGTGGGCGCCGCCGATCGGCTCCATCACCACACGGTCGATAACGGCCAATTCCTTCAGGTCCTGGGCCGTCAGGCGCAGCGCCTGGGCGGCGTCGGCGGCGTTGGCGGCGGACCGCCACAGGATCGAGGCGCAGCCTTCGGGCGAGATGACGGAATAGATCGAATGTTCCAGCATCAGCACGCGGTCAGCCGCGGCAATGGCAATGGCGCCGCCTGACCCGCCTTCACCGATGATGGTGGAGACCATGGGAACAGTCAGGCGCAGGCAGCTTTCGATGGACTTGGCGATGGCTTCGGCCTGTCCCCGCTCTTCCGCCGACACGCCGGGAAATGCGCCAGCCGTGTCGACCAGCGAAATAACCGGCAGATTGAAGCGGTCGGCCATGGCCATCAGGCGCTGGGCCTTGCGATAGCCTTCCGGTTTGGCCATGCCGAAATTATGGTAAACCCGGCTTTCTGTGTCGTTGCCCTTTTCCTGGCCAATCACCACTACGGACCGACCGCGGAAACGGCCCAGGCCGCCGATCACTGCCCGATCCTCCCCAAACAGCCGGTCACCGGCCAGCGGCGTGAAATCCGTGATCAGCGCCTGGACATAGTCAAGGCAATGGGGCCGGTTGGGGTGGCGGGCCACCTGCACCTTCTGCGCCGGGGTCAGCTTGGCATAGGTGGCGCGCAGCAGCTTATCCACCTTGTCCTGAAGCTTCTTGACCTCGTCGGCGATGTTCAGATCACCGCCATCGGCGAGGTGGCGCAGCTCCTCGATCTTGGATTCCAGCTCCGCGATCGGCTTTTCGAATTCCAGGAAATGCATCGACGTGACTGTTCCGCCCTTGGCATGAAGCGGGCTGATTAGCATGAGATG
>JAIXTS010000406.1 GCA_027483805.1 Azospirillum sp. | reverse complement strand
TTTGACGTCACCGAAGGCTTTGTCGAACTGAACGCCCCGCTGCTGGCCGATCTGCCGGGGGTGGAGCTGCTGTCGCTGGACGGTGCCTATCGTTATGGCGATTACAGCACGGTGGGTGGCGTGAATACCTGGAAGGTGGGCGGCGTCTATGCCCCGGTGAAGGATATCCGCGCCCGTGGCGGTTATTCCCGCACCATCCGCGCCCCCAACATCCAGGAACTGTTCGCACCCCGTTCGTCCACCCTGTTCTCCGTGGTCGATCCCTGCGACGCCGGTCAGATCGGTACGGGACCGAGCCCCGCCAACCGCCGCGCCAACTGTGCCGCTGACGGCATCCCCAATGGCTGGCTGGATACCCGTACCGCCCGCGTGCCGGGCTTCACGGGCGGCAACCCGGACCTGGACCCGGAAACCTCCACCAGCTACACGGCCGGTGTGGTGCTGACGCCCAGCTTCCTGCCCCGCTTCTCGCTGGCCGTCGATTACTGGAACATCAAGATCGAGGATGCGATCAGCCAGGTGACCGGCCAGAACATCCTGAACGCCTGCTATGACGCGCCCAGCCGGGACAATCCCTTCTGCTCCCAGGTTGGTCGTAACCGCACCAGCACCTCGCCCACCTTCCTGGCTGTGAACTCCCTGAACCAGACGACGATCAATTTCGCCCGGTTCGAAGCCAGCGGCATCGATTTCGATCTGGTCTATCCCGTGGACCTGGAAGAGATCGGCTTAGGCGAGAATGGCCGCGTCACCCTGGGCCTGACCGGGACGTGGAACGAGAAGAACCGTACCTTCCAGACGCCCAGCAATGCGTCGGCCGCCAACAATGCCCTGGGTGAGCGTCTGTTCCCGGAATGGAACCTGAACCCCAGCGTCACCTGGAGCGATGATGTCTGGAGCGTCAGCTGGTACGGCTTCTACCAGTCGCGCCAGACCCTGACGGGCGTGGAAACGGAAACGGCCAGCACCTTTGTCCAGGCCTATGCGCCTGCCGCCTGGGTGCATGATGCGACCGTGTCCTATCAGGTGACGGAAGAGGTGCGGGTGACCGCCGGCGTCAACAACCTGACCAACAAGGGTCAGTTTTATGGCGATATCGGCCGCCCGGCCTCTGCCATCGGCCGGTCCTACTATCTGCGCACCCGTCTGGTCTTCTGATCCGCCGGCTGAGCGCTGTCGCGGTCTTGCGGGAGGGGCACATTCCCGCAAGACCGCCTTTCTTTTCACGGCCCCCCCACCCGGATATGCCCATGCGCCGCCTTGTTCTGTGTCTGCTGGCCTTTCTGGCCCTGGCCCTGCCGGTGCCGGCGGAGCCGGTGAAGGGGTCGCTGCTGATTGCCGGTGGGGATTTCCGGCTGGATAATCCGGGCTGGGCACGGCTGGTGCAACTGGCGGGCGGCAGGGGGGCGACCATCCTGGTCCTGCCCACCGGCAGCGGCGATCCGGTGGGCAGCGGCGGGCGCATCGTGGCGCATCTGCGCGGCCTGGGGGCCAACGCCCTGCTGCTGCCGCTGGCCGAAAAGGGCTTTGACCGGCCGGCAGCGGAGATCGTGTCCGACCCCGTCTGGATCGACCGCGCCCGCCATGCCGGGGGCTTCTTCCTGGTAGGGGGCGACCAGTCGCGCTATACCGCCGCCCTGCTGGGCCCCGACGGGTCCGACACGCCGCTGCTGGCCGCCATCCGCGCGGCCCATGCCGGCGGGGCCGTCATTGCCGGATCGTCCGCCGGGGCCGCCATCATGTCCGCCACCATGATCAAGGATGCACCGGAAACGCTGGACCTGCTGGCCACCGGTCCCGTCGCGGGCCGGACCCTGGGGCCGGGCCTTGGCTTTATCGGTCCCGACTGGTTCGTGGATCAGCATTTCCTGGCGCGCGGCCGCTTTGCCCGCACCCTGGTCGCCATGGATGCCGCCGGCTATACGCGCGGCCTGGGCGTGGATGAAAATACCGCCCTCATCATCCGCGAACAGCGCATGGCGGAGGTGGTGGGCGCCAGCGGTGTGGTGGTGATCGATACCCGTGCCGCGCGCCGCGCCCCCGGCTGGCCCTTTGCCCAGACGGGGATCGTTGTGTCGCTGCTGCATGACGGGGATCGTCTGGACCTGGCCAGCGGTGCCGTGACCCCCGGCCCGGCGCGCGCCGATGCCCCCATCCTGCCGGCCCGCCCCGGTTTCGAACCCGATCCCGAATTGCCGGCCACCCTGGCCACGGGCGATATCCTGGCCCCCTGGCAGTTCGGCCGGCTGATGGCGCAGGTTCTGGAAAGCCGCCAGGGGCAGGCCACGGGTCTGGCCTTTGATGCTGCCGATCCCGCCCGCCGCCCCGCCTTCCGCCTGCTGCTGACCCGCCATGCCGACAGCCGGGGCTGGAGCGGAAACGGCGTCACGGTCCTTGACCTGACCCTGGATATCCAGCCGGTGCGGATGGCCGATCCCCTGTTCCAGCCCCTGGTCCCGCCGCTGGTCCCGCCAGGGGCCCCCTGATCCGATCCCTGGCTCAGCGCACCCGCATCCAGAAGGAACTGCCGCGCCCGTCGCGGAAACGGGCCGGCAGCAGGGGGGTGATGGCGGGAAGGCTGGGCGCAAAGGCGCCGGGCCAGAGGATGTCATAGCGGGTCTGGCCGGCCAGCAGCATTGAGCCCAGCAGATATTGCTCATTATAAAGCCGGCCCAGCCAGTCGGGCGGATAGTCATGGGGCAGGAAAATATCGTGGATCTGCACGATGACGCCCGGGGCCAGGTCCGGCAGGATTTCGGTGAAGAACACCGTCACATCGCTGTTCTGAAAGGATCGGTGCGACCCGTCGAAGAACAGGATGTCACCGGCGCGCAGGCCCGTGAACAAGGCGGGGTCGGTTTCCTCCAGGGGGGTGCGGGTGATCTGGTCGCACAGGCTGTCAATCTCCGCCCTTGGTTCGGGATCGATGCTGTGCAGATGCGTGCCAGTGGCGAAACGGTTGATGGCCCAGCGGGCGAAGCGGGTGGACATGCCGGAACCGATTTCCAGCAGCCGGGCCGGGCGGCGGCTGGCCAGCAGGGCGCAGAGCATGCCGGCATCACCGGAAAAGAACCAGGCATTGTCCCACCAGGGATGTCCGGGATGGGCCGGGTCTGCGCTGTCCGGTATCGTGGCCAGATCGGGCGCGATGGCGGCCAGGGCCTGGGCCGCCTGCGTATAGTCGCCGGCAGCCAGCAGGGGGGCGAGGCGGGGATGGGCCGGCCTTCCATGGCCGTGGCGCACGCGGGGGCTGGGCGGATAATCGATCTGGATGACATCGCCGCGCCGCCAGAACCGGCCCAGATAATCCAGATTGGCGCGGGCATAGGCATGGCCCGGTGCCAGTTCCAGGGCGCGTTCCAGGGCCGCCCCGGATTCCGGCATCCGGTTCAGCAGGCGCAGGGTGGTGCCCAGCTGGGCCCAGGCATCGGCATTGCCGGGATCGCGGGCCAGCAGGGTGCGCAGGATGGTTTCCGCCTGGGCCGGCAGGGCATGGCCGCGCAGGGTGATGGCCCGGCCGATCAGGGCGCGCGGATCATCGGGCGCCAGGTCAAGGGCGCGGCGGAACAGGTCCGTCGCTTCGGCCAGGCGGGCGCCGGCGGCCAGGGCCGCATATGCGTGCGACAGCAGGCTGTCCAGGTCCATCGGCGGGCCTCCTTCAGGCGGGCAGGGCGGTATAGAGGCGGATATGGGGGGTGGCATCCAGGATATGCACGGCCCCGGCGGCGCGCAGGGTGGCCGTCATGGCGGCCAGATGTTCGCTGGCGATGAGGAACAGCCCGTCGCGCAGATGGTCGGCCGGCAGATCGGCGGGGCGCCGCAGGGGCAGGCCGAAGGCCGTGCCCGTGGCCTGGCTGTCCAGCAGGGCCGTCACCGACAGATGCGC
>JAIXTS010000275.1 GCA_027483805.1 Azospirillum sp. | reverse complement strand
TATCCTGTCGTAGTCTAGACCCTAACGGGACAAATCATGGCCCTCTACGGATATGCCCGCGCCTCCACCACCGACCAGGATGTCACCATCCAGGTGGAAACCCTGACCCGGGCCGGCTGTGCGGTCGTGCGCGCGGAAAAGGCCAGCGGCTCCAGCCGGCAGGGCCGGACGGAACTGGCTTTGCTGCTGACCTTTCTGCGGCCCGGCGACACGCTGCTGGTCACCCGCATCGACCGGCTGGCGCGCTCCATCAAGGATTTGCAGGATATTGTGGCGGAGCTGCGGGCCAAGGGCGTGGACCTGCGCGCTACCGAACAGCCCATCGACACCAGTACGGCGGCGGGTAAGGCCTTCCTCGACATGCTGGGCGTGTTCGCGGAGTTTGAGACCAACCTGCGCCGCGAACGCCAGATGGAGGGGATCAGGGCGGCCAAGGCCAAGGGTGTCTACAAAGGCCGCAAGCCGCGCATCGATGCAGAGACGGTGAGACAGTTGAAAACCGAGGGCTTGGGGGCCGCCGCCATCGCCCGCCATCTGGGCATCGGGCGGGCCTCGGTCTACCGGCTGCTGGCAGGAGAGGGACCTCGGGATGTGGCCTAAGGATGCCCTGAAGCGGATGGTGCGGGCATTGCCGGGGGGCCGGCATCTGGCCACCCTCTACCGGTTCATGCAGGGAACGGATGCACGTTATGCCAGCCTGTGGCGGCGCTCGCCCCCAGGGCTGTTTCAGCCTTTCGCGACAACAGGAGTGGACCGCTATCCCAGGATGTTTGCCTTCGCCCGCGATCATTTGGGCGATGGGCCGGACAGGCGCATCCTGTCCTTCGGCTGTTCGACAGGGGAAGAGGTGTTCAGCCTGCGCCGCTATTTCCCGCAGGCGACGATCCGGGGGATCGACATCAACCCCCGCAATATCGCCCGCGCCCAGGCCAGCCTCGCCCGACGGGGGGATGACCGTCTGTCATTCGCTGTTGCCGCCTCTGCCGCCGGGCAGGGCACTGGCAACCACGATGCGGTTTTTGCCTTGGCCATTTTCCGGCATGGGGAGTTGGGGGATTTTCCCCCTACCTGTTCCCACCTGCTCCGCTTTGCCGATTTCGAGCAATCCCTGGCGGAATTGTCGGCCTGCTTGAAGCCAGGCGGCCTGCTGTTCCTGCGCCACAGCAATTTCCGTTTCCAGGACACAAAACTGTCAGCCGGGTTCGACTTGCTTCTGGAAGGGCCGAGGAGTCCTAAAACACCCCTCTATGGTAGGGACGACGCACTGATGCCCAGCACGCCCGCGCTGGAGGGAGTGGCATGGCGCAAGCACGGTCCTTGATCAGGAACCCCCACATGGACAGGGCAGCCGGACTGATCTAGTAAGGGGGCCGGCTTTCCCTCCGGACGACCTGAACCATGATCGAGATATCCAGCACTGTATCGGTCTGTGCTGACCTGCTCTCCACCGAGATTGACGGCGAACTGGTCATGATGGACATGGACAGCGGCCGATATTTCAATCTGGACCGAATCGGGGCTGTGATCTGGCGGGAACTGGAGCAGCCCCGCATGGTCGCGGATCTCTGCCGGTCCCTGGGGGAACGGTACGAGGCACCGGCGGGCGAAATCGAGCGCGACGTGCTGGACCTGCTGCGGCAGATGGAAGACAAGAAGCTGATCCGCGTACAGGGCTGATAATCGGAACTCACCATGCCGGTCACGGCACAACCCATCCCCACCCGGCTTCATCATGAAGGCGGACGGGTCATGGCCGATTGGGCCGACATTGCCGGTACGGACCCGACCCTGCCCTTCCTGGCCGACCGTATTGCCCAGGCCGGCCCCTGTTGGCGGGCCCCGCTGCCGGATGCCGCCGACGGGATGGCACCATCGGTTCTGATCCTGCATGCCGGACGCTGCGGCTCCACGCTGGTCTCCCGCAGCCTGTCCCGGTTGGCCCGCTGTCATGTTGTGTCCGAACCCCAGGCGCTGAACGATGTGCTGGGCACGCAGGGGGTCTGGCCCTTCCTGCCGGCCCCTGAAAAGCAGCAGGTGCTGCGCCGGCTGGTGACAGTCCTGGCCCGTGCCGCCCGGCCGGACCAGGACCGCTTCATCCTGAAACTGTCCAGTTGGAACGCCCTGCACCTGCCCCTGCTGGAAGCCGCCTTTCCCGGCGTCCCGAAACTGTTCATCTACCGCCAGCCTGAGGAGATTCTGGTTTCCCTGCGCGATGAGCCGGCCGGATGGATGGGGCGGGCCGGGCAGAAGGTACAGGCCGGTCTTTTCTTGGGCATGCCGCCGGCACGGGTGCCAGACACGCCCCTGGCCTTCGCCACCCAGGTTCTGGGCCGCATCCTGTCGGGCGTCGCGGATCATATCGCGCGTCCAGGCCGCATGGATCAGTGGCTGCTGGTGCCTTACGACACGCTGCCCGGCGCCCTGACGGCGGAAATCCTGCCCTGGCTGGGGCTGGAGCCGACAGGGGGGGAGGCAGGCGCCCTGGCCCATGGCCTTGCCATCCATGCCAAGGACCCGGCAGGGAAAAGGCCCTTCGTGCCCGACCACGCGCACAAGCGGGCGGCCGTGACGGCGGAACTGGCAGAGCTGACCCGCGATCTGCTATGCACCCCCTACGAACGGTTGGAACGACTGCGCTTTCATGCCGCCAGGGTTGAAGGGTGAGGGGCATGCTGCACTATCGGTATGGCGGGTTGATCTTGCAATCGACGGCATCCCTGCCCCTGATGCCTGAACCTGACCCCGGCCGCCCCGCCGATGTGACCATCGAATTCGGCCCCCTGCCTGCACCGGCATCAGCATGCCTGCGGGCCAAGCCCCATTTCCAGATGCATGCCGACGGGACCGCGATCCTGCGGTCGCCCCAGGGGATCCGCCTGCTGTTCGACAGGGGACAGGCCCTGCGGATCGAGGTACCGGAGGGGCTGGATCCCCGACTGGTGCAGGGCTGGCTGATCGGGCCGGGGCTGGGCCTGTTGCTGCATCAGCGGGGCGTGCCGCCCCTGCACGCCTGCGCCGTCACCCTGGCGGGCCGCGCCATTGCCATTGCCGGGGACAGCGGGGCCGGCAAAAGCACCACGGCCCGTGCCCTGCTGCACCGGGGTCACCGGCTGCTGGCCGAGGATCAGGCCATCATCGATCCCCTGTCCGGTCTGCTCCATCCCGGTGCCCCGGACCTGCGCCTCTGGGCGGAAGCGGCGCGTCTGTTCGGCGACCCAATGACAGAGGAAGCCAGGGTCGGGGCGGAAGAGGACAAGTTCACCATCGGGTCGTTCCGGGACGGGTTTGATCCCGATCCACGACCCTTGGCCGCCCTGTTCATGCTGTCATCCGATCCGACCGACCGACCGACCGCCGAACGGCTGGGCACGGCGGCGGCGGCGGCAGCCCTGCACCGGCATGTCTATCGGCTGCGTCTAGCCAGCTTCATGGGTCTGGGGCCTGGGATCTTCCGCTGGGCAACGGCCTTGGCCGCCAGGGTGCCGGTCTTCGTCCTGCGCCGTCCCCATGATCTGTCGCGGCTGGACGAACTGGTAGCTTGCATCGAGCAGACGACGGAGCAAGTGGCATGAGCGCGATTGCCGGTGTCTGGTATCCGGATGGCCGCCCCGGCGCGGTGCAGGATTGCGACCGGATCAGCCGGGCCCTGGCCCTTTACGGCCCGCATCGCGAAGGGATCTGGAACGGGGGTGAAATCGCCCTTGGCCATCGGCTGATGCGGTTCCTGCCGGAGGACCGTTTCGACCGTCAGCCCCTGGCCGGCAAGGGTGGGCGGCTGCATCTGGTCGCCGATTGCCGCATCGATAACCGGGAGGAGCTGGGCCGGGCGCTTGGCATTGATGCCGGCGAACAGGCCCTGATGTGCGACGCCGCCTTCATCCTGGCAGCCCTTGAACGCTGGGGCGAAGGGGCGCTGGACCATCTCTGCGGTGATTTCGCCTTCGCCGCCTGGGACAGCGATGCCCGCACCCTGCTGCTGGCCCGCGATCCCGTGGGCAACCGCCCCCTGCATTATCATACCGGACGCGGCTGGTTCGCCTTTGCCAGCATGCCCAAGGGGCTGCTGGCCCTGCCGGACGTGCCGACCGGCCCCGATCCGGCGCGGCTGCTCGCCTGGCAGATGCTGCTGCCGCTGCTAGGGACGAACAGCTTCTACAAAGGGGTCAGCCGGCTGGAATTCGGGCATCTGGCGATGATCGACGCCGATGGCCGTATCCGGGACCGCCGCTACTGGAACCCCTGTGCCGTGCCCCGGCGCTCACACATCAGGGGCAATGAGGATGCCGACGGCCTGCGCGAGGTCCTGGATGTGGCGGTGAAGGCGCAGTTACGCGGCACCGGTGGCACAGCCCTGATGTTGAGTGGCGGCCTGGACAGCACGGCTTTGGCCAGCAGCGCTGCCCCCCTGCTGGCCGCCGAAGGAAGGCGCCTTCAGGCCTACACCAATGTTCCCGTATCGGTTGAACAGACCACCTGGCACCCGCTGCTGCTGACCGACGAGGGGCCGCTGGCGGCCCTGATGGCGACACGCCACCCGAATATCGACCATGATCTGGTCCATGCCCATGATGCCGATCTGCTGCCACTCATCGAACGGATGGTTTTCCTGGCCGATCAGCCGGTGATGAACCCGCTCAGCACCGCCTGGGCACATGAAATCTATATCCGGGCGGCACGGGCGGGCGCGCCTGTTGTCCTGACCGGCCTTTCCGGCAATATGGGACTGACCTATACGGGTGAACATCTGCTGATCCGACATGCAGCCCGCCTGCGCTGGCTGTCCCTGTGGCGGGATGCCAATCTGCTGGTATCAGCCGGGATTCATAAAAGCCGGGATCTGGCCTTGCGCGCCGCGTTCCGACCGCTGCTCCCGCTGGCGCTGCTTTCGCTCTGGAACCGAGCCCGGCACAGCTCGATAGAGCCATCCCCTCTGTTCCCTGTACAATGGAACAATCCGGAGGCCAAGGCGCTTTTCCAGAAGACCAGCGGCCCCAGATACATGTTCAATCGCCTTCGAACCTGGCAGGAATGGCATGATCTGATCATGCAATGCCGTGATCCGGGACCGTTGAATGCCGCTGCCAATGCCGGTTACGGGGTGGACCGGCGTGATCCGACATCGGACCGGCGTGTCCTGGCCTTCTGCCTATCCCTGCCGGAAGACCGCTATCTGCGCAACGGACGCTGCAAGGACGTGTTCCACCGCGCCTTCGCAGATCGGATACCGGCGGAAATCCTGGATAATCAGCAGCGGGGCACGCAGACGGCAGACTGGAAGCAGATCCTGTTGAAGGCCCAGCCGGCAATCCAAGCCGAATTGGCGCAACAGGCCCGGATCACGGCATGCACAGACCTGATCGACGTGGACGGGCTGAGAGAACTGGCTGATAGCCTGGACAATGCCGCCCAGGATGATTGGCAATCCGTGCAACGCCATTACCTGAAACTGGTGCGGGGCCTGTCGAACGGTGTGTTCACGCGGCGGGCGGCGGGCGGTAACTGAACAGACCTACAAGGATACGCCCTCGGTCAGCAGCACCAGAGAGCGGCGGGCCAGACTGGAGACGGCGGCCCGCACCGTTTCCATATCCAGGCCGGTCAGGGCGGGTAGATCGCCGATCTGTCTGCCACCATGCGTCAGAGCCGCCAGCACGGCCCGTTCCTGTGGATCCACAGCAACCTTGCCGCCATTGAATGCAATATTGGCACTGTCTTCCGCCGGCAAGGACCCATCCGGGGACGGCAAAGGCTGGACCCAGCAATCCAGTGCCAGCTCACTCGACAGACCCAGATTGAACGGCGGCTTTATCCGGCGTTCCTGTGTGAAGCTGGTCAGGAACGACCGCACATCAACCGTATCGGCCAGACGCTGGAACAGGGCGCGAAGGTCCCGCTCGTACCGATCCATGTCCGCAGCCGAGCCATAGACGGGAATGTCAGGATCGACATCGACCCCGGCCATGCCGTTTCCAGCCAGCCATTTCAGCAGATCCGACCCCCGTGGCCATAGAAGGGAATTGGTCAGATGCAGGGATGCCTCCCCTTCCACCGAGGCGCGATGGACCTCGCCGCGCGGAATATAGAGAATGTCGCCCGGTTCCAGCACGACCTCCCACTGCACCGGTGCCAGATGCTGATCAGGGATCACGGTTGACTGCGCGCAGGCGTCCGGGCGGTGACCATAACAGAACCATCTTTTGCGTCCGTGCAGATGCAGGACCAGCACGTCATGCGGATCATAATGGGCACGAAAGGCGCTTTCCCGCCCGAAACTGGCATAAAGATTGGTCTGGATACGGGCCGGCAGCGCCTGTTCCAGCATGGTGATCAGGGCGGTCAGGGTGGGAACCGCCTGGTGCACCTGGTTGAGGGCGATGCTCAACCCTTCCTGACAGAAACGCTGCAACTGATCGGGCAGGACCACCCGCTTCAGATCGGGACCAACATAGCTCCACATTTCCCGGGGCAGATCACGGCCCCGTCGTATCAAACGGGTCCGATCATCCAGCAGGCGGTCGGACCCCAACAGTCCGTTGAAGACCGACCAGGGCAGCAGGGTGCGGAACAGGTCGGCGTTGCCGGTACGGATATGAACCCGACGACGCTCGCGGACCGCGTCATGGAACAGGGCCGGGTCATGGGGGGCCAGAAGGGCCGGCAGGGACGCGATCATGGGGACACTCTGTGGGGGCTGGCGGGTAATGCATCACCGGGCACCACCCATCAGCCACCCCTTCACCGCACCTTACGACCGCTGATTGGGGTCCTGGTCAGCTGACACGGCCCCCCCCGCCTGTGTGGCATTGACGACGTCCACCACGTCCAGCACGGGCCGGGTCCACACGGCCTTGCCGGACGTGCCGTCCTGACGCGGATCGGTATCGGGGCGAAGGGTGGTGGTCATATCCGGCACTCCAAACACATCAGTTGCATGCACAACCCATAAAATCGGCCATTCATGGCTGGACGTCAAGCCCTATGCAAGCCGCAGCCCCTGCAGACAGGGGCGGGCGGCCCCATACCGATTCCTAAGCCTAATACAGCGTCAAGCCTTAAATAAAATATGTGTTATACAATTTAAACTAGACATATTCCTATGTAGAGAACATCTTTTCGTTGGCCCGCCCTGGGCCAGACGGCAGACCGCCGTGAGCGTCAAAAGCCAGGGAGGACGCGGTGGGTGATTATTTTCTCGGTGAATTGAGGATGTTCAGCTTCAACTGGGCACCACAGGGATGGGCACTCTGCAATGGCACCAACTTGCCAGCTGCCCAGAACGCAGCGCTCAACGCCTTGCTGGGCACAACCTTTGGCGGCACCCCCGGCCAGAATTTTAACCTGCCCGACCTGCGCAGCCGCACGCCCCTGGGCATCACCACCAACCCCCTGAAGCCGCCGGGTGTGGTCACGAACTACAATAACGGCAACAGCGGCGGCGCGGAAACGGTGACGCTGACGGCGGCCCAGACCCCGCAGCATAACCACCAATTCCAGGCCAGCACGGCACAGGCGACCTCGGCCGCCCTGCGGCAGAGCATTTTCGCCGATGTGGCGGGCTCCAATCC
>JAIXTS010000359.1 GCA_027483805.1 Azospirillum sp. | reverse complement strand
GCGGCTCGGTCATCTCCAGTTCCTCGAAGCCATTGGCCACGAGAATGGCGATGTTCTTTCCGGCAAGCAGTTGTTCGGTCAAGGTCTCGTCTCCTTCTGTTGGTCCGGCGGTTCCGGGGGCCGACCCGGGGTCGATGGAACCGTGGACAGGGAACGCGCCGGCCGGGCCGGTCACGTTCAAATTAGCCATGCCGAAAGCGGCGCTCGATCCCGTGTCTCCTGATTTCCGTCCCGAACAGCACGATGGCCATGTCGGGCACGGGGGGGGCGGGACAGCTCGGTACGGCGCCAGCATCCGACCCAACCCGTTTTGACGGTGCTGGTCGGGCTTGTGCCCCCTTGGCGTCCCGCGGGGACTGGGGGCGGTTTACGTCTTTTCATGCATGCCGCGCTAATTGGGCCTTTGCGCGCTCCAGGTCAATCCGCATTTCCCTCAGACCAGCCATCACACGATGGTGTCCAGGCTGTAATCTCTGCGGCGTGGAAGTTTGAGCGTCGATTGATTTTTCCTGTCCATCAATCGCAAGCGCCCCTCATCCTTGGGATCGGGCACGCGTAAAGTGGCGGGGGACGGGCGTCGCCGCCCTGCCTTCGGTTGACAAATCTAACAGGGGGCATCAGCCGCGACGGTCGGGGGACACGTCGATGGTACGCGGGCTGTCGCCGCTGCCATTCTCGCCGGTACCAATCTTGATGGTCCGCACCTTCGGCTCTGGAATCGGCCGGCGCAGATCGACATGCAGCAGCCCATTGTCGAGATTGCAGCCCACAACCTCGATCCCTTCAGCCAGAACGAAGCTGCGCTGAAACTGGCGGGCGGCGATGCCGCGATGCAGATAGATGCGGTTTTTATCGTCGGCCTGCTTGCCGCGGATCACCAGTTGATTGTCCTCCATCTGGACAGCCAGATCTTCAGAGGTGAAGCCGGCAACCGCCAACGTAATGCGCAGCCCGTCAGGGCCAGTCTGTTCGATATTGTAGGGCGGGTAGCCCTCATTGGCGTTCTTGGCGATGCGGTCGAGCGTACGTTCAAACTGGTCGAAGCCCAGCAGGAACGGGCTGTTGAACAGCGACAGGCGGGTCGTCACGTCTGGTCCCCTCATGATCGAGCGAGTCCGGGGGTTGCTATCCCCGTCGGTACCACCGGCCCTTACAGGCACCGTCAGTGACCGCTTTACCGTCCATAAATGGGTATTGCGGGTCGCTGGTCAAGGCAAGCCCGATCATGGGCTGCGCAATCCCCAGAATCTGTGGATAAACCTGTGGGTGTTGCTGGAGTCGCTACCGGATTCCGGCCCCCAGCTTGCCAATGACTAAAAATTAGGCAAAATGGCGACAAGGGTTTTCCCTGCATGCCGGAGAGCGGAACCAGGGCCGCGTCAATCACTGGGATGGCGGACGCGCGCATCTGCTAGTAAAAAGCCTCTACCTTTTCCGGACAGAGCCGTTGCGCCATGACCATTGATCCCATCGCCCTGACCCAGGACCTGATCCGTTGCCCCAGCGTTACCCCCGCCGATGCCGGCGCGCTGGGCGTGCTGCAGCGTGAATTGGAAGGCATGGGCTTCATCTGCCATCGTCTGGTCTTTGAAGAGGCTGGAACCGACCCGGTGGATAATCTTTACGCGCGGCTGGGCAAGGGCAGTCCGAACTTCTGCTTCGCAGGGCACACAGATGTCGTTCCGGTTGGCGATACGACTTCGTGGACCGTCGATCCTTTCGGTGCCGAAATTATAAACGGAAAACTTTATGGCCGTGGCACATCCGATATGAAGGGCGCCATCGCTGCCTTCACTGCCGCCGTAAAGTCATTCCTGGATCGGAATGGTGCCCCTGATGGCTCCATCTCTCTGCTGATCACAGGGGATGAAGAAGGACCCAGCATCAATGGTACCCGCAAGGTCCTGGACTGGATGCAGACCACGGGCGAGGTGATCGACGCCTGCCTGGTGGGGGAACCGACCAACCCGCGCGCCATGGGCGAGATGATGAAGATCGGGCGCCGCGGGTCGGTCACCGCCACCCTGACGGCCTATGGCGCACAAGGTCATGTCGCCTACCCGCATCTGGCCGACAATCCCCTGCCGCGCCTGACCCGGGCCTTGTCCATGCTGGCCGACAGTCCGCTTGATGAGGGCACCGCGCATTTCCAGCCCAGCACGCTCGCCATCACCACGATTGATGTCGGCAACCCGGCCAGCAATGTCATTCCGGCAAAGGGGACGGCCCGATTCAACATCCGGTTCAACGATCTCCATACGCCCAGAAGCCTCGAAGCCCATATCCGAGATGTGCTGGAGGAAGTGGGCGGCGCCTGGGACCTGAAAGTGGCGGTATCGGGGGAGGCCTTCCTGACCCCACCCGGCGCTCTTGTTGCCACGGTCGCGCGGGCGGTGGAGGCGGTCACCGGGCGCGTGCCGGAACTGTCCACCTCCGGCGGCACCTCGGATGCGCGCTTCATCAAGAATTTTTGTCCTGTGGTGGAGTTCGGACTGGTGGGGCAGACCATGCACAAGGTCGATGAGCATGTCGACGTGGATGATATCCGTTTGCTGACCGCCATCTATGACCGCGTCCTGGCCGATTTCTTCGTCAAGGCATCAGCATGAGCGCGCTGGTCGGGGCTCTGCGGCTTGCCGCCCTTGATGCGCGCGGGATCACGCTGATCGATGCGTCGCCGGCAGCCGCGTGGCGCAGCCTGCTGTTGATCGTCCCTCTGCTGCTGGCCAGTGCTGTCGCTGACATAGCGACATTGCCGGAAGGTGTGGCGCCGATCCCCTATCTGCTTCTGGCAGCGGCCGTATCGGCCGTGCAGATGACGGGCTACCTGCTGGCTGTTTCCCGTATCCTGGAGGCGACAGGCCGCGACGATCGGTTTGCGCTGTTTGTGTCCACCTATGTCTGGTGCAGCGTGGTCAGCAGCACGGCCGGCCTTGCGGCCCTGACCGTCGCCTTGAATGCGTCGGAGCCAGTGGCCAACGGCATCGGTTTGGGCCTGGTCCTTTGGAGCCTCTATTACAGCTGGTTTGCGGTCCGCACGGCGCTGGCGTGCCCCGGCGCGGTGGCCGCCGGTCTGGTGGCGCTGGAAATCCTGACCCTGCTTGCGATGGATGCCCTTCCCTTGCAACTGGTGCTGACCGCGCAGGGCTGAACTCACCTTGCGCAAGGCTGCCCGCCCCCGTAAGCGGGGTCTTTGCATTTGCGTGAAACCGGTCCCTGGGCTAAGACCGGTTACCGGTGTTGGGGTCCCCCCTTCGCTTGACGGCACTCACCATCGGTAAGCCCTGACATGACCGATACGCCCCCCAAGGCCCTGGCGGCCAAGGCCCTGCTGCCCACCGGACTGCGTGACCTGCTGCCCCCGGATGCGGAGCATGAGGCGCAGGTGACAGGCCGCTTGCTGAAGGAATTCCATCGCCATGGCTATGAGCGGGTGAAACCGCCGCTGGTGGAGTTTGAGGAGGGGCTGCTGTCCGGCTCCGCCGCCAGCCTTGCCAACCAGACCTTCCGCATCATGGACCCCGTGTCGCAGCGGATGATGGGCGTGCGTTCCGACATGACGCCGCAGGTCGCCCGCATCGCCACCACCCGCCTGCGCAAGGCGCCGCGCCCGCTGCGCCTGTCCTATGCGGGCCAAGTGCTGCGCGTGAAAGGCAGCAGCCTGCGCCAGGAACGGCAGTTCGGGCAGGTCGGTGTGGAACTGATCGGCCCCGACCGGGCCGAGGCGGATGCCGAGATCATTCTGCTGGCGGCCAGCGCCCTGGCTTCGGTGGGGGCCAAGGGGATTTCCATTGACCTGACGGTGCCGACCCTGGTGCCGGCCGTGGCGCGGGCCCTGAGCCTGACCGGAGACGATTATGCCCGGTTGCGCGCGGCCCTGGATCACCGCGATGCCGCCGCCCTGGCTGATGCCGCCGGGCCGCATGCGCCGCTATTTCTGTCGATCCTGAACGCTTCAGGCCCTGCGCCGGCCGCCGTACAGCGGTTGGCCGCCATCGACCTGCCCGACGTGGCCAAGGCGGCGCGTCAGGAACTGACCGACGTCGTGCGCCTGATCGAACAGGCGGCCCCCACCCTGTCCGTCACCATCGATCCCGTGGAAATGCGCGGGTTTGAGTATCAGACGGGCGTCAGCTTCACGATCTTCGCGCGCGGTGTGCGCGGCGAGCTGGGCCGGGGTGGCCGCTACCGCACGGGCGGGGCCGATCCGGTGGGCGAACCCGCCACGGGCTTCACGCTTTATACCGACACTGTGCTGCGCGCCCTGCCCGGCCCCTCGCCGGTCAAGCGCGTGCTGCTGCCGTTGGGCACCGATTATGATGAGGCGCAGGTGTTGCGCGCCCAGGGCTGGCATACAGTGGCCGCCATGGAGGCGTCCGGTGATCTGACGGCAGAGGCCAGGCGCCTGTCCTGCTCACATTTGTTGACGGCGGACGGGCCGACGCCCGTCTGACCATTCTGACCGAAACCAACCCAGGGTGCGGGTCCGGCAGGGCCATGTCGCCTGACGTCTTACGCAAGCGAGGAATATCATGGCCAATGTGGCGGTCGTCGGGTCCCAGTGGGGCGACGAGGGCAAGGGCAAGATCGTCGACTGGCTGTCCAGCCGGGCCGATGTCGTGGTCCGCTTCCAGGGCGGTCATAATGCCGGCCATACGCTGGTGATCAACGGCGTGGTCTACAAGCTGTCCCTGCTGCCCAGCGGCGTTGTCCGCCCCGGCAAGCTGTCGGTGATCGGCAATGGCGTCGTCGTCGATCCCTGGGCCCTGCTGAAGGAAATTGCGGCCATTCAGGAAAAGGGGGTGACGATCACCCCCGAAACCTTGCTGGTTGCCGAGAACTGCGCCCTGATTCTGCCGCTGCACTCCGCCGTCGACAAGGCGCGCGAAGAAGCGCGCGGCGTCAACAAGATCGGCACCACGGGCCGTGGCATCGGCCCGGCTTACGAGGATAAGGTGGCCCGCCGTGCCATCCGCGTCTGCGATCTGGCCGACGAGGCGGTACTGGAGCAAAAGGTCGAACAGCTGCTGTTCCACCATAATGCCTTGCTGCGTGGCTTGGGTGCGGAGGAGTTGAGCCGGGACGAGGTCCTGGCCCAGCTGCGCGAGGTGGCGCCCAAGCTGCTCCCCTACAGCGCGGTTGTCTGGAAGCGCCTGGACGAGGCCCGCCGCCAGGGCAAGCGCATCCTGTTCGAGGGCGCGCAGGGCGCCATGCTGGACGTGGATCACGGCACCTACCCGTTCGTCACCTCCTCCAACACCGTGGCCGGCAATGCCGCCGCCGGGTCGGGCATGGGGCCGAGTGCGGTTGGCTATGTGTTGGGCATCACCAAGGCCTATACGACGCGCGTCGGCTCCGGCCCCTTCCCCACCGAACTGCATGACGAGATCGGGGACAAGATCGGCCAGCGTGGGCATGAGTTCGGCACCGTCACGGGCCGCAAGCGCCGCTGCGGCTGGTTCGACGCCGTCATGGTGCGCCAGGCCATCAAGACCGGCGGCATCACCGGCATCGCACTGACCAAGCTGGACGTGCTGGATGGGTTCGAGGAACTGAAGGTGTGCACGGGCTACAAGCTGAATGGCGAGGTGATCCAGCATCTGCCCGCCGGCCAGACGGCGCAGGCCCAGGTCGAGCCGATCTATGAGACGTTCGAGGGTTGGAGCGAAAGCACACAGGGTGCCCGCTCCTGGGCCCAGCTTCCCGCCGCCGCCATCAAATATGTGCGTCGCATCGAGGAACTGATCGAGGCACCGGTAACCTTGCTGTCCACCAGCCCCGAACGCGACGACACGATCCTGATGCGCGACCCGTTTGAGGATTGAGTCTTCGCATTGTTCCCTCAATCGCCGGGCGCCGCCATCCGGCGGCTTGGCTCACGCGCCCACGAGGGCGCGGGCCGGCAGTCGCCGGCCTCCAGCGGTCATGGATAATGACCGCTGGCATGAATCGCCGGGTGCCTATGTGGAGTCCGCTTACCTAGGCTTCTTGCCAAGTACTGGCACCTCCTCTATACACACCCGCTCCATCGGACGGCGCGGCCGGGCGAGAAGCCCGGGGCATGCCCACCGTCCACATGTGAAGAAGGACCGAAAATGCCCAAGTTGAAGAACCATTCGGGCGCCAAGAAGCGGTTTAAGT
>JAIXTS010000198.1 GCA_027483805.1 Azospirillum sp. | reverse complement strand
TCCAGGCCGGCATTGTTGGGGAAGGCCGCCAGCTGGATCTGGCCGACATTCTGCGGCACGGTCTGGCCGTCGATCTTGGCCAGGACTTCGCCGTTCGGGTTGACGGTGATATCCACGGTATTCTGCGGCACCACGATGCCGGGCAGCACCTGATACCCGTCGGCGGTGACCAGCGTGCCTTCGGCATTCAGCTGAAGCGAACCGGCGCGGGTATAGGCGGTTTCACCGTTGGGCAGCTGGATCTGGAAATAGCCCTGGCCGTTGATGGCGAGGTCCAGCGTGTTGCCGGTCGGGTTGATATTGCCCTGTTCGTTGATGCGATAGATGGCGGCGGCCTTGACGCCCAGGCCCACCTGGATGCCCGACGGGACAACGGTGCCGGCGTCGGAGGAGGTGGAGCCCACGCGGCGCTGGTTCTGGTACAGCAGGTCCTGGAATTCGGCCCGCTGACGCTTGTAACCGGTCGTCGTCATGTTGGCGATGTTGTTGGAGATGGTTTCGACGTTCAGCTGCTGGGCCAGCATGCCGGTGGCGCCGATGGAGAGGCTACGCATGGTTCCGATCCTTCTTGCTGGCTTGATTACTGAACGCGACCGAGCTTGGTGATGGCACCGCGGATGCGTTCATGTTCGCTGTCGATCATTCTCTGGACGCTCTGGTAGGTGCGCAGGACATCGATCATCTGCGTCATCTCCACCACGCTCTGGACATTGCTGCCTTCGATGGCGCCCTGGGTGATCTGGGGCTGCTCGACGGCAATTTCTTCCTGGTTGGCTTCATACAGGCCGCCGCCCAGTTCCATCATCCTCTGCTGGTCGGCGAAGGAGACCACCTTCAGCCGGCCCAGGGCGCCCGCCTCGGTCGATACGGTGCCGTCGCCGGCAATGTGGATTTCGGTGGCATCGGCCGGGACCGTGATGCGCTGGTTGGCGGTGTCCAGGACCGGCAGGCCGGAATGGTCGACAATCTCGCGGCTATTGTTCAGCTGGAAGGCGCCGCCCCGTGTATAACGGGTGCCGGTCAGCGTTTCGACAGCGAAATAACCCTCTCCGCGCAAGGCGAGGTCCAGTTCGTTATTGGTCACGGTCAGCGGACCGGCATCGATATTGCGTTGCAGGCCGAAATCCTGGACGAAGCTCATCCGTTCGCCCTGGGGATCGGGACGCTCCAGATATTCCAGGAACAGCATGCGCTGCGACTTGAAGCCGGTGGTGTTCATGTTGGCGATGTTGTTCGACACCACGTCCATCTGCCGGCGCAGAACTTCCTGGCGGGACAGGGTGATGTAGAGTGAATTTTCCATCGCTCGAATTCCTCATGCTGGCCGGTGGCCGTTGCTCGCCAAAATAAGAAGCAAGGGGCGTGCCAACTTCGATGAAGTGGCGGAATTCCGCCATTCTCTCTTGCGTCGGACCCAGGGCCGGCAAATAATGCCGGCCATCATGATCCTGCCCGATATCCTGGCCCCCGGCCTTCACCTCGTCTTCTGTGGCACGGCGCCGTCCCGCGTCTCCGCGGCCAAGGGGGCTTATTATGCCAACCCCGGTAATGCCTTCTGGCCCACTCTTGTCCGGATCGGTCTGGTGCCGCCCGGTTGGCATGCGACGGACTTTCCCCGCATGAACGACCTGGGTCTGGGGCTGACCGACCTGAACAAGGTGGAGATCGGCAATGATGTCGACCTGACGCCGGACGGATTCGACATTCCCGGCTTTCAGGCCAAGATGCGCGCCCACCGTCCGGCTTCCATCGCCTTTACCAGCAAGAATGGTGCCCGTCTGTTCCTGGGCCCGAAGGCGCCCTTGCCCTGGGGACGCCAGCCGGCGGACTGGGAGGGCATGGCCCTGTTTGTCCTGCCTTCCCCCTCTGGTCAGGCGCGGGCCAGCTTTTCCCTGACCCCATGGCAGGAAGCGGCCGCCTTTGTCGCTGCAAGACGGCCCGCACCCATGCTAGGGTAGCCGAAGATTGATCATTCCGGGGTAGGGGACATGCCCGATCAGGACGATATCGATGCCATGTTTGGCGAAATGGCCGGCGGCGGTTCCGTCCGTGCCCTTCCCGAACAGCAAGAGATTTCCGCCGTCTATGACACGGAAGTGGAAATGAGCGTGGTGCTGGGCACTTCCACCATCCGGGTGCGCGACCTGCTGAAGCTGGGCCGTGGCGCTATCGTGGAACTGGATCGAAAGATCGATGATCTGTCCGATATCGTGGTGTCCGGCCGCATGGTGGCCCGGGGTGAAGTGACGATTGTCGAGGACAAGATCGCCGTGACCTTCCGGGAATTCGCCCGCATCAATAATTAAGGGCGATGATTGCCGCTGATTGTCCTGAAATTCGCAACAGTCTTTCTCTGAACCGACTGATAGTCGCGCCGGCTGTGCATTGCCAGATTGCTGCGCATGCACAATTCCAATCGAATGGACCCGGCAATGACCAATATTCTCGTGATCGACAGCTCGGCCAATGGCAATGGTTCGGTCACCAAGCTTCTGGTGGCCGATGCACTTGCCGGCCTTCTGCAGGCTCATCCCGGCGCCACGGTCACCCGCCACGATCTGGGCGCCAACCCGGTTCCGCATGTGACGGCCGACAATCTCGCCGGTCTGCGCGGGGAACCGGTGACGGAGACGGAGAAGGCGACGCGCGCCCTGTCCGATCAGCTGGTGGCTGAACTGAAGGCGGCAGATGTCATCCTGGTCGGCGCGCCCATGTATAATTTCAGCGTTTCGACGGTCCTGCGCTCCTGGTTTGATCATGTGCTGCGGGCCGGTATCACCTTCGCCTATACGGCCGAAGGGCCTAAGGGCCTGCTGGATGGCAAGCGCGCCATCGTGATCGAGGCTCGCGGCGGCCTTTACAGCGAAGGTCCGGCCAAGGCCATCGATTTCCAGGAACCCTATCTGCGGCAGCTGTTTGCCTTTATCGGCATCACCGACGTCACCTTCGTGCATGCGGAAAAGATCGGTTTCGGCCCGGATGCCCGGTCGGCCGCCATTGAAGGCGCCCGCGCAAAGCTGGCCAACATTACGGGTCAAGCAGCCTGAACCACTGCCACGTCGTCCGCAGCAGCCCCGCGCAAAGCCCTTTGCGCGGGGCTGTGTTTGTTGTATGTTCCCGATATGTTCTTATGCATATCGGGGGCCGGTTCCTTGGACCCATTATCACCCCAGCCCACACGGGGTCGCGCCGCGATCAGCAACCTGACCTCCCGGTTCGAACGGGAAAGCCGGGTGCGGGTCGATGATGGCTGGGGTGCCGATGGCGGCCTGCCCGAAAAACTGCGCACCATCGTTATGGCCGACACGGCGCGCAGCATCATCAGCCGCAATGACAGCCCCGATGT
>JAIXTS010000443.1 GCA_027483805.1 Azospirillum sp. | reverse complement strand
GCCAATGCCAAGGTGCTGGGCAATATCCATGTCGGCGACTGCGCCCGCGTCGCGGCCGGGTCGGTGGTCCTGCGCGACGTGCCCCGCGCCGTGACGGTGGCGGGTGTGCCCGCCAAGATTGTGGGAGAGGCCGGCTGCTCCAACCCCGCCCGCGTCATGGACCATGTGTTTGCGGACTATAAGGACCATGGCGCGGATATTTGAAGGACGGGCGTAGCCGCTAGGACCTATTTTTTGAGAAAACTAACAATCACGCCAGGAGAGCCATGATCATCGTCGCCTCCTCTAAATAAACGGATTACGCTACGCAATAAATGGATATTTTTATTTTTTGCTCCCTGTATTGCATTTACCATATGCATTATGTATCTCATTCTATTGTTAATTATTGCTGATTTCCTCTGATCATTTGGGGTGCCGTTGATTTCTAAGTTAATGTCATATAGCATTTCTATTATTCTATCTATTTGCGTAGTTAAATCACGATCTGAATTCATCTTCCTTGATAAGGTTTCGTAGCTCATATGATTCCACGCCGCTACGATAGAACACTGATATTTGAAGAAAAAGGAACTCTTTAGTTCTTTATTTGGGAAGGAATTTATAATGTTAGATCTTATCAACTCACCACTGCTATGCATACGATCAATAGATAGCATTATCAGAAATAATGGAAGAAAATTAAAGGTATCTACTATGGTTACGCCCCCACGAACCCTGATATTGCAGAATCTTTTCGATCTCTCTGATATGTTGCCGGAGTCTGTTATTCCACGAATGTATATATCTGCTAAATTTTCATACCTTCTACAAATATACTCCGGAACATACCTGCAGAAATTCGACGCGCCCATTTGGCGCCTTTTTTGCAACAACCTTTCAAGCGCAACGCCAGAATTCATGAGAATGCGCGTTACTTTTTGTCTTTCAGCACCAGTAAGCTCATACATTGAAACACCGCTCTCAATACACAATGCTTCGATGAGGTTACAATTCTGGTGGCTCCATTGTCGCTGCAAAAATGCAGCACTGTAATGCTTGTGCGGAGTTGTATGGTAAAATTTATCAGGATAAATTTTACTGAATTATAGATTATGCAGAATGACAATCTATAGCAAAAGGTGAGAATGCGCCCCGGCTTTCCTCACTTCTCCACGAACGCCTTTTCGATCACGTAATTGCCCGGCGTATGCCCGGCCCCTTCCGTGAAGCCGCGTTCCTTCAGCAGTTCCACCGTCTCGGCCAGAACGTCCGGCCCGCCACAGATCATGGCGACATCGTTGGCGGGGTCCAGCGGCGCGGCCTTGATATCCTCAAACAGTTTATGGCTGCGGATCAGGTCGGTGATGCGGCCCTGGTTGCGGAACGGTTCACGCGTGACAGTCGGGTAATAGGTCAGCTTGGCGGCCACATCCTCGCCCAGGAATTCGTCATGGGGCAACTCGTTGGTGATGTAGTCGTGATAGGCCAGCTCACCCACGGTACGGCAGGTATGGGTCAGGATCAGCCGGTCATACTTGGCATAGACTTCCGGGTCGCGGATGATGCTCATGAACGGGGCCAGACCCGTGCCGGTGGAGAACATATAGAGGTTCTTGGCCGGCACCAGGCTGCTGGTCACCAGCGTGCCCACCGACTTGCGGCCATGGATGACCGTGTCACCGACCTGGATATGCTGCAACCGGCTGGTCAGGGGGCCGTTAGGTACCTTGATCGACAGGAATTCCAGATGTTCGGCATAGTTGGGCGACACGATGGAATAAGCGCGCGTCAGCGGCTTGCCATCCACCATCAACCCGATCATGACGAAATGGCCGTTTTCAAAACGAAAGGCGGGTTCGCGTTCGCAGGTGAAGCTGAACAGCGTGTCGGTCCAATGATGGACGGACAGCACCTTGCTTTCGATGAACGCGCTCATATCCCAGTTCCTTCGTCACGATCGGCCGGGGCAGAGTCCCGGTCATGATTCCGCATTGCCACGACAGCTAATGTACATAGGTCGGGCGTTCAACAAGCTATTTCACACATCCATGCCCCATCGGCGCATGGCTGCCGTGAACACCCCTGATAAGTGCCCTTAATACCTACTTTACCTCTATCCTCATGTCATTGATAAATATCAAAATTTTCCATCGGGTTTAATCCCTATATTTAACCTAGGAATATTGGAGAAATAATATTTCACCTCGACATGCCGTGAAAACGGGATCAAATCTCCCTCATTCCGCATGTGCGGTAGAAGTGGAGCTGAGCCATGGCTTTGCGTGGATTTCCGGTGTCGCTGCCTCTGGAAGGGCAGAAGGTTCTGGTGGTGGGTGGCGGTGAACTGGCCCTGCGCAAGGCGCGGCTGGTGGCCAAGGCCGGATGCCGCCTGACCATCGTCGCCGCGGACATTCACCCTGATCTGGCCAGATTGGCGGACCGGATTATTGACCGGGATTTCACACAAAGCGATGTGGATGGTCACCGGGTCATCTTTGCCGCCACCGATATCGAAGAGATCGACAGCGCCGTCGCCGATGCCGCGAACAAGGCCGGCATCCTGGTTAACGTGCCGGACAAACCGGCTCTGTGCAGCTTCATCATGCCGGCCATCATCGACCGGGAACCGATCACCATCGCCATCTCGTCCGGCGGGGCCAGCCCGGTCCTGGTCCGCCGTCTGCGCGAGCGGCTGGAGGCGGCCTTGGAACCGGGCCTTGGCCGGCTGACCAGTCTGCTGGACAGTTTCCGCACCGCTGTGAAGGCCACCCGCGACAGTGAGACGGCCCGCCGCCGCTTCTGGGAAGCGGTGATCGACGGCCCCGTGGCCCGGGACTTTCTGGCCGGCCGTGAACAGGCCGCGCGCGATGGTCTGCTGGCCGCCGTCAATAATCCCGCCTATGGGCAGGCCAGGGCGGGCACCGTCGCCCTGGTCGGTGCCGGGCCGGGCGACCCGGACCTGCTGACGCTGCGCGCCCTGCGCGTTTTGCAGGATGCCGACGTGGTCGTGCATGACAAGCTGGTGGATGAGCGAATCATGGATTATGTCCGCCGCGACGCCCGCCGCCTTTATGTCGGCAAGTCGAAGTCGCATCACACGATGAGCCAGGAGGCCATCAACCAGTTGCTGGTGGCCGAGGCCAAGGCCGGTCACCGTGTGGTCCGGCTGAAGGGCGGCGACCCGTTCCTGTTCGGACGCGGCGGCGAAGAAATGCAGGCGCTGCGGGCCGCCGACATCCCGGTGGAAATCGTCCCCGGCATCACGGCGGCACTCGGTTGCGGCGCCTCGACCGGGATCCCCATCACCCATCGCGACCATGCCGCCGGTGTCACCTTTGTCACCGGCCATGGCAAGGATGGGGAGCCGGACCTGGACTGGCAGGCGCTGGCCCGCCTGCGCCATACGCTGGTTGTCTATATGGGTCTGTCGGCGGCGGAAATTATCGCCCGCCGCCTGATTGAGGCCGGGATGCCGGCCGACACCCCGGCGGCCCTGATCGAAAGGGGCACAAGGCCGGATCAGAAGCTGATCACGGCTACGCTTGCCAATCTGGCGCCGCTGGCGGCGGCGCATGGGCTGGTGGGGCCGGCGATCATCATCATCGGCGATGTCGTCCGTCTGGCCGACACCGCCCTAATCACCTCGCTGGTGCCCGATCACCTGCGCGAAGCCGTCTGACAGGGAAGTTCCAAGAGATGTTGGTCAAAGCCAAGGGAACCCAGCAATCCGTCGCCGCCAGCCGTCTTCTGGACGGGGAGGCCGTCTGGCTGGGCACCGGCAACATTTGGGTGGAGGATGTGGCGCTGGCCGCCGTATTCGACGGGGCCGACGCCATTGCCGAGGCACTCTGCTTCGCCAAGGCCGAGGAAAAGCGCCAGGTGGTCGTCGATGTCTATCCGCTGGATGTGGAGATCACCGACCAGGGCACCCGCCCCACCCATCTGCGCGAACGGTTGAAGGGCATTGGCCCCACCGTGCGCCGCGACCTGGGCAAGCAGGCCCGCCAGCCCACCGCCTGACCCCACACGAATGACAGAGATGACAGGCCCGACCCCCATGCCTGATACGCACAGCCCCGCCCTCCGCAGCAATCAGCCCGCCGACGCCCATGCTGCCGTCTATCGCTATGACGAATTCGACAAGACCTTCATCTTCGAACGGGTGGAGCAGTTCCGCGCCCAGGTGGAGCGTCGCATCAAGGGCGAGATCACGGAGGAGGAGTTCAAGCCCATCCGGCTGATGAACGGCCTCTATCTCCAGCTCCACGCCTATATGCTGCGCGTGGCCGTGCCCTACGGCATGCTGTCTTCCACCCAGGTGCGCCGTCTGGCCCGCATCGCGCGGGTTTATGACAAGGGCTATGGCCATTTCACGACGCGCCAGAATATTCAGTTCAACTGGCCCAAGCTGGAGGATGTGCCCGCCATCCTGCACGAACTGGCCGAAGTGGACATGCATGCCATCCAGACCAGCGGCAACTGTATCCGCAACGTGACGACAGACCAGTTCTGTGGTGCGGCGGCGGATGAGCTGGTGGACCCGCGCGTCTATGCCGAGATTCTGCGGCAATGGTCAACGCTGCACCCGGAATTCACCTATCTGCCGCGCAAGTTCAAGATCGCCATCACCGGCAGCCCGAACGACCGCGCCGCCGTGCAGGTGCATGATATCGGCCTGATTGCCAAGAAGGATGAGGTGACGGGCCGCGTCGGCTTCACCGTTTATGTTGGCGGTGGCCAGGGCCGTACCCCCTATCTGGCGGTCAAGGCGCGCGACTTTGTGCCGGTGGAAGAGATCATCGGTTATCTGGAAGCCATCCTGCGCGTCTATAATCAGCTGGGGCGGCGCGACAATATCTATAAGGCGCGCATCAAGATCACCGTCAATGAGATGGGTCCGGCCAAATTCCTCGGCCTGATCGAAGAGGAATATGCCCGCCTGCCGCGGCAGAAATTCCATGTCGATCCCGCCATCGTGGACGCGATCCAGACCCATTTTGCCGCCCCGCCCTGGGCGGACCTGCCGGCTGTGTCGGAAAGTTTCGAGGCGGCCAAGCAAGCCGACCCGGCCTTTGCCCGCTGGACCCGCACCAACCTGACGGCGCACAAGACCCAGGGCTACGCCATCGCCACCATCAGCCTGAAGCCCATCGGCGGCATTCCCGGCGATGCGGAATCATCCCAGCTGGAAACCGTTGCCGACCTGGCCGACCTTTACAGCTTTGGCGAGGTGCGTGTGACGCATGAGCAGAACCTGGTTCTGGCCCATGTCCGCCAGGACGACCTCTATGCGCTGTGGCAGGCGCTGGACAAGGCGGGGCTGGGCACCGCCAATGCCGGCCTGATCTCCGACATCATCGCCTGCCCTGGCCTGGATTACTGCGCGCTGGCCAATACCCGCGCCATCCCGGTGGCCCAGCGCATTGCGGAGCGGTTCGCCGATCTGGACCGGCAGCACGACCTGGGCGAGCTGAAGATCAAGATCAGCGGCTGCATCAATGCCTGCGGCCATCATCATGTCGGCCATATCGGCATTCTGGGTGTGGACAAAAAGGGCGAGGAATTCTTCCAGATCCTGCTGGGCGGCGATGCCGGCACCAACGCGGCCCTGGGCGAAATTGTCGGCCCCGGCTTCGACTATGACGGCATCATCGATGCGGTGGAGGTGGTGGTGAACACCTTCGTGAAGCTGCGCCAGCCCGGCGAGATTTTTATCAAGACGCTGGCCCGTACCGGCCACGCCCCGTTCAAGGAGGCCCTCTATGCCCGTGCTTGATCGTGGTCTGCCCATCGATGACCGCTGGACCGACCTTGCCGACGACCAGGACATGCCCGCCGACGGTGCCGTCATCGTGTCGCTGGAACGCTGGCGCGCCGACCGGGATGCGCTGACGGCAAGGCGGGATGCCATCGGCGTGCGGCTGAAATCCAATCAGCTGGCGACCGAAATATCCTCTGATCTGGGTTCCCTGTCGCTGGTGGCATTGGAATTCCCGAAATTCCGCGATGGCCGGGCCTTTTCCGCCGCGCGCGAGCTGCGCGAACGGTTTGACTATAAGGGCGAGATCAGGGCCTTCGGCCATATCATCCCCGACCAGTACCTGTTCCTGACCCGTGTGGGTGTGGACACGGTGGTGGTGCCGGCGGACCGTGTTGGCCCCGCCTGGGCGCATGCGCTGAAGGAGATATCGGTGGCGTTCCAGCCGGCCCTGGGCCGCGAGGAGGGCACCTCCCTGCTGCGCCGTCACCTGAAAGGCACGGTCCCGGCATGATCACAGAGCTTCAGGCCCGGGCGCGCGATCTGGACGCGCGCTATGGCCATCTGACGGGGGTGGAG
>JAIXTS010000456.1 GCA_027483805.1 Azospirillum sp. | reverse complement strand
GCCGTGTGGCTCCAGGCATAGGCCGAGGCGGCAACCCGGTCATAGCCCTCCTCCATCTTCACCACCATCATTTCGATGGCGATGATGGCGTCGTCCACCAGCAGGCCCAGGGCCAGGATCAGGGAACCCAGCGTGATACGGTCGAAATTCTTTCCTGTCGCCGCCATGATGATGAACACAGCGGCGAGCGTCAGCGGTACCGCCGCCGCAACAACGATGCCGACCCGCCAGCCCATGCTGACGAAACAGACCACCATCACGACCAGCAGTGCCACGAAGAATTTGACCATGAACTCGTCGACCGCCGAACTGATATTGACGGCCTGATCGGTCACTTTGGTCAGCGACATGCCCAAAGGCAGCTCCGCATTGATCGCGGAAACCTCCGCTTCCAGTGCCGTGCCGAGGTCCAGCCCGTTCCATTCGTCGCGCATGACGATGCCAAGAAGCAGCGTCGGCTCTCCGTTGTTGCGCACCTGGAAGGTGGTCGGATCTTCATAGCCCCGGTCAACCGTTGCCACATCCGACAGTTTCAGGGTCCGCCCCTGGGCATTGATGGGGGTCTGTCGGATCTTTTCCAGCGTGTCGAAGGCGCCATCGACACGGACGAAGACAGCCGGACCCTTGGTTTCGATGGAACCGGCGGGCGTCAGCACATTCTGGCTGTTGAGGGCGGCGAAGATATCCTGCGGGGAGACACCCAATGTCGCCAGCTTTTCATGGGAGAAGGAGACGAAGATGCGCTCCGGCTGCTCCCCGATGATGTTCACCTTCTTCACGCCGGCGACATGCAGCAGCCGCTGACGCAGCGTTTCGGCGTCACGCACCAGCAGGCGCTGCGGCTCCCCCCTGGCCTTCAGCGCGAACAGCGCAAAGGTCACGTCGGCATATTCATCATTGACCAACGGGCCAATGACACCGGCGGGCAGGGTCTTGGCCTCGTCAGAAAGCTTTTTACGGGCCTGATAAAACTCCTCCTGCACCTCCGACGGCGGGGCGTCATCGCGCAGCACCACCATGGTGAAGGCCAAGCCAGGGCGGGTGAAGGTCTCCGTCCGGTCATACCAGCGCAGTTCCTGCATGCGCTTTTCCAGCGGCTCTGCAATCTGGTCCTGCATTTCCTGCGCGGTGGCACCGGGCCAGGCGGTGACGACCGTCATCTGTTTGATAGTGAAGGGGGGATCTTCCGCGCGTCCCAGTTGGAAGAAGGCGAGAATGCCGGCACCCGTGATCAGCAGGATCAAAAACAGGGTGATGGAGCGCTCCCGCACGGCGAGGGCGGAGAGGTTGAAACGGCTTGTGCTCACGGACGGGCTCCCTTGCCGGTGGCCTCGGGCTGACCGGCGACGCGCACCGGTTCCCCATCGCGCAGCAGGTGTGCGCCCAGCGAGACGACCTGTTCGCCTGGCTTCAGCTGTCCCGCAACGCGTACGCTGTCATTATCGAGATGCTGGACGGCGACAGGCTGCCATTTCACCTTTGTCGGCTGGCCGTCGATGACCCAGACGCCCGGTCCCTTGCCGGCATCGAACAACGCGCCCAGGGGCACCTGCAGGTCATTCTGGTTGGAAGGGGTTCCATCGGCAATGCGGATGGTGACGGTGGTGCCCAGGGGCGCGTTGGCCAGTTCCCCCGCCAGCACATAGCGTGCCTCGAAGGTGCGGGTCAGGCGATCGGCGGCATCGGAAAGCTGACGAAGGGTGGTTGGGACCCAAACGCCTTCCCTGCCGAACAAGGTGGCCTGTGCAGCAGAACCGATGGCCGGGCGCAGGGTTTCCGGCAGGTGGATGATGGCTTCCCGTTGCCCGGCATGGGCCAGACGTACCACCACCTGCCCGGCACCGACAACCTGGCCGGGTTCGGCCATAGCGTCGATGATTACGCCATCGGCGTCTGCCACCAGTTCGGCATAGCGGTTTGCATTCAGCGCCACCTCCGCCTGGGCCTGGGCCGCCTTGAGCTGGGCATTGGCGGCATCGGCCGCAGCCTTGACCTGATCATAGGCCGATGCCGAAATGGCACCGGTTCCACGCAGTTCCCGATAACGCGCCTCGTCCTGCGCCGTCTGCTGTGCCCGCGCCCGCGCGGCGGTAACCGCTTCCTGCTGCGCATGGGCGGCAAGTTTCAGATCGACCGGGTCAATGCGCATGAGCACTTGCCCGCGTTTGACGGTCTGCCCGGTATCCACAAGCCGGTCCAGCACCTTGCCGGGGACGCGGAACCCCAGATCGCTCTCGATCCGGGCCGCAACCGTGCCGGTAAAGGCACGCGACGCGACGCCGGCATTCTGAACGGCGGCAACGCGCACCAGCGGCGCTGCGGTCCGGGGGTCGGCATGCGATTTCTCCCCGCATGCAGCCAGAACAAGGGGCAATGCACAGAGGAGGGTGGGAGCGAGGAGACGGCGGCGCAGCATGAGAGTCCCATCAGCAAGGAGTTCAGGGGTCTCATACTGATTCTTGTGACCAATTTAGTCAATAGTCACTTTGCAGGAACCCAGATATGCAAATGCCAGGGCCTGCGGACGCTTGCCCCCTCATCAAGGGGACAGGCTGCGCAGCACAAGGCTGGACAGCTGCAACGGTGCGTCATCGGCATGGTTGAAGCTATATTGCAGGAACAGCGGGTTCAGATAGGGACGCATGACCAGATAAATCGCTCTGGCGGTCTCATCCAGCGGCGTCTTGCGCTCAAAGTCCCCGGATGC
>JAIXTS010000530.1 GCA_027483805.1 Azospirillum sp. | reverse complement strand
TCCTGGGTCATGATCCGTCACTGTTCCATCCGCCCGCATCCATCGGGCAACATCCCACAATACCGGATGGCGGCGGCGGCGCCCATCCGTTTTGCCGGGGTCGCCTATCGCCCCTCGTCATGCGTCGTGGGTCACGGGCAGGGAACCTATGCCGTTTCCCGGCCGGTTCAATCCGCTGGCAGGGCGTGCGCGGATAAACGGCGCACGGGCAGACACCACCGCGCGGTTTGCGCGCGCGTGCACCCTGAAATCGGCGGATGACGGTGCCCGCAGCCTTATTTCGGCGTTTTGGTCGCCATGTCGTTGCGCTGCATCTGCTCCGTCTCGGCGCGCTGCAGGCGATAGAATTCGTCCCATTCGGCCTTGGTGCGGCAGGTCTTCTTGGAGGTAAGGCGGCTTCCCACCTCCTTCTCCTTCTTGCAGATCTGCTTTTCGGCTTCCGTCGTTATCTTGCCCGCTGCGGGGGGCTGACCGTCCGACGACTGGGCATGGGACACCGGGATGGCGCCGGCCGTCAGGGCCACCACCATGATCATCATTACGAAACCGCGCATGTTCTTCCTCCCTGGTCTAAGGAAAGCCCAGGCCCGGTCCGCCTTCGCGCAATGGGCAATGGCGGGTGGCGTTCCACCCGGCCATTGACTGAGGGCCGCCCCATCGGCCCGCCATTGCGCGACATGGGATCAACCCTTGGGCGTCTTGATTGCCATGTCATTGCGCTGCATCTGTTCCGTCTCGGCCCGCTGCAGGCGATAGAACTCATCCCACTCCGCCTTGGTGCGGCAGGTCTTCTTCTTGGCCAGACGGGTGCCGGTCGGCTTTTCCGCCTTGCAGATTTCCTTTTCGGACTCACTGGCCGTGGTGGCGGCCGGTGCCTCGTTCGCCGGCGCGGTCTGGGCCGTGGCGATAGAAGCGACAAAAGGCTGGGCAGCCAGCAGCAGCATGGCCAGCCCCAATCCAAACTTCTTCATTTCCGCATTCTCCAAAGTAACAATGACAGCCCCATTCAATAGGATATCGTAAAATTTCCAGGCCGGCAATTGCCGCGCTGCAACCATCGCATACTGCCAATGATGGCCCACAGCATGATTCCCCATCAGCAGGGTAACGGGGGAGCATTCATTGCAAGCTTGCAAAGAAATAGAGCAAAGAAAAAGGCGGTCTTGTCGCCTGACATGACCGCCTCTTCAATCCTCACCGTTATATGCTTCAGACCAGCGAACCCTTGAAGGAACCGGTCGGCAATTCCTGACCGAAACAGCGCTGGTAATACTCGGCCACCGTGGCGCGTTCGATCTCGTCACACTTGTTCAGGAAGGAAACGCGGAAGGCAAAACCGATATCCCCGCCGAAGATGGCCGCGTTCTGGGCCCAGGTGATGACGGTGCGCGGGCTCA
The DNA here is from genome assembly GCA_027483805.1 of Azospirillum sp. Classification (GTDB taxonomy): domain Bacteria; phylum Pseudomonadota; class Alphaproteobacteria; order Azospirillales; family Azospirillaceae; genus Niveispirillum. The sequence goes on along the minus strand of JAIXTS010000530.1, from coordinate 11,884 downwards.
TCACCGTGGAAATGTCACCGGCGACGAAGCCGCTGCGGGTCATTTCGGCCAGCCGTACCATGGCGGCCACGCTGCCGCGCTTCTCGTCGGTATCATAATCCGGCACCTTGGCCAGGATGATCCGCACCTCGTCCGCATGCGGCAGGTAATTCAGGGTCGCCACAATGTTCCAGCGGTCCATCTGGCCCTGGTTGATCTGCTGCGTCCCGTGATACAGGCCCGTCGTATCGCCCAGGCCGACCGTGTTGGCCGTGGCGAACAGGCGGAAGGCCGGGTGCGGGCGGATGACCTTGTTCTGGTCCAGAAGGGTCAGTTTTCCTTCCAGTTCCAGGACGCGCTGAATGACGAACATCACGTCCGGCCGACCGGCATCATACTCGTCAAAGACCACGGCGCAGGCATGCTGAAGCGCCCAGGGCAAGATGCCCTCACGATATTCCGTCACCTGCTTGCCGTCGCGAAGCACGATGGCGTCCTTGCCGATCAGGTCGATACGGCTGATATGGCTGTCCAGGTTGACGCGGATGCAGGGCCAGTTCAGGCGGGCCGCGACCTGTTCAATATGGGTCGACTTGCCGGTGCCGTGATAGCCCTGGATCATGACGCGGCGGTTATAGGCAAAGCCGGCCAGGATGGCCATCGTCGTCTCGCGGTCGAAGCGATAGGCCTTGTCCCGCTCCGGCACATGCTCCGTGGCGACGGAGAAGGCCGGAACACGCATGTCGCTGTCGATGCCGAAAACCTCGCGCACGGACACGGTGATGTCGGGCAGTTCGGGATGGGTGGCCGTGCTGTTGGAAACCATATCGGGTGCCATTCTTGCGCTGCTTGTGATCTCTGATGCCGGGGTCGGTCAGGCTTGGTCGGGCTGTTGTCCGCCAAAGGCGGCTTTCAGCGTTGTGTAGGCCTGATTGATGGATTTCAACCGTTCTTCCGCCTCCTTGGCCCCGCCATTCGCGTCGGGGTGATATTGTTTGGCCAGTTGGCGGTAGCGGGTCTTGATGGTGCCGAAATCGGCGTCGGGCGGCAGGTCCAGCACGATCAGCGCCTCTTCCTCCGGCGTACGGACCCTCGGGCGCGGGGCGCTGCGGCGGGCCTCGCTCTCCTCCCCCGACCAGTCGGCACCAAAGGCGAAGCCGCCATTGAAGACCTTGTCACGGGTGCGGCGTTCATGCGTGCGCCAGTCGCCCATGGGCCAGGAAGGCCGCTGCCAGGTCGTGTCCTGGCGCACATGGCGCTCAATCTCGTCCTGCGACATGCCGGCATAGAAATCCCACGACTTGTTGTAGTCGCGGACATGGTCCAGGCAGAACCAGTAATAATCATTCAGCTTGTCCCGGCCCTTAGGCGCGCGATGTTCCCCCGCTTCACGACAGCCGGGATGGTCGCACGCGCGCATGTGGGCGCGTGGCGCTTCCCGGAAATCGAAGGAGAGGTTGGGCCGGTTCTTCTGCATAGCCGGCAGAGTATGGGTGGCAAGCACGAACCTGACAAGGACGCCGATAAGGCGCGTTCCCGGTTGTGCGTCTGTCTGCCATGCAGTCGGGCCGGGCTTGACGAGGGCGTCCGCCTATGCACGCCGTTCCGACAGGGCCACCAGCACCAGCCCGCCGCCGATCAGGCCCAGCCCCAGCAGATTGGTCAGGGTCAGCGGTTCCCGCAGCCAGATCGCCGATGACAGCAGCCCGACCACGGGCACCCCCAGGACCGACAGCGACGTGGTGATGGCGGGCAGGGCGCGGTTGACCGTCACCATGGCCCAGAAACAGAAGGCCGTGGCGATGGGGCCATTATAGATCAGCAGCACCACCAGTTCTCCTGACCAGTCGATATGCGACTGATCCTCGCTGATCAGGGCCGCGACCGTCGCCATGGCGGCCGCCAGCATCATCTGCCAGGGGGCCAGCTGCAGCGGCGTGCCGACCCAGCGGTGCCGGCGCACATGCACGATGTTGCAGGCCCAGATCAGGGCCGCCAGCATCAACAGCCCGTTGCCCAGCAGCACCGGCCGCTCTGTCCAGTCGAATGCCGCCGGGTTGAACAGCACCGCCACCCCCGACAGCCCGACCAGCAGCCCGCCCGCCTTGGCCCAGCCCACCTTCTCCTTCAGGAAGATCACGGCCAGCGGCACCACCCAGAGCGGGGTCGTATAGGCCAGGATGCCGGCCCGGCCCGCCGGCACATGCTGGACCGCGATGGTGACCAGCAGGGTGAAGACCCCCATCTGCAGCCCGCCCACCGACAGGATCACGGGCAGGTCGGCCCGGGATGGCAGGCGCAGCTGTCGCAGGGCGGCCGTGAAGATCAGCAGCGATACCATCCCCAGCAGCAGGCGGGAGGCCACGAAGCTGATGGGCGGCATATGGCCCACCACTTCCTTCATGACGGGCCAGTTCACCCCCCACAGAAGAATGACCAGCAGCAGCAGGGTGACGGCCATGGGGCGCGTCACCGGGGATGGGGTCTTTTTCACCACCGCTGTCGGCGGGCTGGCATCCGGCATGATGATCCACTACCTGTTGGCCATGTTCCACCCGAACGGGGGCTGCCTTCGGCCCCGGATGACATCATGGCGATCTATGCGACCCGCTTGCGGGACAAGCTGACAGAGGCTCTAACCCCCCAGGCCCTGACCATCAAGGACGTCTCGCACCATCATGCCGGCCATGCGGGCGCCGATCAGCCCGGCGGCGAGACGCATTTCGATGTGATCATCGTGTCCGACCGGTTCGAGGGGTTGGGCCGTGTGGCCCGCCAGCGCCTGGTCTATGGCGCCGTGTCGGCGGAGTTGGCCGAGCGTGTCCATGCCCTGTCAATCCAGGCCCTGACCCCGGCGGAGGCCGAGCGGCAGACCTGAGCATCCGGGGCAGCGACCACCCGCCGCAGGGTATGTTGCATCGCAGCATGACACTCTGTACCCTGTCCTGGCGGGGGTGCCTCCCCCGCGCGACGTTGAGGGGACAGACGATGACGCGTGAGACCCCGACACCCCTGGCGGCCCGTGGGGCAGAGGTCGCGGCCGAACTGGCCGCCACGACCATGGTTCTGGGCGAGACCTTGTGGGCGGCGCAGCAGACCATCGGCCTGCGCGCCGTGCGCCTGACCGCGGCCGGTTTCGATCCGGCCAAGCTGGGCGATCCCGAATTCACCACCATGATCTGGGAAAAGCTGGACGCCGCACTGGAGGCGCAGAGCGCGCTGGTGGCCGGGCTCTGGGCCCTGTCGGATGTCTGGCTGGGATGGCTGGCGCAACAGGTCACGGCCACGGCCCAGGTCGGGCTGGACATGACCGCCCCGCCCGACCCGATCCGCTATGGCGGGGTTGCCAGCGATTATGTCGAAACCAGCCTGAACGCGGCAGAAATCGCCTGCGGGCGCATGGCCCTGGAGGCGTCGCGTCTGGGGGGGCGGGGTCTGGCCCCCTATCACCGGGCCACAAATGAAAACGCCCGGCGCCTGCTGCTGGCCGCCGGAGAGGGCTGACCCCGGGGGCGTTAAGGCAAAAAATCATCGCAGGGAGCGGGTTTATGGGGCTGTTCTTATACGGATGGCCCAAGCCTGGACGGACGTTTCGTGCCATACTCTCGCGCAGGGACTGTCCCGGAACCCGCGCGATGCCAGATACCATTCCCACGATCACCCCCCGTTCCAGCAGCGATGCCGCCCCCTCCGGGGGCTCATCCCGTCGTCCTGACGGTGCGCGCCACCCGCCCATTCCCGGACGCGGCAGTATCGGCAAACGGCTGAATGCCCTGGCCGAGGCGCGGGATGGCAGCATTGACAAGCTGCGTGGGCCGCTGCTTTCCCTGCTGAAGGAGATATTGGCCGAAGGCCGTGCCGCCATCCGCACCCGGTTCGAGGTGTCGCTCCGTGGTGATGACTGCGTGCATCAGACGGCCAGGCTGACCGACAGTATCGTGCAGGCGCTGGCTGATTTCACCCTGGACCATGTCTATCCCACGGCCGAGCTGACCAAGGGCGAACGGCTTGCCATCGCTGCCATCGGCGGTTATGGCCGGGCCGAAATGGCCCCCTTCTCCGACGTCGATCTGCTGTTCCTGCTGCCCTACAAGCGCACACCGCGGGTGGAGCAGGTGGTGGAATACATGCTCTACCTGCTCTGGGACCTGGGCTGGAAGGTGGGGCATGCGGTGCGGTCGGTGGATGAATGCATCCGCCTGAGCCTTGAAGACATGACCATCCGCACCAGCCTGCTGGAAGCGCGCTACCTCTGGGGTGAAAACATCCTGTTCAATGAGATGCGGCAACGCTTCGCCAAGGATGTGGTGGGCGCAAGCGGCAGCGTCACGGCCTTCATCGAAGCCAAGATGGGGGAGCGAAACGAGCGTCACCGCAAGATCGGTGACAGCCGTTACATGCTGGAACCCAATATCAAGGAGGGCAAAGGCGGGCTTCGCGACCTGCAGACCCTGTTCTGGATCGCCAAATATGCCTATCAGGTGGATGAGGTGGAGGGGCTGGTCACCAAGGGTGTACTGACGCCGGAGGAGGCGCAGCGCTTTGCCAAGGCCGAAAGTTTCCTGTGGGCAGCCCGCTGTCAGCTGCATTACCTGACCGGCCGCCAGGAAGACCGCCTGACCTTCGACCTGCAGATGGAGATGGCGCGCCGGCTGGGCTACACCGAACATGCCGGCAAGAATGCGGTCGAACGCTTCATGAAGCATTACTTCATGATCGCCAAGGATGTGGGTGACCTGACCCGCATCTTCTGTGCCGCCCTGGAACAGGAAAGCAAGCGGGCGCCCCGATTCTCCTTCCTGCGAAAGCGGTTCCAGCGCGGGGCGGAATTCAGCGGCTTCACGCTGGATGCGGGCCGCCTGAATGTGAAATCCGATCGGCATTTCCGGGATGAACCGATCGACATGATCCGCCTGTTCCATCTGGCGCAGGAAAACGACCTGGATATCCACCCGAACGCCCTGCGCGCCATCACCCGCGCGCTCGCCAGCATCGGGCCGAAACTGCGCGAGGATGCCGAGGCCAACCGCCTGTTCCTGGAAATCCTGTCCTCCCGGAAGGATCCGGAGGTGGCGCTGCGCCGCATGAACGAGGCCGGCGTGCTGGGCCGGTTCGTCCCGGATTTCGGCCGTATCGTCGGCATGATGCAGTTCGACATGTACCACCATTTCACGGTGGACGAGCATACGCTGTTTGCGGTCGGCATCCTGCATCAGGTGGAAAAGGGCGCCCTGACGGACGAGGTGCCGCTGGCGTCAGAAGTGATCCATACCGTCAATTCCCGCCGCGCACTTTATGTCGCCATGCTGGTGCATGACATTGCCAAGGGTCGTGGCGGCGACCATTCCATCCTGGGCGCAAAAGTGGCGGAAAAGCTCTGCCCCCGCCTGGGCATGAGCGAGGAGGAGACGGAAACCGTGGTCTGGCTGGTGCGCTGGCATCTGACCATGTCTGACACGGCCTTCAAGCGCGACCTGGATGACGAGAATACCATCGGCAAGTTTGTCGATATGGTGCAGTCGCCTGAACGCCTGAAGCTGCTGCTCTGCCTGACGGTTGCCGATATTCGGGCCGTGGGGCCCGGCCGCTGGAATGGCTGGAAGGCCACGCTGCTGCGCCAGCTGTTCCGCCGCAGCGAGGAGCGCATGTCCGGTGTCGTCGGCACCGAAGGCCGCGACAGCCGCGTGGCCGCCGCCCAGGCGGCGCTGCGCGCCCAATTGGCCGACTGGTCCGCCGCCGATATCGACGCGCACCTAGCCCGGGCCTATCCGGGCTACTGGCTGTCGCTGAACATTCCGACGCTGGCCCATCACGCTCGCCTGATGCGGGAGGCGGAGCGGACCAAGGCGCCGCTGACCCTGGATACCCGCATCGATCGGGGCCGCGTGGTGACGGAGGTGACGGTCTATACCGCCGACCATCCGGGCCTGTTCTCCCGTCTGGCGGGTGCCCTGGCGCTGGCCGGGGCCGACATCATGGATGCCCGCATCTTCACCATGACCAATGGCATGGCGCTGGACGTGTTCACGGTCCAGGCCGCTGGCGGCGGCTCGTTCGACAGCGGGGACAAGCTGGCCCGGCTGTCGGTGATGGTGGACAAGGTACTGGCGGGCGAACTGCGTCTGGCCGATGAACTGGCCCGCCGCCGGCCGCAGCAGACGGCCCGCATCCGCGCCTTCAAGGTGGCGCCGCGTGTGCTGGTCGACAATACCGTGACTGGCAACCATACGGTGATTGAGGTCAATGGCCGCGACCGTCCGGGCCTGCTCTATCTGCTGACCCGCACCCTGACCCAGGCCAATTTGCAGATCGCCTCGGCCAAGATCTCCACCTACGGCAATGTCGCCATCGACGTGTTTTACGTGAAGGATGTCTTCGGGCTGAAGGTCACCCATGAACGCAAGCTGGCGGAAATCCGCAATGCCTTGCTGAACGCTCTGACCGAACCGGACGGTGAACCCGAACCGGCCAAGGCGGCCAAGGTAAAAAAGAAGGCGGCGTGATCAAGGGGGGATGGACGATCAGCCGTCCATCCCCGCTAAACACCTGTGGCTTCGACCGATCAGAACCGCACCAGCCCCACCAGATCCTTCACCTCATTCACGGTCCGTGCGGCAATCTCACCCGCACGGTCTGCCCCCTTCTTCAACAGCCGGTCCAGCTCCGCCTTATCGCCCAGCAGCCGGTTCATCTCACCGGCAATGGGGGCCAGCTTGGCCACCGACAGGTCGGCCAGGGCGCCCTTGAAGGCGCTGAACTGCTGTCCGCCGAACTGGGCCAGAACGGCCGCGCGGGTCGTGTCGGACAGGGCGGCGTAAATGGTAACCAGATTGTTAGCCTCCGGCCGCCTTTCCAGATCCTCGACCGTGTCGGGCAGGGGTTCCGGGTCGGTCTTGGCCTTGCGGATTTTCAGGGCGATGGTGTCGGCATCGTCGGTCAGGTTGATGCGGCTATATTCGCTCTCATCCGACTTTGACATTTTCTTGGTGCCGTCACGCAGGCTCATCACCCGCGTCGCCTCGCCCAGGATCTGGGGTTCCGGCAGGGGGAAGAAACCGTCGGCCTTGTAATAGCGGTTGAAGGCGCCGGCAATGTCGCGGGCCAGTTCCAGATGCTGTTTCTGATCCTCACCCACCGGCACATGCGTGGCCTTGTACAGCAGGATGTCGGCAGCCATCAGCACCGGATAGGCATAGAGGCCCAGGACGGCATTGTCCTTCTGCTTGCCCGCCTTCTCCTTGAACTGGGTCATGCGGTTCAACCAGCCCAGCGGCGTGTGGCAGGCCAGGATCCAGTTCAACTCGGCATGGCCGCTCACAGCGGACTGGTTGAACAGGATGTGCCTTTCCGGGTCGATGCCCGCCGCGATATAGGCAGCCGCCACCTCGCGGATATTGTTCCGCAGGGTTTCCGGGTCATGATCGATGGTCATGGCGTGCAGATCGACGACGCAGAAGATGGCATCCATCTCGTTCTGGAGCGTTACCCAATTTTTCAGCGCGCCGAGATAATTGCCGAGGTGGAGCTGGCGGGTCGGCTGCATGCCGGAAAAGATAAGGCTCATTGTTTGAGGTCTCTATCGGTCGCTTGTGGAAGGCGAAATGCCGGGCCGTCTGTATCGCGCGGGCAGGAAGGTCGGGTCAAGCGGCGGTGGAGCCGCCACCCCGGCGCAGCAGCCCCTTGATCTCCGCAATCCGCGTCGCTCCCAGCAGGAAGCACAGCGCAAAATAGGTGACCGACGCGCCCAGGATGACCAGTGCAAGGGCACCGCTGCGCTCCAGGATGGTGCCCACAAACAGCCAGCGCGCCAGCAGTTCCGTCAGGCCGATCCCGGCCCCACCCAGGCCGATCGCGGCCAGCATCATGCGCCACAGCCGGCTTTTCAGCCGCGCATCAAAGGACAGCAGCCCGCGCCGCCGCAGCCCGATGGCCAGCAGCACCACATTCAGCCAGGCCGTCAAACCGGGGGCGAGCGCCAGCCCGACATGGCCCAACGGCTCGATCAGGGCCAGCGACACCAGGACATTGCCGATCAGCACCACAATGGCGATACGCACCGGCCCCTTCGTATCCTGCTTGGCGAAATAGGCGGATGACAGGATCTTGGCCACGATAAAGGCGGGAATGCCGATGGCAAAGGCCTGCAGCGCCGCCGCCGTGGCCGTGGCATCGGCCGCCGTGAAGGCCCCGCCCTTGAACAGCACATGCACCAGCGGGGCCGGAATGGTCATCAGGGCCACCGTGGCCGGCAGGCCGAACAGGGCCGCGAATTCCAGGCCCCGGGACAGGCTGGCCTTCACCCCCTCATGGTCATCCGCCGCCATCTGCCGCGACAGCAGGGGCAGCAGGGCCGTGCCCACTGCGACGCCGATGACCGACATGGGCAACTGGTTCAGCCGGTCGGCATATTGCAGGTAAGAGACGGAACCCGTGGGCAGCCAGGACGCCAGATTGGTGCCGACCAGCAGATTGAACTGATAGACCCCGGCCCCCAGGATGCCCGGTGCCAGCAGGGCGAACAGTTTTTTGACACGCGGTGTCAGGCGCGGCCGGCGCAGGGACAGGCCCATGCCCGCCCGCCGGGCCGCGATGATCATCCACAGCATCTGCGCCAGACCGGCCACCGGCACACCATAGGCCAGCATCCAATGCGCCCCGATACCCAGTGGACCCGACAGCAGCAGACCGGTGATCTGCACGATGTTCAGCAATACCGGCGCCGCCGCGAAGGGCCCGAACCGCCCGACGGCATTGAGGATAGAGCCAAACAGGGCGGTGATGGAAATCAGGGCCAGATAGGGGAAGGTGATGTGGGAAAGCGAAATGGCAAGCCGGAATTGTGCCGGATCATCATGAAAGCCTGTGGCCAGGACGGCCACCACCCAGGGCATGCACAGGGCCATGATGATTGAGAAAATCATCAAGATGGCCACCATGACGGACAAGGCTTCTTCGGCCAGCCCCTTGGCGGCTTCTTCACCATCCTTATGCAGGGTACCGCTGAACAGCGGCAGGAAGGCCGCCGTGAACGCGCCCTCCGCGAACAGCGACCGGAACAGGTTGGGCAGGCGGAAGGCCACAAAGAAGGCATCCGCCTCCATGCCGGCGCCCAGGAGGCGGGCCTGCAGCATGTCGCGCACAAAACCCAGCACACGGCTGACCATGGTGATGCCGCCGACGGTGGCGATGGCGCGGGCGAAGCTCATAAAAACACTCTCCGCGCGAAAGGGCTGTAGGTCAGGTCGAGGCGACAGCCGAGCCCTGACAAACGACGGTGCGGCGTTAAAATGTCAGGGCTCGCTCCGCTCGACCTGACCGACGGCACCTGCCCGCCGACAGGGCGGGCAGGTCTCCAACTTCAATCCTTCCGGCTTCAATCCTTCAGGTCCGCGAAAAACTCCTTCACCTTGGCGAAAAAGCCTTCCGACTCGGGGTTATGGCCATTTTCCGCCGCTTCCCGTTCGAACTCGCGCAGCAGGTCCTGCTGGCGCTTCGTCAGGTTGACGGGGGTTTCCACCATGACATTGATATACATGTCACCGCGTGCCGGGCTGCGCAGGACACTCATGCCCTTGCCCTTCAGGCGGAACTGGTGGCCTGTCTGGGTGCCGGCCGGCACATTCACCTTGGCCCGGCTGCCATCGATGGTCGGCACTTCGATGGTGCCGCCCAGGGCCGCGGTGGTCATGGGAATGGGCACACGGCAATGCAGGTTCGCGCCATCCCGCTGGAAGAAGCGGTGGGCCGCGATGGACAGGAAAATATAAAGATCGCCCGGCGTGCCGCCGCGCAATCCCGCCTCGCCCTCGCCGGCCAGCCGGATCCGGGTGCCATCCTCCACGCCCGCCGGGATGGAGACCTGCAGGGTCTTTTCCTTGCGTACACGGCCCTGGCCCCCGCAATGGCGGCAGGGGTCCTTGATGACGCGGCCTGCGCCGTTGCAGGTGGGGCAGGAGCGTTCGATGGTGAAGAAGCCCTGCTGGGCCCGGACCTTGCCAGCCCCGTTGCAGGTGCCGCAGGTGGTGGGGCTGCTGCCCGCCTCCGCCCCGGACCCGCCGCAGGGATCACACATCACGCTGGTCGGCACGCGCACCTGGGTGGCAGAACCCTTGAACGCATCTTCCAGGCTGATTTCCAGGTTGTAGCGCAGGTCGTTGCCGCGGTTGTTGGTCTGTCCGCCGCGCCCGCCCCGGCCCATGAACTCCCCGAACATCTCGTCGAAGATGTCGGCGAAGCCGCCGCCGAAATCAAAGCCGCCGGCACCACCGCCCGCACCGGGACGCCCGCCACCCCCTTCAAAGGCGGCATGGCCGAACCGGTCATAGGCGGCGCGCTTCTGCTCGTCCTTCAGACAATCATAGGCTTCGTTGATTTCCTTGAACTTCTGCTCGGCCGTCTTGTCACCCTGGTTGCGGTCCGGGTGATACTGCATGGCCAGCTTGCGATAGGCCTTTTTCAAGTCGTCGGCGCTGGCGTTTTTCGGGGCGTCGAGGACTTCGTAATAATCGCGCTTCGACATGGTGGCCTCTGTCCCTTCGCATCCGGTCCGGCCGGCCCGTCACTGGCGCCTTACCCGGATTGGAAGCCAATTCATCAACATTCCTGTCAAGCAACAGGCCCGCCCGGATGAACCGGGCGGGCCAGCGCCAGACTTGGAACGGCTGTCCCGCCCCCAAATGCTGGGGACCAAGCGACCTCAGTTCTTCTTGCGGTCGTCGACTTCCTCGAAGTCGGCATCCACAACCTTTTCGCCACCGGCATTGTCATCGTCGGCGGCAGACGCCGACGGACCGTCGGCGGCGGGGCCTTCCTGACCCGCCTTGTACAGGGCCTCGCCGATCTTCATGCTGGCCTGGGCCAGCGCATCGGTCTTGGCCTTGATGGCGGCCGGATCGTCACCATTCATGGCCGTCTTCAGATCGGCAATGGCGGTTTCGACCGCAGTCTTGTCGGCAGCGGCGATCTTGTCCTCGTTCTCCTTCAGCGTCCGCTCGGTCGAATGGATCAGACCGTCAGCATGGTTCTTGGCTTCCACCAGTTCCTTGCGCTTCTTGTCTTCCGCCGCATGCTCCTCGGCGTCCTTGACCATCTTCTGGATGTCGCTGTCGGACAGACCGCCAGAGGCCTGGATGCGGATCACCTGTTCCTTGCCGGTGGCCTTATCCTTGGCGCCGACATTGACGATGCCGTTGGCGTCGATGTCGAAGGTCACCTCGATCTGCGGCACGCCACGCGGGGCGGACGGAATGCCCATCAGGTCGAACTGGCCCAGCATCTTGTTGTCCTGGGCCATTTCGCGTTCACCCTGGAACACGCGGATGGTCACGGCCGACTGGTTGTCCTCGGCCGTGGAGAAGACCTGGGACTTCTTGGTCGGGATCGTCGTGTTGCGGTCGATCAGACGGGTGAAGACACCGCCCAGCGTTTCAATACCCAGCGACAGCGGCGTGACGTCCAGCAGCAGCACATCCTTGACGTCGCCCTTCAGGACGCCGCCCTGGATGGCCGCACCGATGGCCACCACCTCGTCGGGGTTCACACCACGGTTCGGCTCCTTGCCGAAAATCTGCTTCACGGTTTCGATGATCTTGGGCATGCGGGTCATGCCGCCGACCAGGATCACCTCGTCCACTTCCGACGCCTTCAGACCGGCATCCTTCAGCGCGGCCTGGCAGGGGCCGACGGTGCGGCGGACCAGATCTTCCACCAGCGCTTCCAGCTTGGCGCGGGTCAGCTTGATGTTCAGATGCTTGGGACCGGAAGCATCAGCCGTGATGAAGGGCAGGTTGACTTCCGTCTGCACGGAGCTGGACAGCTCGATCTTGGCCTTTTCAGCGGCTTCCTTCAGGCGCTGCAGGGCCAGACGGTCCTTGCGCAGGTCGATGCCCTGCTCCTTCTGGAACTC
>JAIXTS010000248.1 GCA_027483805.1 Azospirillum sp. | reverse complement strand
TCTGCCAAGAGAAAGGGAAATCCACATGCCTTGACCCAATCATGAACCAAGCCGCATAAATCATAGGTGGGTCAATTCTCGACGGAAATCCAGGGTCAGTTCCGCGTGGAAATCAACAATTTACCTATAGAAAGTAGTTGTTTCTACATTTCTATTGATAAAAAACATAAATTTTTCAAGCATATTGTTGAATCCTATTTCGATGAATCGAGTGCATCCCTGATTTATAAGGGTTTCTATGCCGTCTTGCCATTTTACGGGGTGGTCGATGTGACGAGACAGAGCGCTCCTGAACGCATAGGGAGCGACGGGTAACATTTGCCCTGTGACATTGTCCACAATATTCATGCTGGGCTGTTTCAGTATTATGTCGGAGAGGAAGTCGTAGAACTGTTCGGCGGCATGTGTCAGCAAAGGACAGTGCCAAGCTCCGGACACGGGCAATCTCATGAATTTCCGTGGCTGCAGAGGTTTGATCTTTTCCTCCGCCTGCCGTAATGCCTCAACGGTTCCTGCGATCGAGTGCTGGCCGCGGCAATTGTAGTTGCTAATATGGATCGGATGACCCTCCTTCTGCAATGTCGAAATCACCTGCTCAAGAGTGGCGCGATCTAGACCGATCACGGCGGCCATTCCAGTGTCCAGTCCCACCAGACATTCGTTCATGTACATGCCACGAACAGACACTATCCGGCATAACTGCTCAAAATCAACCGCACCGCCTGCATAAAGTGCCGCCCATTGACCGATGCTGTAGCCGGCCATAAAGGCCGGAATCTCTCCACCTTGTTCCAGGAACGCATCAAATGACAGGCTGCTGGCGAGCAAAGTCGCCAAGGATCCGGTCACATTCTGGTCAAGAATGGAGGTGTTTCCTTGTTGAATTTCACGCACGACATTACATCCAGCGAATTCGCAAACGATGTCATGTCGCTCGGAAAATGTGTGACTGGTTCGCAAACCGTCGAACATTGACGGTCCATGACTGCCCTGGCCAGGGAAAAGCAAAGCCAGCATTGTCCTTATGCCTCATCAGTTGGGATATGGGATGCTGCGATGCTCAATCGTCGGAGTCCTGCGTCTGTTTCAGCAATTTCGTTAGCACGTTGCCCGGCCCTACTTCCTTGAAATCGGCAATCCCCTGGTCCAGTAGGATATTCACGCTCTGCACCCATTCCACGGAGTGGGTGATCTGTTTGATCAGCATGTCCTTGACTGTTCGCGTGGCATCAAACGCCGGGTAGGGACGCGCGGTGACATTCGCGATCACGAAGGCTTTGGGAACCTGGAAGGTGAAAGTTTCGAGGAAGCTGGTGAAAGCCGCGGCAGCGTCTTTCATGTACCGGGAATGGAAGGCGGCACTAACTGGTAGGGGTGCGAACAGGCTAGCTCCTGCTTTCATGAAGATTGCTTCAGTTTTCGCGATATCGGCTACGGGTCCGGAAATAACGACCTGGCGGGGCGCATTGAAATTCGCTACATCAATGCTTGCAAAGCCATTGTCACTGATCAGAGTGCTGATGGTCCCACGGTCCAGGCCGATAATCGCAGCCATGCCGCCATCCTTGGCTTGAGACATCAATTCCCCACGCTTTGCAACCAGGCGAAGGCCTGTCATGAAATCAAAGACGCCGGCGGCGAGCAACGCATTGTATTCACCTAGGCTATGGCCAATCAGATGGGTGGGTTTTTCGTTCTTTAGGCTATAATAATGTAAAGCATTGACGACATAAAGACACGGCTGAGTAAATTTTGTGTTACGAAGCTTGTTTTCGGGATCGTTCATGCAGACGTCCCGAACCGAATAACCCAATAGGTCATTTACTTCACTTTCGATAGAGCGAAATTCTTCGACTTCATCGAAGAGCTTTCCACCCATGCCGCGATGTTGGGATCCCTGCCCGGGAAACATGAAAGTCAGCATCTTCTTGGTTCCTCTGGTTCCTGTTGAAAGTGCGTGCTTTGAGTGGACCGCATCTATGCGCTGAGGAGGCGAAAGACTTAGCATGGTCTCCCACTTCTGCCGGTCGATATTGTCGAGTATGGTGAAATGGTCACCTGGTACCGTGCATACTCCTTTTTGCCCGGCAGCCCGCTGAGCGACATACGCCGATGAACAGTCATTGAGGGCCCGCAACTCGATAGTGTCGCCTGAGTAGATGCGCCGGGAGCTTGTGTATAGTGCCTGGAGATTTGCCTTATAGACCCGGAATAGTTTCTCCTCGTCTGGATAGAGTATCTCGTCGTTCGCCGCATACTCCTGACACCCGGCTGCAGCTGGTTGTGTCTGTTCCTGGGGGCGGCCCGTCAGATGGGCCCTGAAGCTCTCGACGATGTTCTCATCGCTTTGGGGGAAGCAGGCTTTATCTGGCGGCTCTATCATGATGAGCCGATGCGGCGGTGCGCCGGCATCGCTCATCTGGCAAGCCAATTCATTCGCGACTGCCGCCCCAAAGGACCAGCCGGCAATGAAAATCCGTTCGTGCGTTCCAGCGGGTGGCAGGTGGGTGCGGCATGTGGCAGCAATCTCATCCAAATTCGTCAGGGGCATCCCTTCGTTGCGCGTGCCCGGAGCATCCAGCGTATAGACGGCAACCTCGGTAGGGAGGTTTTTGAGAATACGGAAGTAATGGGTGCCTTTGCCGAGTACGCTCGGCATAAAGCAGATGGCGTTCCGGGCGCCGGGTCCAGCCCGCAGGGTGGTTAGAAGTTGTTCACCCTTGAGTGCCCCTCGGTTGAGCCTCTGCGCCATGGATGCGAGTGTTGGAGCCTCGAAGATGTCACGCAGGTTCAGTTCGGCGCCGATTGCGGTTCGGACGCGTGCGGCGAGACGCATCGCCATGAGGGAGTG
>JAIXTS010000191.1 GCA_027483805.1 Azospirillum sp. | reverse complement strand
GGGGACAAGGGCCGTTGCCGCTTGGCCGCAGGCGTGTCGGTCATCTCTCTTTCGTCCTTGGTGCTTGCCGGGGTTGGCCCGCGCCCTCCCCCCGCCAGGGGAGACGACACCCGATGGAGGGACCACCGGCGGCTTATGAGACAAAGAAATCGCCGAAGTGACTTACGCCGAACCCCCCGTCTCGTCAACGCTTCGGCACTGCGGTATTGGTGGTGTCGGACCCCCGACCTTGGCATGGCGCCCCTGTTTTTCAGCATGGCAGACTACAGTGCCCTCAAGCGCCGGGCGCCGCAGGGGCGAAGGGCCGGCGGTCGCCAGCCTCCAGCCCGCCGAAAGTCTGGCTTTCGTCGGGTCGGCGATGTGAACCCGTTTTGCCGCCCCCGTTTTGCCGCCATGGATCGTCTTCTCATGTTGTCGCCGGATCGCATCGACGATATTGCCTTGCTGGAAGACCTGTCGATGACGGCATGGCCGGCACCGCGCCGCATCATCCACCGGGGCTGGGCGCTGTATTTTGCGGCCGGCCATACGGGTCGGGCCAATTCGGCCAATGCCGTGGTGCCGCTGGCCCAGGTCGATGATGCCAGCATCGACATGGTAGAGAGCGAATATCGCCGGCAGGGATTGCCACCGCAATTCCGCCTGACGCCGTTGACGCCGCCCGACCTGGCGCGGCGACTGGCTGATCGTGGCTATCGTATCGCCAGCGAGAGCAAGGTGATGTTCCGGTCGCTGGAGGGCGTGCCGGCCTGTGCGCCGGATGCGGCGGTGCGGGTGCAGGACCGGCTGGATCAGGCCTGGATGGACGCCTATCGCCGCATGGTGCCGATACCGGAGGCGGAGATGCCGGCGCTGCTGTCCATCCTGAACGGCATCACCGCCCGACCGCGTTTCGCCGCCCTGTGGCAGGATGGTCAGCCTGTGGCCGCCTGCCTCTCCGTGCTGGACCGGGGTTGGGCCGGTTTCTACAAGGTGGCGTGCCGCCCTGACCGGCGGGGCCAGGGGCTGCCGCGCCGTCTGATGACCGACATGATGGCGCGGGCGGTGGCGGAGGGGGTGGTTGGCGCCTATCTTCAGGTCGGTGCGGCCAATGCACCGGCCCTGGCGCTGTATGACCGGCTGATGTTCCGGCACCTGTATGATTATGCTTACGCGAAGCTGGGGTAGGGGCCGATTTCATGCCCCTCAGTCCCCGGAAATCTCTAGTAAGCGGCAGCCAGACCCGCCAGCACCACCAGACCCGCCGCGATCAGGGCGGAGATGGCATAGAGCGCCATGGCGGCGCGCAGGTCGCGGGGTAAGGCGCGGGCGCGGCCGCTGCCCAGCCAGGGTTCCTTCACCACCCGGTCGCCTTCGCGCCGGGGGCCGGCGACGGACAGATCCAGGACACCGGCAAAGGCTGCCACGGGCATGGCGTCGGCCCCCATCGGATGGCCCTTGGCCGCCCTTACATCACGCAGGCCCTTCAGGGCGCTGGCGCGGGGCACGAAAGAAGCCGACAGCAGCACCACAAGGGTGGTGATCAGAGCCGCCGGCAGGCCCAGCAGGGAAGACAGGCGGCGGGCCAAGGCCCCGAACTGGGCATGGCGTGGCGTGTCATGGCCGATGATGCGGACCGTCCCGTCCAGGGCCGCCCAGGCCAGAAGGCCCGCCAGGCCGAACAGGGTGTAGAACAGGGCCGGGGCCACGACCCCATGGGTCAGGGCGCGGGCCGCGCCCTCCACCCCCGCCCGCAGGGTGCCGTGATCATCCAGGCTCCACAGCTGCCGGTCGGTCAGGGGGCCCACGGCCAGACGCGCAGCCTCCACATCCCGGCCTTCCACTGCGGCCACGGTGCGGCCCATGGCGCCCCAGGGCAGGCGCAGGGTCAGGCAGCGGAACAGGATCACCAGTTCGACAAAGCCGCCCGCCGGGATATGGCGCACGCCAACCGACAGGCAGAAGCCGACCAAACCGCCCAGGACCAGCAGCAGCAGCGTCACCAGCGAACCGCGGGCGCGGCGGACGCCGTCGCTTCGGTCGATCCGGTTCAGGCGCCGGTCATAGTACGCCACCCCCCGCGCCACCAGATCCGCCGGCCCCGGCAGGAAGCGGCGCAGCCAGGCGCTGTCACCGACACAGGCATCAACGATCAGGGCAATCACCAGCAGCAGCAGGGCATCCACCCCGCCGGAATAAGGCAGCAGCATCAGATCGGCATCCACGCGGGAAAGACGGGCAATCCTAGCCCGTCACAAGGTCGGGACGAAATGGGAAACCGCGTTACGCCCGCCCCGTCTTCGGCCAGGTGATCGTATCGACTGATCCACATTCGTCGCAGACGGCGTGCCAGTCGCTGTGGCTGGTGCCGCAACTGGTACAGCGCCAGCGGGGATCGGCAGCGGCGGACATGGCCTGGTTCAGGAAGGCCTGGGCGTCTGCCCCTTCGCCCTTCTCCGCGCGGGCGACATCGGCCAGCCGGCGGAAGACACGGGTTGTCGGCGCCTGTTCGCGGACCTTTTCCAGATGGCTGCGCGCCACGCCCCAGAGTTTGGCCATGATGGCGGCTTCGGCCAGGGCAAAATGCGCGTCCGGCTGGCCGGGTTTCAGGGCCAGCAGCGCCTCGTGCCGCTTTACCAGCGCCAGCGGGTTCTGGTCCGCCGCTGTTTCACCCCAGGCCGTGGCCAGATCAGGGTGCGGCGACAGGCGCCAGGCCTGTTCCAGCACCTTGGTCGCCTTGGCATGTTTGCCGGCCCTGGCCAGCAGCCGGGCCAGAAGGGATGCCGCCGGCACGCGGGCCGGGTCCAGGTCGAAGGCGGCCTGTGCCGCCTGCAACGCCGATTCGGGCCGGCCCGTGGCATGGGCCTGACGGGCTTCCTCGATCAACAGAGCTGCGCGGCGATGACCGGCATCTGCCTTGGGCAGCGCCTTCACCTTCTGCGCCTTGGCCAGGGCGGCATCGGCTTCCAGCCAGTTGCCGCCGCCGGCCTCCAGCTCTGCCAGCGCCTTGGCGGGCCAGTCGGCCTTGGGCCGCAGTTCCAGGGCACGGCGGGCATGTTCCAGCGCGGCGGCACGGTCGCCCCGTTCCTGCGCCTGGGTCAGCAGCACCCGGCGGGCCGCCAGTTCCGTGGCCGGCTTGCCCAGCATGACCTTGTAGAAACCGGCAGCGCCCTTGCTGTCGCCGCGCAGTTCCGCCGCGCGTGCCGCCAGGGGCAGGGTCAGTGACGGTTCGGACAGCAGCTTTTCTGCCGCCTTGGCGGATTTAGTGGCGATGTCGGCATCGCCGGCCGTGACCGCGACCCAGCCCTGGGCCAGGGCCCGGAAGCCGCCTTCCCGTCGGCTGGCATTGCGGCGGCGGCCCAGGGCACCCGGTCCGCCGCGCAGGATGCGCCAGGCGCGGCCGATGGTGGCCGCGATCCAGGCGGCCAGCAGCACCAGGATGGCGGCGATGCCCACCGGCATTTCCGCCACATGGTCCAGCCATTCGATGGTGACCCGTCCGGGACGCTGGGCCAGCCACACGGCAGCCGCGACCAGGATGCCGATCTTCAGGAAAAATATCAGGGATTTACGCATCAGCGAGCCTCCCCGTCCTTGGCGGTGCCGGCCATGCGGGCCAGCGACAGGTCAGCCAGCGTGGCGGCCGCGGCTTCGGCCGCCATGCGGGCTTGCGCCAGTTTCAGCCATTCGGCGGCCGGCCCCGCCGCATGGGCGGGCAGGCGCTCCATCTCCTCCACCGCCCGCGGCAGATCACCGGCCAGCAAGGCCGCCTCCGCCCGTGCCAGCACGGCATCGGCATTGTCGCCCGCCACCTCACCCGAGGCGCGGCGCAGCGTGATGATGCTGGTCAGGCGGCCCAGGACCCGGTCCGTCCAGTCGGCGCCTTCGCGGTCACGGTCGGCGCGCAGCACGGCCGGGGCCAGCAGGCGGAATTTCTCCCGCAGTTCGATATCGCCGGCCAGCCCCGTTTCCGCCGACGCCGTCAGCGGCGCCAGCAGATCCAGCAGGCCCGTATCATTGGCGGCCAGCGCCTGGGCCGCGCGCAGTTCCCGCGCGTAGGGGCGGCCGGCGCTCAGGGCCGCCTGCAACTGCCCCACGGCGATGATCAGCGCCTCGCCCACGGCCCCCATCTGGCGGCGGGTCTCCAGCATGGTCAGCCGGGGGATCACCTCTGCCGTCACTTCCTCCAACGTCTGTACCCGATGCGACAGGGGGCCCAGATCGACCGTTTCGGTCGTCCGGTCCTCCAGCGCCGCGATGCGGTCGGCCAGCGCCTCGGTCGCGGAGATATCGACGGTGCCATGCTGCGGGGCGGGGGCCTGATTGTCGGGACCGGGTTCGCGGGGGATGAGCGTCATGTCGCCCGACAGGCGCTGTTCCAGCATATCCTGACGTTTCGTCAGGCTGTCGAGCGCCGCGCGCAGGTCCTGCTGCTGCATCTCCACCGCAGCGATCCGGTCAGACAGGGGCGACAGGTCGCTGCTGACCGGCGTCGGGGCCGTCCAGTCGCGCCAGGCACCGTACCCCGACAGGCCCGTGGCGCCCAAGGCCAGCAGCAGGGCGGTGCCGCCCAGGAGGCCGCCGCTGCGGCGGGGGGCCGGCGCCGGGGAGGAGCCTGCCGGCCTGGTCGCTGCGGGCTTGGGCTCCGGCTTCTGCGCCCGGGCCGCGATCTCGCGTTCCAGGTCCGCCAGGCTGGGGCCATTGCCCGTCTTTTCCGTGTCACTCATTCCTCAACTCCCCTTCACCGCCGGCAGCAGGGCCAGCAGGCTGGCCGCGTCGGGCCTTGCCGCCACGCGGGTTTCGGCAAAGCCGAACCCGTCCGTAGCGCCGGCCACGGCGGCCGACAGGCACAGCGCCGTCCATCCGCCCGCCAGCGGCGACAGTCCGGCCTTGTGCGCCAGCCTAACAAACAGCCCCGCCGTCCGCGGCGAAAAAAGCGCGACATAGGCCACCTGTCCGTCACGCAGGGCCGTGACAGCCGGTTCCGGCAGGGCCGTCGCCGCCACCGCGTGATAGGCGGTCAGCCTTGTGACAACAATCTCGGCGGCTGCAAGTTCCCCCGCCACATCGGCCCCGGCCACATGCAGGACACGCTGTCCCTTGCCGGACAGCAGCCGGGACAGGGACGTGATGTCGCCCTGCGCGGCATGCACCTCCCGGAAGCCCAGGTCGCCCGCCAGCGCCGCCGTCCGATCCCCCACGGCATAAAGCGGCAGGGTCCGGTCATCGCTGCGCGCAGCCAGGGCCCGGACACCATTGGCCGAGGTCACGGCGACGGCATCAAAGCCGGACAGGTCGATGGGGGGACCGGGGATCGGTTCAATGGTCAAGAGCGGGGCCAGCAGGGGGCGGTAGCCCCGTGCCGTCAGGGATGAAGCGGTTTCAGCCGCTCCCGGTTCAGGTCGCGTGACCAGGACGCCGGTCACACCACCGGCCCGTCAGGGTTGATCCCGTCAAAGAAGGCGGCGGGCAGCTTTGATTTCAGTTCCTGCCCGGCATCGATGCCCAGGGCCAGGGCGTCGGTCCTGGCGCCGGCGCGGCCCGTCATGAACCATTGCTGCCCGTCGGGCCGGATCACCAGGGCCTTCAGTGACAGGGCGTCGCCGTTGATCAGGGCCAGCGCCGCGATGGGCGTGCGGCAGGACCCGTCCAGGGTGGCCAGCACCCCCCGTTCCGCCGTCACCCGCAGTTCCGTTTCGGCGCAGTTCAGGGCGCGGACATAGGCATAGGTGCGGTCATCGCCAAGGCGGGTTTCAATGCCGATGGCGCCCTGCGCCACCGCCGGCAGCATCTGCTCCTCCGACAGAACGCCCGTGGCCTTGTCGGCCAGACCCAGCCGGTTCAGTCCGGCCATGGCCAGCAGCGTGGCATCGACCAGCCCTTCCTCCAGCTTGCGCAGGCGCGTCTGCACATTGCCGCGCAAGGCGGCGATGCGCAGGTCGGGCCGCCGCATCAGCACGATGGCCTGTCGGCGCAGGCTGGCCGTGCCGACCAGCGCACCTTCCGGCAACTCGTCCAGGCTGGCGGCCCGTGGGCTGAACCAGGCGTCGCGGTGATCTTCGCGCGGGAGGTAGCAGGTGATGGCCAGACCGTCGGGCAGGGCGGTGGGCACATCCTTCATCGAATGGACAGCCAGATCGACCGACCCGTCGAGCAGCGCCTGCTCAATCTCCTTCGTGAACAGCCCCTTGCCGCCCGCCGCACTTAAAGTGCGGTCGAGGATGCGGTCGCCCTCGGTCTTGAAGGTGACGATCTCGACAGCCCCCGCCTCCGCCAGTTCCGGGAAGGCGGCGGCCAGACGGTCGCGGGTTTCGTGGGCCTGCGCCAGCGCCAGAGGGCTACCGCGCGTGCCGATGCGGAGAAGAGCTGTCATGCCCCTTTACATACCGCGTCCGGCGCGCCGGGGGAAGCGGCCCGATATAGAACATTAACCTTTGTCCGCCGCCTGTGCCACCGCGCGCTGATAGGCGGGGCGGGCCTGCATGGCAGAGAGGATGCGGGTGATATTGGGGTGGGTGGCGGCCGTGACGCCGGCGCGCATGACGGAAACTTCCAGCGGGAAACTCATCATGATGTCGGCGGCGCTGAATTCATTGCCGGCCAGCCAGGGGGAACGGCCGGCTTCCTTCTCCACATAATCCAGGTGCAGCTTCACCTGCTCCTTCACCATGCCCCGGATCGGCAGGGCCAGCAGGCCCATCTTGTCGGCGATCAGCTTCAGCAGAAGCTGCGGCATCAGGGAGCCTTCGGCGTAATGCATCCAGTAGCGGTAGCGCCAGTGGGCGTCGGCATCCGTGGCCGCCGGGGCCAGATGCGGGGCGTGGTGGGCCAGCAGATATTCGATGATCAGGCCGGTTTCGGCCAGGACCTTGCCGCCGACCTCCACCAGGGGCAGCTTGCCCAGCGGGTGCAGGTCGCGCAAAGCCAGGGGCGCGCGCATGGTCTTCTTGTCACGCCGGTGGCGCACCAGTTCATATGGCACACCCATTTCTTCCAGCAGCCAGATCACGCGCAGCGACCGGGAAATGTTCAGGTGATGGACGCGGATCATGCGACAGCTCCGGATTTGTATGGTTAAAGCGGAATAGCACGGCCGTGCGCTTTGTCAATGCCGGTGCGGCGGTCCGGTTCCTGTGCATTCCCGGCGGCGATGGCAGCAATGTCCCGCCGCCCTTGCCGCCGGGCCGCCGGACGCTTAGGTTCTGCCCCCATGAAAGTCCTTGGCATTGAAACCAGCTGTGATGAAACCGCCGCCGCCATCGTCGAAGATGATGGGGAGGGGCCGGGCCGTGTCCTGTCCAATGTGGTGCTGAGCCAGCTGGATGATCACCGCCCCTATGGCGGCGTGGTGCCGGAGATTGCGGCGCGCGCGCATCTCCAGCATCTGGACCGGCTGGTCCGCCAGGCGTTGGACGAGGCGGGGCTGGGCCTGCGTGACCTGGACGGGATTGCCGCCACGGCGGGCCCGGGCCTGATCGGCGGGGTGATGGTGGGGGTGATGTCGGGCAAGGCCATGGCCGCCGTCACGGGCCTGCCCTTCATGGCCGTCAACCATCTGGAAGGCCATGCGCTGACCGCCCGCCTGACCCATGGGGTGAAATTCCCCTTCCTGCTGCTGCTGGTGTCGGGCGGGCATTGCCAGCTGCTGGCGGTCGAAGGGGTCGGCCAGTACCGGCGCCTGGGCACCACCATCGATGACGCGGTGGGGGAGGCGTTCGACAAGTCGGCCAAGATCATGGGCCTGGGCTATCCGGGTGGCCCGCTGATGGAGAAGGCGGCGGCCGGCGCGACCGAGCCGGGACGCTTCGACCTGCCCGTGCCCATGAAGGGGCGGCCCGATTGTGATTTCAGCTTCTCCGGCCTGAAAACCGCGGTCCGGCGGCATGTGGAGATGTTGGGCGGCACCCTGAATGAGGCCGATCGTGCCGATCTGGCCGCGTCCTTTCATCAGGCGGTGGGCGACAGTCTGATCGACCGCTGCACCAAGGCGCTGAAAATCTTCAAGGCGGCGTTTCCGCAGGGCCAGACGCTGGTCGTGGCCGGGGGCGTGGCGGCCAATCAGGTGCTGCGCGCCCGCCTGACCGACCTGTGCCGCCGCCATCGGTTCGATTTTGTGGCCCCGCCGCTGGGCCTGTGTACCGACAATGGCGCCATGATCGCCTGGGCCGGGCTGGAACGGCTGCGCCTGGGCCTCACCGACGGGCTGGACTTTGCCCCGCGCCCGCGCTGGCCGTTGGACCCCAACGCCAAGGCCGCCCCCTTTGCCGGGGTGAAGGCTTAGGCCGGTTCAGGGGCGGGGCCGGAAGGCGGCCAGGATATGAACGCGCAGGGCGCTGGACAGGTTGCTGGTGCGGCTGGCGTCCACCCGTTCGATCAGGGCATTGACCGACAGTCCCTCCGCCGCCGCCAGTTCCTTCAGCGCATCCCAGAACGGGGCCTCCAGCGTGACGCTGGTCGGGTGGCCCGCGATCATGACAGAGCGTTTGCGGACCTCGGTCATCAGGCTGCTCCCTCCGGTGTCATCCCAATCCGCCTTAACAGTGATTGATGGTCAAAGTTAAGGCGACCCCCAAGCGCCGGGCGGGCGCATCCGCCCCCTTTGGCTTGGTGTGATACGCTCAGGTCAGATGCTCGCGCGCCAGATATTCCTGGCTCTGCATTTCCATCAGGCGGCTGATGGTGCGCTGGAATTCATAGGCGTGGGTGCCTTCGGCATAGATGCGTTCGGGCGCCACTTCGGCGGCGATGATGGTGTTCACCTTGTGCTCGTACAGGGCGTCGATCAAGGTCATGAAGCGTTTGGCCTCGTTGCGCAGCGCTTCGGGCAGGCGCGGCACCCTGTCGATCAGCACGGTGTGATAATGGGTGGCGATGGCCAGATAGTCACCGGCGCCCAGGGGCCGGGCGCAAAGCTCGTCGAAGGTGAACCAGGCGACGCCCTTAGCGCTGCGCGGCACCTCCACCTTGCGGCCCTGCACGCCCAGATGGGTGGCCACGGGCGGTTCCCCATCCGTCACATCCGTGAAGGTCCGGGCCATGGCCTCGGCTGTGGCCGGCCCCAGCGGGTAATGGTAGACCTTGGCCCCCATCAGCCGTGCCAGACGATAGTCGCGCGCCGATGCCAGATGCAGCACGTCCAGCTTTTCCTGCAGCAGGCCGATGAAGGGCATGAATAGCTGTCGGTTCAGCCCGTCCTTGTACAGATCCTCCGGCGGCCAGTTGCTGGTGGCCACCACCACCACACCCAGATCGAACAGGGCCGTGAACAACCGGCCCAGGATCATGGCGTTGGTGATGTCGGTGACGTGGAATTCATCAAAGCAGAGCAGCCAGCCATCGGCCGCGATCTCCTTTGCGACCTCCACCACCTCGTCCCCCTTGGCGCGGCCCTCGCTGCGGATGGCGTGCAGCCGTTCATGGACCTTCAGCATGAAGGCGTGGAAATGCACACGCACCTTTTCTTCGACCGGGGCGGTTTCGAAGAACAGGTCCATCAGCATGGATTTGCCACGGCCGACATCGCCGTAGATGTAAAGGCCCTGGGGGGCGGGATCGGGGCGGCGAGTCAGGCCCAGGCGCGCGCGCCATCCGGTCTGACCCGTGACGGGGCGGTAGCCCTTCAGGGCGTGCCAGAGGCTTTCCAGCTTCTCCGCCGCCAGTTCCTGCGCCGGGTCCGCCTTCAGCGTGCCGGTGCCGCGGCGGGCGCGGTAGACGGAAAGGGGGCCGTCGGTCATGGCGCGATCACAAGCAAGGTCAAAGACTTCAGGGAAAAGAGGTAACGGCCGCCCCTCCGTCTCGCAAGTGCGGCATCCACGACCCTGCCCTGTGGCATCCTCGGGTATGCGGAAATTGGTCGTTACATTTTAAACAAATTCGTGTGAAATCGATGCTGTCATGACTATGTCGATCCGACCCCTTATGGCCGCGCTCATGGCGGTTTTTGTATTGGCCGGTGCCGCCCCGTCTTTGCGGGCGGAGGGCCGGGGGGAGGGTGCGCCCACCTGCACCCTGCGGTTTGTCTGGACCGAACTGCCGCCCTATCAGACGCTGGGCACCGATGGAAAACCGGCCGGCATCGACATCGAGTTGGTCGAAGAGGTCGGCCGGCGCATGACCTGTGTCATCCAATGGGAACTGGCCCCGCGTCCGCGCGCCCTGCTGCTGGTGCAGGAGGGCAAGGTCGATGCCGTGGTCGGCGTGGCGCGCACCGCGGAACGGGAGGCGTATGGCACCTTTTCCCATCCGGTCCGCGAAGGCCGTAATGTCATGATCGTGCGCAAGGGGGCCACGTCCCAATTCGTCTTCAGGAGCCTGACGGACCTGGCAGACAGCCAATTCCGCCTGGGCGTGGTGCTGGGCAGCCGGTACAGCCAGGAATTCGAGGATCTGACCCGCAGCGGGGCGCTGGCCGACAATGTCATCCCCGTGCAGAACGGCGAAAGCGCCATGGCCATGCTGATGCGCGACCGGATCGACGGGTTCCTGGACGGGTACCGCATCGCGCTGGCGCGGGCCGCACAACTGGGGCTGACCGAGGATGTGGAGGTGCATCCGATGTTCGTCAATGAACACAAGGCCTTCGCCCTGTTCAGCCGATCGGCCAATGTCGATCCCGCCACTATCACCCGCTTCAATGCCGTGCTGCTGGGCATGCAGGCCGATGGCACCATCACCCGCATTCAGAGCAATTACGGCAGTTGATCAGCGGGCATTGGCCATGAGGGGGGCCCAGTCGTCCAGCCCATAGCGTGCCAGGATGCGCGACAGATCACCGGATTTGCGCAAGCTTCGGATACCAGCATCCAGTTTTGCCGCCCGTGCCGCGCCGCCGGGGCCGGGCGCGAAGGCGACATAGAGCGGCGTGCCGCCGTCAATCGGCTGCAATTCCACCAGCCCGTCCATGCCTTGCGCCGCCAGGGCGAATTCGGCCACGTTCTTGTCCTCCACCACCGCGTCGACGCGGCCGGCAAGCAGCTTCTTCAGGTTCTGGTCGGTGACATTATCCCCAGCCACCAGCTCCAGCCGACTGCTGTCACCGGTATGGGTTTTGATGTACGCGTCCATCCCTTCCCCGTACGAATAGTCGTGTATGGCTGCCAGACGCCGGCCTTCCAGGCTTTGCGGACCTGTGTAGCGCCACTTATCACCGCGCCGGACGATGATCACATTGGTGGTGAGGCCGGCGCTTTCCTGGCCAAAGACCAAGCCGTCCGCGTCCGCCATGGTAGCGCCGGCAACAGCGTCGATGCGGGCGTTCCGCGCCTCCTCCACCGCGCGGGTCCAGGGCAGAAGCTGGTAATCCACGCCCCCCTCATCGGTGAAGATTTTCTGCATGATCTCCACCATGTAGCCGGGCCTTTCCGCCGACGGCTCGCAATTATAGGGGCACCAGGCGTCGGCGCGCAGACGGACCGGTTCAGCCGCGCTGGCGGCTGCTCCCAGCAGGGCGAGGATGACCAGAAGGGGCAAGCCGGCACGGCGCGTCATCGTCTCTCCATCCATCCTGTGGCCTTGCACGTCGGGCAAACTAACAGGGGAATGTTGCGGCTTTCCTGTCGTGCCCTTGCGGAAGCGAGTTGAAAGCCGGTCGCGGATAGGGGATCGTGGTTTCATGCCTGTGACCGACCCGCCCAGCCCCCATCCGTGATGAAAGATCGGCCCGATACAGCGTTGCCGGCCGAGGCCTATGAGCGGGCCAAGGAACTGGCGGTCAGCCGCAACCCGGCACAACGGGCGGAACTGGCCCTGCGTCCGGAAACGCCGCCGGAACTGCTCTATTATCTGGCCGATGATGATGATGCGCTGGTCCGCCGCGCCGTGGCCTTCCGCAGTGAAACGCCGGTGCAGGCGGCGCCGCGTCTGGCCCGCGACCTGGACACCGATGTCCGTGTGCTGCTGTCGCGCAAGCTGGCCCGCGCCCTGCCGCACCTGACCGGGGCCGAACACGCCGCCATCCGCGACCTGGCCCACCATGCCCTGACCATGCTGGCCGCCGACCAGGTGGTGCGGGTGCGGGCCGCGCTGGCGGGCGCCTTGCGCGATGTGGCATCGGCCCCACCCGGCCTGATCGCACAACTGGCCCGGGACGTGGCGCGGGAAGTGGCGGAACCGATCCTGCGCGGCTGTGTCAACCTGTCGGATGAGGAACTGGTTTCCATCATTGCCGCCCAGCCCGTGCCCTGGGTGCTGGAAGCCATTGCCCGGCGGGACCATGTCTCCGCCCCCGTGGCGGAGGCGGTGGCAGCCGCAGGCGACCCCGTGGCGACGGCCAGTCTTCTGGCCAATCCTGGTGCCGCCCTGTCAGACCGCACCATGAACCAGCTGGTGGAACGGCCGCTGGCAGCCATCGACATGTCGCAGACCGCGGCCAAGCCGCTGCTGCCGCCCTCCCTGCTGGGCAAACTGGCCCGCATCGTGGAGGACAGTATCCGGGGCGAACTGGCCGGCCAGGGCTTTGACAAGCAGGATCGGCAGGAGGTGGTGGAAGTCACACAGCGCCGGCTGGACTGGGCACGCGATTATGTGAAACGCGAGCCGCCCGACGTGAAGGCGGCCCGGCTGAAAGCAGAAGGCAAGCTGGACGAGGCCGCCCTGTGGGACGCACTGTCCTGGGGTGACAAGCCGTTTGTGCGTGAGGCGCTGGCGCTGCGCGCCGATCTGCCGCCGGATCTGGTGCAGCGGATCATCGACACACAGAGCGCCCGCGCCATCACGGCGCTGGCCTGGCGGGCGGGCCTGTCCATGCGCTGCGCCCGGTTGCTGCAGCTGAAATCCGGCCTGCCGCCCACCAAGCTTCTGAATGCCCGCCACGGGGTGGATTACCCGATGAACGAGGCCGAGATGCGGTGGCAGCTGGGCCTGTTCGGGGTGGAGTAGGCGCCCGCGCCACCCCGCGCCAGGATTGTTACGTGCCGGTGCGGACCGATGCCAGGAAATGGTCGACCTGATTGCGCAGGCTGCCGGCATGCTCGGTCAGTTCGGCCGACGCCATCAGCAGCTGTTTTGATTCCGCCCCCGTCCGGGCCGTGCCCTCCCGCACATCGACCACCGCCATGGTCACCGTCTCCACCCCGTCCGAGGCCTGGCGGGCGCTGCGGGCGATTTCGGTCGTGGCGGCGTTCTGCTCTTCCACGGCAGAGGCGATGGCGGTCGCGATGCGGTTCACCTGTCCCACCGTCGTGCCGATCTCCTTGATCGCCTTCACCGCTTCGCCGGTCGCCGACTGAATCTCGGTGATGCGCTGGGCGATGTCATCGGTGGCGCGGGCCGTCTGGCTGGCCAGTGACTTCACCTCCGACGCGACAACGGCGAAGCCCTTGCCCGCCTCACCCGCGCGGGCTGCTTCGATGGTGGCATTCAGCGCCAGAAGGTTGGTCTGGCTGGCAATATCGCTGATCAGGCCCAGCACCTCCCCGATCCGGTTAGCCTTGGCGGACAGGCCATCGACGATGCTGTTGGTGTGCGCCGCCTGTTCGGCGGCCCGACGCGTGCGGTCGGCGCTTTCCTCGATCTGGCGGGCGATCTCCTGGATAGAGCTGGCCAGTTGCCCGGCGGCCGTGGCCACGGCCTGCACATTGTCGGTGGCCTGGATGGAGGAGCTTTCCACCGTGTCCACCCGTTCCTCGGCACTTTCCGCCGTGGTCAACAGCAGTTCCGCCGACTGCCGCACCTGGGTCGACGAGGCGCTGACAGCGGAGACGACGGCGCTCACCTGATCCTCGAATCGGCGGGCCAGGGCCTGCATCTCGGCCTGACGGGCCTGTTTGGACCGTTCCTCGGCCGCGGCCTGTTCACGGCGCAGACGATCGGCTTCGATGGCGTTATGCTTGAACACCTGGACCGCGCTGGTGATTTCCCCCACCTCATTGGCGGCCTCTTTGGCCGGGATTTCTGTGGACAGGTCGCCATTGGCCAGACGCAGCATCGCATCGGTCAGGCGGCGCAGCGGGGCCAGCGAGCCGACCGTCCACCAGGCTATCCCGACACCCAGCACCAGACAGATGGCGCAGACGACCAGCATCAGTTCGGAGAAGTCGCGGGCCTGGGCCCGCGTCTCATCCCCGATGAGGCCATTGTCGCGTTCCTGCTTGTCGATGAAACGATTGATGCGGACCAGCCATTCGCCCAGGTCCAGGCGCACCGTGGACAGCAGCAATTCCTGCGCCTCGGCATCCTTGCCCTCCTTGCGCAGGTCGATGACCTTGTTGATGCCGGGCAGGGTCTTGGCCTCAATCTCCTTGATCGCGTTCAGCATCTGCCGTTCCTCCGGCAGGATGTCCTGGCGGGCGGCGAACATCTCGTCCATTGCCTTGGCCGAAACGGCATAAGCCGATTCCAGCTTGCGGATATCGGCGACGACCAGATCGATCTTTGTGGGATCGACCAGCACCACATCACGCAGGGCAATGGCCCGGTCATGGACGGAGCCACGGAAATTGATCGCGTGGCGTTGCTTCACGCTGTTCACATCGTTGATCTGGGTGAGGCTGCGGTCGATCAGGCTGACCTTCTGCACGCCGACGCCCGTCAGAACAACGAGCAGCACCAGAAGCACCCCGAAACCGATCAGCACACGGGTCTTGATCTTGGCATCACGCAGACTGCGCATGGGACGCTCTCTTCTCGGATGGAATGGCCCGGATGGGCGAGGGTGGGACCGCTAACTGACGATGAACAGGCTTGGGGCACAGTGACGCGCCGCACAGTGCCCCCGTCACGCTTTTGCCATTGAAGCTCTGTCGCATGCGGGCGTAGCAAGAATGAGCCAGCAGTGAAAGGGTGAAGCAGTGCGGACCATCCTGACCATCCAGTCTCATGTCGCCTTTGGCCATGTCGGCAACAGGGCCGCAGTATTCCCGCTGGAACGGCTGGGTTTCGACGCGATCGCCGTCAATACGGTGCAGTTCTCCAACCATACCGGCTATGGTGCCTGGACCGGCATGGTGCTGCCGCCCGACCATATTGCCGATGTGCTGAAAGGTGTGGAGGCACGCGGCGCCCTGGATGGCGTGCATGCGGTGCTGACCGGCTATATGGGCGACGCAACGCTGGGCGATGTGGTGCTGTCGGCCGTGGGGCGGGTCAAACAGGGCAATGGCCACGCGCTTTATTGCTGCGATCCCGTCATGGGCGATGTGGGGCGCGGCTTTTTCGTGCGGCCCGGCATTCCGGAATTTTTCCGCGACCGTGCCGTACCGCAGGCCGACATCATCACGCCCAACCAGTTCGAGCTGGAATATCTGACGGGCCACAGGGTCAGCGACCTGTCGTCGGCGCTGTCGGCCACGCGGGCCGCGCGAAAGCTGGGCCCGCGCTGGGTGATGGTCACCAGCCTGACGCGCGCCGATGCGCCGGATGACCGGATCGAAATGCTGCTGGACGGGCCGGACGGCGCCTTTCTGGTGGCCACGCCACGCCTGGACCTGTCGCCCCTGCCCAATGGGGCGGGCGATTGCGTGGCGGCCCTGTTCCTGGCCAAATTTCTGGAAACCGGCGATGGTCAGCTGGCCCTGTCGCACGCGGCGTCGGCCATCTATGCGGTGTTCAAGGCTACGCGCGATGCCGGGCAGCGGGAATTGCAGATCATTGCCGCCCAGGACCAACTGGTGCACCCGTCCCGCTTTTTCAGCGCCAGCCGTGTCAACTGATGGCCGTGGAGGGTCAGGCTTGCCGGGTGTTTCCGGCCGGTCTATTGATTGCATGCCGTAGCCCCAAGGAGCGTCAAACGGATGTCACGCCTGTCGATTGCCAGCCTTGCCCTGATCACGGGCCTGCTGTCCGTGCCCGCGGCCCCCGCCCAGCCTGTCGCCCAGCGGCCGCCGCAGGGCGAATATGGCTGTGAGGTGCAGAAGGACAATCCCTGTCAGGGAAAGGTGGATTTCACGGTCGGCAAAAGCTTTGAGTTCAAGATCCCCGGCCCGGGCGACGTCACCTTTGTGAATAACGGCAATAAACGCTGCACCCTGGAATATTCCATCACCGAAAGCACGCTGGCCGCGACCGGCCGCCAGCTGTCGCTGGGACCGGGTCAGAATCAGGTGCTGACGGTACGGGACGCCGGCGGCATGGTCATCCGCTTCTTCAACCGGGGGATCGGGTCGAATGCCTGTGACCTGACGGTGGGGCTGTCTTAAGGGGACACCGCAGGAGAGCAGGTCTGCGCGTCTGCGGCAGGTCAGGGCAAGGCGCACGCCTCGACCTGACCTGCGCCGGGATCCTCAGAACCCTGCCCGCAGCGATACGCGGACGTCACGGCCCGGCTGGGGCAGGACATCCTTCAGGAAGGAAGTGGCCAGGCGCACCTCCTCATTCGTCAGGTTGCGCAGTTCCAGCAGCATTGTGATGTCCTGGTCCGGAAATGGGTGCCAGTCCATCGAGGCGTTGAACACCATGGAACTGTCGGTCGGCAACTCAAGGGCGGCGGTGCGCTTCTGCTTGTCGGTCCACACCCCTTCGAACCGGGCGGCGACGCTGGCCAGTTCAAAGCCCAGACCGGCCCGCGCCGACAAGGCGGGGATGCGGGGCAGGGGTGTATTGTTGTCGCGGTCGGTGGCGCGGACATAATCGACCCCACCATCCAGCGTGACCGTTACCTGATCATTGCGCAGCAGGGTGGTTTCCGCCTCTACCTCGAACCCCCAGAAGCGGGCATCGGTGGCGGAGAACTGCGCCACCGGCAGGTCATCCTCCTCCGCTCCTGTCAGGCGTTCGTAGATGTATTTGTCATAGTCGGTCAGGAACAGGTTGACGGTGCCGGACACAGGGCCGCCCGTCTTTTTCAGGGTCGCTTCCACGCCCAGGCCGGTTTCCTTGCCCAACGTGCCGTCGCCCCGTTCATAGGTGCTGGTGGCCAGATGCGCGCCGTCGGACAGCAACTCCTCGGCATTCGGCGCGCGTTCGGTGCGCGACAGGCTGATGCCGGTCATCCAGCCATCACCCAGCTGGCGCGAGGCGCCGGCGGAGAGGGAGAGGGTGGTGAAGTCGCGATCGAAATCGGCGCTGGAGGCTTGCACCGTCTGACGCTCAAGCCGCACGCCGCCTTCCAGCGCGAAGGGCGACAGGTCCAGGCGCTGCAGGGTGAAGACACCCATCTGGTCGGTGTCGCTGGGCGGCACAAAGGCTTCCTCGCCGATGGCCTGGAAATCACGGCTGCTGGCCTGGACCCCGACCGCACCTGAGAGATTGCCGATGGTGCGCTGCACCATCTCCACGCGGCCTTCCCAGCCCTTGTTCAGGAACTGCGTGCCAGGGGCCCCACCCTCCAGTTCGGTATGTTTATAGTCGGCCCAGCCGAACCGCACCTTTGTCGTCTCGAAGATGCCGTAGGGCTGGTTCACCTCACCCATCAGATCCAGGCGGGTCTGGCCCAGATCGATGCGGACGGGGCCTTCCTCGCCATGCTCCTCGCCTTCCTCATGCTCGTGCTCGTGGTGTTCCTCATGGGAATGGCCGGCGGAGATGCCATAATTGCTGTCAAACCGGCTGGCCGACACGCCGAAGAAACCCCAGTCCGCCAGATAGGACAGTCCACCGGTGGCGCCCTTCTGGGTCAGGTCGCTGTTGTCGACGCGGCCCTTGGCCTCTTCCTCCTCCTCGTGTTCATGATCCTCTTCCTCGCGCAGGATCTTGGATTCCAGGAAACCCGGGGTCTTATAGTCGTCCGTCTGGCGGTAGAACCCGTCCAGATGCAGGATGAAGGGGCCGTTCAGGCGGGCGTCGACGCCCGATGCCAGCGATCGTTCATTGGCATTGGTGCCAATGCCGATACGGGCAAAGCCATCCACGCCATCCTTGGGCTGGGCAATCGGGATGCGGCCGTCCAGGACATTGATGACGCCGCCCACGGCATTGTTGCCGTACAGCAGGGTGGCGGGGCCGCGCACGACCTCTACCCGCTTGGCCGTGGCAAGGTCGAGGGCCGGGGCATGATCGGGGCTGGTGGTGCTGGCGTCGATGCTGCCGATACCGCCCGACAGGATGCGGATACGGTCACCACCCTGGCCGCGGATGATGGGCCGCGACGCACCGGCACCAAAACCCGTCTGGGCCAGGCCCGGCAGCTTGTCCAGCGCCTCACCCAGGGTCGTGGACTGGACACGGTCCAGGGCCTCACCGGACAGGCTTGAGGTGCCTTGCAGGATATCGAACCGCCTGGCGCCGATGGGTGAGGCGGTAACGATGATCTCTTCCACCCGGTCATGGGCGGAGCTGTCTGGCAGGGGAGCCTGCTGGGCCAGGACCGGCGAAGCGGTCACCATGCCGCCCATCAGTGCCGCCGCCAGCCAGACCCGGGACATGTGTCTGCGCATCGCCAAACCTTTTTAATAATGTTATAACGTAACTTCTGATAGGCGCAGAGGGCGGCGCGGGTCAAGTGGCGAAACCGGGTATCCTTGTCGCAGGACAGGTGAATGACAGGGTGGATGAAAGGCCCGACGTCAGTCGTGCCGGGCCTGGGCAAAATTGGCGCCGTCCAATTGGGCGCCGTCCAGTTTTGCCCCGCGCAGGTCGGCACCGGTGAAATCGGTACCCTTGGCAACGGCGCCGCGCAGGTCGGCATTGCGCAGGTCCGCACCCTGCAACCGGGCGCCTGACAGGCGGGTGGGCCAGCGACGGTCGGGCATGTCGGCACTGACCAGCGGGGTCAGGTTGACCCCCTGCAGAAAGGCCCCGCCCAGATGGGCCCGTTCCAGATTGGCGCCGCGCATATCGGCGCTGCCCATATGGGTGTCCCGCAGATCGGTGCATTCCAGATCGGCCATGACCAGACAGGCATTGGTCCACAAGGATCGGCGGGCCAGCGCATAGGGCATTTTTGCCGCCGTCATGTTGCGCCCGCGCAAATCCTGGCCCATCAGATCCCGGCCACTGAAATCGGCGCGTTTGCCGTTGCGCCCCGCGCTCATCACCCATTCGGCGTGGGCGGCCAGCAGCACCTCCACCGGCTCTGTCCCGTCCATGGTGCCGGGCAGCAGCGCCCCCGTCCGTTTCAGATCGGACATGGCGTGCGCATCCAGGATGGCGCCCCGGAAATTCGCCCCCTCCGCCAGCGCGTCGCGCAGGATGGCGTCGGTAAGCACGGCGCCGGCGAAGTCCGCCTCCTGCAATTGTGCGCCCTGAAGGTTGGCGCCATCCAGCATCGCGCCCTTGAAGTTCGCCCCACGCAGATCGGCACCACGCAGGTCGACATGGCGCAGATTGGCATCGGTAAAATCGGCCTTCAGCGTGATGGCCCCGTTCATCTTGGAGCCGGAGAAATCGGCATGGGCGGCGATGACGGCGGCCAGGTTGGGCACGCGCCCGTCAAAGGCCTGGGGCAGGGGCTTGCCGCCGCGATAGACGGCCAGCACCGCCTCCCGCACGTCGCTATCGCGCAGCCTGGCCTTGGTCAGGTCCGCGCCGCGCATGGTAATGCCGCGCATATCCGATTTGGAAAGATCAGCCTGCTGCAGGTTGGCCAGACGCATATCGGCGGCGAACAGATTGGCCCCCGTCAGCCGGGTCTTGACCATCTGTGCCTGATCGAAGCGCGACCCGGTCAGCTCCGCACTGCGCAGATCCATATTGGAGAGGTTGACGGCACGCAGGTCACACAGGACAAAGATGGCACGCTGACCGCCGATACGGCCTTCCATCAGCTTGGTGTGACGGCGCAAAGCTTCCAGCAGCTCCTCCATCGAGGGGCGTCGCCAAGCCGGTTCCGCCTGTTGCGCTGCCTCCGCTGTCAAACCGCACTGCCTTCCCAACATTGATAGGGTTCAGGACCGGAAAGCCCTATTCTCACTATGCCAGAGCTTTCCCCGCTTGCACACCAAAGTATGGCCGACCAAAGGTCATATCCACAGCTTTTCGTTTTGTCGCACGATACCGCTATCATGCCCGCCTGTCGCCGGGCCGCCCGTCGCACAGGCGCATTGCCGTCAGCTGACAAACTTGCGGGCGTTGGCCACCATGGTGGAATACATGGTGCGGATAAAATCTGTCGGGCGCAGCCGGCCCAGCGGGATATTTTCCGATGCGTAGGTGACCAGTTCTTCCGGCGGCTTCACGGGCACCACCTCCAGCCCCGATTTGCGCAAACCCTCGACCACGGATTTCGCCTGTTTCATATAGTCCTCGTTGAAGAAGGACTTGTCCGCGTCCTTGATGGACTGGGCGATAATCTCCTGGATCGTGGGCACCGAGATTTTCCTCAAGCACTTGGCTGGTCCGGGGAATTAACCATCAATCCCCGCCCGGCGCAATTCTGGCCCTAAACGACCTGCCACGAACAGAAAAAACATCCGGTAATCGGCGATCAGCGACCAGAGCGGATAGGTGAAGGTGGCGGGCTTGTTATGTTCCACCAGGGCATGACTGAGCCATGCAAAGAAATAGCCCGACAAGGGCATGCCGATCAGCCAGAGCGGGTCCAGGGTGGCGCCGAATACCGCCAGGAAACCCAAAGCGATGGCGCTGCCCACATAGTGGAAGCCGCGTGTCAGCTTCTTGGAATGTTCGCGCAGATAGAAGGGCCAGAAGGCCTGGAACGTCTGATATTCACGCTGTGCCATGGCTGCAATCCTCCCGCCACATGGGCGCTTATGTCATTTTCTTGCCAAGGGGACGCCCAGCGCATAAGTCAAAGCGTTCCTCGGGGCTTGTCAAGGTGCCGGATGTTGCGCCGCCGCCCCGTTTTGTCACCATGAAATCGAGGGCCGGGAAAATGGGTTACAAGGTCGCTGTCGTTGGCGCCACGGGCAATGTCGGCCGGGAGATGCTGCAGACGCTGGCAGACCGGAATTTCCCCGTGTCGGAGGTCGTTGCCCTGGCGTCGGAACGGTCGGTCGGACAGCAGGTCTCGTTCGGCGAGGATCAGGTCCTGAAGGTCCAGGATCTGGCCAAGTTCGACTTCGCCGGCACCGACTTCGTGCTGTCCTCGCCCGGCGCCAAGATCTCGGCCCAGTTCGCGCCGCGCGCCGCCGCCGCCGGTGCCTGCGTCATCGATAACACCAGCCATTTCCGCATGGACCCGGATGTGCCGCTGGTCGTGCCGGAGGTGAACCCGCACCATCTGGCCGGCTGGCGCAAGAAGGGCATTATCGCCAATCCCAACTGCTCCACCATTCAGATGGTGATGGCGCTGAAGCCGCTGCACGACCTGGCCAAGATCCGCCGCGTGGTTGTTTCCACCTATCAGTCGGTGTCGGGCGGCGGCAAGGAGGCGATGGACGAGCTGTTCACCCAGACCCGCGCCATCTATGTCAACGATCCGGTGGAAAAGAAGAAATTCACCAAGCAGATCGCCTTCAACGTCATTCCGCATATCGATGTCTTCATGGATGACGGCATGACGAAGGAAGAATGGAAGATGGTCGTGGAGACCAAGAAGATCCTCGACCCCGCCATCAAGGTGACCGCCACCGCCGTGCGCGTGCCGGTATTCATCGGCCATTCGGAATCGGTGAATATTGAGTTCGAGAACCCGATCACCGCCGACGAGGCCCGCCGCGCGCTGCGCGCCTTCCCCGGCATCTCCGTCGTCGATCACCGTCAGGACGAGGGCTATGTCACGCCGGTGGAAATCGCCGGCGAGGACAATGTCTTCATCAGCCGCATCCGCGAGGATAGCACCGTGGAAAATGGCCTGAACCTGTGGGTCGTGGCCGATAATCTGCGCAAGGGTGCGGCGCTGAACGCCGTGCAGATCGCCGAAGTGATGATCCGCGACGGGCATATCGGCCCGGCGGATTGATTTCAGAAGAGCGAACGAAGCGGCGGCCCCAGTGGCCGCCGTTTTGCTTTCGGGTGCAGCGCCCCGCAGCGCGTCCGTTCCCGCTGGAACAGACCTTGGTCCGGGTGGTGCCATATGGTAGGACGCAGGCCGGCATTGATAACGCCCCCGCCGTCGGGGCCATGCATAAGGGAATGTGGGAGATGACGAAGCTTGTCCTGAT
>JAIXTS010000036.1 GCA_027483805.1 Azospirillum sp. | reverse complement strand
CTGTTTCATCGCCATGCGCGCGGGCTGATCCTGACGGAACAGGGCGAGCTGCTTTACCGCACCGCGCGGGAGGTGTTCGCCAAGCTCTCGATGACGGAGGCCATGCTCTCCGAATCGAAAGAGCATCCGAAAGGCCCGCTGAAGGTCACCACCACCATCGCGCTCGGCTCCACCTGGCTGACGCCGCGGGTGAAGGATTTCCTGTCCCTGTACCCGGATGTGCAGCTGACCCTGTTGCTTGACGATAACGAGCTGGACCTGTCGATGCGTGAGGCGGATATCGCCATCCGCCTGTCGGCCCCGCGCCAGCCGGACCTGATCCAGCGCCATCTGATGACCGTGCGCGTGCATCTGTACGCCCATAAATCCTATCTGGAAAAGCGCGGCACCCCGCAGTCGGTGGCCGAACTGGACCAGCATGACCTGATCGCCTATCCGAACGAGGCGCGGGCCCCCGTGACGAACATTAACTGGGCCCTGCATGTCGGCGACCCACCGGGCGGCGAACGCCACACGGCCCTGCGCGTCAACAGCCTGTACGCCATGTTCCGCGCCGTTCAGTCCGGTCTGGGCATCGCCTCGCTGCCCGACTATGTCGTCGATAACCAGCCGGATATCGTCCGGGTTCTGCCGGAAGTCAGCGGTCCGCGCATCGACGCCTATTTCGTCTATGCCGAGGAACTGCGCCATTCCAAGCGCATCGCCGTGTTCCGCGACTTCCTGGTCAAGAAGGTCGCCGAGACCTTCCCCACAAGCCATGCGCAAAACGCATAACTCAGGCTTGGCTTCACCCCTGGTATAATCGGCCGGGATGCTTAAATCTTGGGCCATCACTGCTGCGCCGCAGCAGTGATGTTTCGCCCCGATTTACCCGGTCGGGGTTGGGTCCTTGACCCAGCGTCTCCCAGACGTGAAGCCTCCCTGTTCAACTCGGCCGGAAACCCTCGGGTTTTCCGGCCGCTCTTTTTTGTGCTCCGCGCATTCCCGGTCTCAGTCCGGCTGCCTGCATCGACGGCAGCTTCTGGTGCATTTTTCGGCATCATCGACTGCTGGCCAAGCCCTGCTATCATCGCATTGGCCACGGCACCCCGCAGCCCAAAGCGCATTTCTTTGTGCGGCTCTTGCGCGCTATGATGCGTGCCGGTTGATCCAGAATGCGCGGTCATGGCCATCAACGGCATCTCAAACGGCAGTACCGGGAGCTATACCGCCCCCTCCCCTCCATCCCCGGAGGGCGCGCCGGGTCGTCGGTCGGCCGATCCTGCGCCGGCCCCACCACCGCCGCAACCGGCGCCGGCTTCACGCCTGCCTGATCGCAGCCTACCCCCGGTGCCGCCAGTCACATTGCAGCCGGTGCAGCCGGTGCCCTATCGGGGGTACCTCATCGACGTCACGGCCTGATACCTTGTCATACCTGCATCACGAAGTCGCCTGGCGGGCGCATTCACGCCCTTGGCTACGCGGCTCGCGCCGCGCGGCGGCAGTCGTCGCCGCACTATCGTTCAAAGATACTGGCCAACGGAATCCATACCGTGGTCAATGAATCCTGAGGTCGGTGCGATCCTGGGCCGGGACGTCAGGCGCTTTGTTTTTGTTTGTCGGGATTATGGGCGCCTAGGGCCGGCGGGTCGGACAGGTCGCCCTCATGTGGCTTCACATCGACGATGCTATAGCCATTCTCTTCCGAAAAGCGCAGCTGCACCTTGCGGCGGACGCGCGGAATGTCGGACGCGAAGAAGAACACGTATCGACCCTCATCCCACAGCCGGGTGATGTTGCTGGGCTCCAGCGGGGATGCAGCGTCGGGACGGCGACGGACACAGATGATCCAGCCGGTTTCCGACAGGCCGCGCCGTTCATCCATGACCAGGACGCGCCGGTCCTCCGCCTCCAGCTGCTCAATCGTACGCTGCAGGTGATCTGTGCGTGACTGCAGCTCAAACGCTTCATGATCATCCTGACCGGCGGTCAGCCGCTGCCCCAGGCTCTCACGGGCCACGGACCGGATCTTGGAACTGAGCGCGTGCTGCCGGCGGCGCAGTTCGATCATGGCCCTGCGGGCTTCCTTCAGGCTGCGGTTCGCCTTGATGACGGTGGGTTTCACCGACAGGAACACAATCATCAGCATCAAGGCCATGGAAAAGCCGCTCATACCGGCTCCATTTCCGGGTCGACGGTTTCGACGCCGTCCCCTTCGCTGCCTTCCTTGGGTGCCGCGGCCCCCGTCAGCGGCTGCGCATAGACAGCCTTGAAGCCGGATGCCTTGGGATAGACTCGTTCAAATTCGGCCTTCGCCTCCTCCGGGCCGCGGGCCCAGACATGCACCGGGCATGGTTGCGCCCAGCTGCTGTCATAGAAGGGATGGCGTTCCCCACGCTTGACCTGGTGGGAAACCGAACTGTTGATCACCAGAAACTCATACGGCTTGTTGGGGAACTGCTCCGCGCCGATCATGCGCACAAAACGGTGGGGGCATTTCTCCAACTCCCGTATCCGGCCTTTCAGCTGCTTTTCATGACGCTGCGCAGCGAACAGGTGGGTGGCTGCACCAGCAGCCGTATTCTTGCGCGCCTCCACCCGGTTGGACAGTCCGGTGGCGATGCGGGCATAGCGGGCCAGCCGCGCC
This sequence comes from Azospirillum sp., assembly GCA_027483805.1. Classification (GTDB taxonomy): domain Bacteria; phylum Pseudomonadota; class Alphaproteobacteria; order Azospirillales; family Azospirillaceae; genus Niveispirillum. The sequence goes on along the minus strand of JAIXTS010000036.1, from coordinate 23,141 downwards.
CGCAATTCCATCTCATGCCCCTGTACCCGGATGATCTTGCACCAGACATAGGCGACCAGCGACACGATCACGTTGGCGGCAACAGCCGTCAAAAACGTAACCACCGCGAACCGGACCAGCTCTATGATGCCGTTCAGCACAAGAAGCCCCAGACAGTACCCAACCGAATTATTGTAGAGAAAGTTTCAATTCCTTGAAAGGGGCAATAAACAGCACCGAATTCGCAGGTACCGCATTGTCGGCACGACTTACCAATGGCGATCGGAATTCAATGGCTGGTACTTGTCACCCCGCCGACCCCATATGGCTGGGGTAAGCGGTACCGTCTATCCACCGCCGCCCTTGCGGTTTTCCGACCGGTGTGGGTCAATGCGCGGGGTCACGCCCGCCCGAGGAACCGCTTCATGGAACAGCGCATCACCCTGGTCACCCTGCGCGTCGCCGATGTGGCGCGGTCACGGGCCTTCTATGAGGGGCTGGGCTGGAAAGCCGCCGCCGGCAGCCAGCCCGCCTTTGCCTTTTTCCAGATGGGCGGCATGGGTTTGGGCCTGCTGTCGGCAGACAGCTATGAAAAGGAAATCGCGGGCGATGCCGGCACGGTGACGCATGGCCCCAGCATGCTGGCCCATAATGTGCGCGGCAAGGCGGAGGTGGACCGGCTGGTCTCGTTCGCGCTGACCCAGGGCGGGCGACTGGTGCGCGCACCGGCAGATCAGTTCTGGGGTGGCTATTCAGGCATCTATGCCGATCCCGACGGCCATTACTGGGAAATCGCCTTCAATCCGTTCTGGCCCCTGGCCGAGGACGGGTCGGTCACCCTGGACTGACCGGAACGGTCACGCCATGGATATCCTGCTGAATGGCGCCACCTTGAAGGCCGATCCCGCCGGGGCCCTGTTCTGGCCCACGCGCGGCTGGCTGCTGGTGGCCGATCTGCATCTGGAGAAAGGATCGGCCTTTGCCCGGATGGGACAGTTCCTGCCACCCTATGACACGGCGGCCACCCTGTCGCGGCTGGAGGAATTGTGCTGTCAGTGGCGCCCCAGCCGCGTCATCTGCTTAGGGGACAGTTTCCATGACCGCGACGCCGCCGCGCGCGTGTCGGATGCCGACGGGCGGCGCATCGCGGCGCTGACCGCTGCCCATGACTGGGTCTGGATCGCGGGCAACCATGACCCGGCCCCACCGCCCACTTGGGGCGGCAGCGTCGTGGCAGAGGAACTGCGCGAGGGTCCGCTGGTCCTGCGGCATGAGGCGGTGAAGGAACCGGCGGCAGCGGCCGGGGAAATATCCGGCCATTATCATCCCAAGGCGACCGCAATGGTCCGCGGCAAACGGATCAGTGCCCGCTGCTTCGCGGGGGATGGGCTGCGGATGATCCTGCCCGCCTTTGGGGCCTACACGGGTGGGCTGAATGTGCTCGACCCTGCCATCGCCGGTCTGTTCCGCCGGCCCTTCCAGGCCTGGATGCTGGGCACAGGGCGCTTGTTTCCCCTGCCCTGCACCCGCCTGTCCGCCGATGCGGCGACCCGGCGGGAACTCGTGTCGCTGCGGCCGGGGACTTAATAGAAACCCCCGGACACCTTGGGGAAAAGCATCCGGGGGCCTCATAAAGGATGGCAGGCTGCTCTGGGGGAGGGGGAAAATGCCGCCATCACAAAAGCAGTTAGGACCACAATGGGAGACGTCAATCGTATGGTGAAAAAATTTTCCGCGCATTGGGATAGCCGCCTCGGTGATCCAAATCCGACCGACCGACGTACCATCAGAAAAACCTGATGTTCATAGTCCGGGCACCTCTGTCGCGATGACTGATCCCCAACCCATCATTGTCTGGTTCCGCCAGGACTTGCGCCTTGCCGATAACCCGGCCCTGCACTATGCAGCGCAGAGCGGCCGGCCGGTCTTGCCGGTCTTCGTGCTGGACGATGTCACGCCCGGCACCTGGAAGGCCGGCGGAGCCACACGCTGGTGGTTGCATCACAGCCTGACGCACCTGTCCGCCAGCCTGCGCGCACGGGGTGCCCCTCTGCTGCTGCTGCGCGGGCCAGGCGATGCGGTGATCGGCGATCTGGCCGAAAAAATGGGGGCGGCGGAGGTGGTCTGGAATCGCTGCTACGAGCCCTTTGCCATCGAACGCGATTCGCGGCTGAAGGCGGTGTTGAAGGGCCGGGTCAAGGCCAGCAGCTTCAACGCCGCCCTGCTGAACGAGCCGTGGGAGGTGCTTACCGGCCAGGGAACGCCCTACAAGGTGTTTACCCCCTACTGGCGGACGGCCCTTTCTGTCACCGCGCCCGACCAACCGCTGCCCGCGCCGGGCCGGCTTACACCCTGCCGGACGCAGCCCGATGGCGATGCCCTGTCCGATTGGACGCTGCTTCCCACCAGGCCGGACTGGGCCGCCGGGTTCCGCCGCACCTGGGCCGATGGTCAGGGAGTGGGTGAGGCGGCGGCCGCCGCACGGCTGACACATTTCCTGGCCCACGGCGCCGTCACCTATGCTGCCGGACGCGACGTGCCGGGCATCGACGGCACCTCCCGCCTGTCGCCGCATCTGCATTTTGGGGAGATTTCCCCCCGACAGGTCTGGCACGCTGCCCGGGTGGCGGGTGCGGCCGGCGGCGATGGGTTGAAGACCCAGTTGGACAGTTTCCTGCGGGAACTCGGGTGGCGCGAATTCTGCCATTCGCTGCTCTACCATTTCCCCACCCTGCCCGAACGACCCCTGTCCCCGTCATTCGAAAGCTTCCCCTGGGTCAACGATGACAAGGCGCTGGCGGCGTGGCAACGCGGACAGACAGGCTATCCCATTGTCGATGCCGGAATGCGACATCTCTGGGCCACAGGCTGGATGCATAATCGTGTGCGGATGATCGTGGGTTCCCTGCTGGTCAAACATTTGCTGCTGCCCTGGCAGGCGGGTGAGGACTGGTTCTGGGACACGCTGGTCGATGCCGATCTGGCCAACAATGCTGCGGGCTGGCAATGGATCGGAGGCTGTGGGGCCGACGCCGCCCCCTATTTCCGGGTGTTCAATCCGGTTCTGCAGGGGCAGAAATTCGATCCTGACGGACGATATGTCCGCCACTGGGTCCCCGAACTGAAACATATGCCGGACAAGTATGTCCATGCCCCGTGGACAGCACCGCCCATGGTGCTTCGTGGGGCCGGGATCACACTTGGCCGTGACTATCCTGCTCCCATCATTGATCATGCGCTGGGCCGGCAGCGCGCGCTGGATGCCTTTGCCACGATCCGTGGCGGCGATCCGGTACAGCCGGCCTGAAGGAAGGGTATCCCTATGAAGATCGCGGTAATCGGTGCCGGCATTTCGGGTCTCAGCGCCGCCTGGCTGTTGAACCGCCACGGCCATGACGTCACCTTGTTCGAACAGAATGATTATCTGGGCGGCCACTCCAACACGGTGGAAGTGACCGGCAAGAACGGAGAAACCATCCCCGTCGATACCGGGTTCATCGTGTTCAACGAGGCGACCTACCCGAATCTGATCGCCCTGTTCGCGCATCTGGGCGTGCCCTCCATGCCCTGTACCATGAGCTTCGCCGTCAGCCTGGACCGGGGGCGGCTGGAATATTCGGGCAGCAATCTGGCGGGCATGTTTGCGCAGAAGCGGAACCTGCTGTCTCCGACCTACCACCTGATGCTGCGCGATATCGTGCGCTTCTACCGCGAGGCGCCAAAGCTGCTGCGCGATCCGAGCGGCATCAACATGACGCTTGGCGAGTATCTGGATGCCGGCCGTTATGGCCACCGGTTCATCTATGATCATCTGCTGCCCATGGGGGCGGCCATCTGGTCATCAACCATTTCGGAGATGTTGGCCTTCCCGGCGCACAGCTTCGTGCGGTTCTTCCAGAACCATGGCCTGCTGAAGATCAAGAACCGGCCACAATGGTTCACGGTCACGGGCGGCAGCCGTTCCTATGTCCGTGCCCTGGCGGCCACCCTGGCGGGGCGCATCCATACCGACCGCGCGATCATCGCCATGCGCCGCACCCCGGCGGGCGTCATCCTGCGCGATACCGAGGGTCAGGAAAGCCAGTTCGATCAGGTGATCATCGGCGCCCATGCCGACCAGGCCCTGTCGATGCTGACCGACGCTGACGAGGAAGAGAAGCGTATCCTCGGCTCCTTCCGCTATCAGTTGAACCGGGCGCACCTGCACCGCGATCCGGCCTTGATGCCGAAGCGGCCCAAGGCCTGGTCGGCCTGGAATTATCTGGCCAACGGCACGCGGGACCGCAATGCCAGCGTGGCCGTCACCTACTGGATGAACGAATTGCAAGGCATCGACGAGGCGAATCCGCTGTTCGTCACCCTCAATCCGATCCAGCCGCCGCGACCGGAATATAAGATCAAGGAATTCATCTACGATCACCCGATGTTCGACGCCGCCGCCATCCGCGCGCAAGGGGAGATGGCCCGTATTCAAGGTGTACGGCGCACCTGGTTCTGCGGCGCCTATCTGGGCTATGGCTTCCATGAGGACGGGCTGTCAGCGGGTCTGGCGGTGGCAGAAGCGCTGGGTGCCAAACGGCCCTGGAGCGTCACCGACATGTCGCCCGCCGGCCGCCATGCCCGGCCGTTGAAGCCCTTCAAGGCAGCGGCGGAGTGACCGGCATGGCGGGAGAGGATGGCCAAGCGCATGCACTCTACCATTGCCGGGTCTTCCATGCCCGGTACCGGCCCTTCCGGCATGCCTTCACCTATCGTGTCTGGTCGCTGCTGCTCAATATTGACCGGCTGCACGACCTGCCCGCACCCTTGACCCATAACCGCGCCGGCCTGCTGTCCTTCCAGGACCGGGACCATGGACGGCGCGACGGTTCGCCGCTGCGCCCCTGGGTGGAGGGGCAGTTGGCGGAAAGGGGTGTGCATCTGGAAGGCGGGCCTATCCTGCTCTTCTGCTTTCCGCGCGTGCTGGGCTATGGGTTCAATCCGCTGTCCATCTTTTATGGCTTCGGGCCGGATGGGGCCTTGCGCGGTGTGGTCTATGAGGTGAAGAACACCTTCGGCGACCAGCATTGCTATGTCATCCCCACGCCGGATGGTCTGCTGGACCACGCCCACACCAAGGAATTCCACGTCTCCCCCTTCTTTGACATCGAAGGTGGCTATCGCTTCCGCCTGTCGCTGCCCGGCGACAGCATCGGAATCGACATCCATTACGGCGACGATCAGGGGGAATTGCTGGTGGCGACCCAGACGGGTGAGCGCCGGCCGCTGACCACAGGCAGCCTTTGGGCCGCCATCGCCCGCCATCCGCTGGTCACCCTGAAGGTGATCGCCGGCATCCATTGGGAAGCATGGAAGCTCTGGCGCAAGGGGGCACGATTCCATCGCCGTCCCGAACCGCCGGTGCGATTTCAGACGCTTGCCGAACGACCCGCCCGCTCCATTTCAACCACCGGCCAAACAATGGTGGAACCATGACCGAACAGACCGAAAGCCAACGCATCGGCCTTGGCCAGAGGGTAATCCATTATCACCCGTCGCGCATGATGCGGCTGCTGATATCCCTGGCCCCGTCCATCCGGGTCGGGTCGCTGACCATCGTGCTGCCGGACGGACGCAGCCACCGGTTCGATGGGGCAGAAGCCGGCCCGCACGGCGTGCTTTATGTCCGCAACGACCGTCTGGCCCGGCGCATGCTGCTGGGCGGCAAGCTGGGTTTCTGCGAAAGCTATCTGGATGGCGATTGGACCAGCCCGGACGTGCCCGCCCTGTTCGAGATGGCGCTGCTGAACGAGGCGGAACTGGACCGGGCCATGAATGGCAAGGCCTGGGTCCGGGCGCTGAATTTCCTGATGCATGCCGCCAAGCCGAACAGCAAGTCGGGATCAAAGCGCAACATCGCCTATCATTACGATCTGGGTAACAGCTTTTACGAACGCTGGCTGGACCCTTCCATGACCTATTCGGCGGCCGTCTATGGCGACCTGGAACAGCCGGAAGCGCTGTACGAGGCGCAGCAGCGCAAATATGCCGCCATCGCCGCCCGCATGGACCTGCAGCCCGGCCAGCATGTGCTGGAAATCGGCTGCGGCTGGGGCGGGTTCGCGGAATATGCGGCGAAGGTAGTGGGCGCACGGGTGACAGGGGTGACCATCTCCCAGGCGCAGCATGACTATGCCGTGGCCCGCATGGAACGCGCCGGCCTGTCCCACCTTGTCGATATCCGCCTGCAGGATTACCGCGACATCCGGGAACAGTTCGACCGCATCGCCAGCATCGAGATGTTCGAGGCGGTGGGCGAGCGCTATTGGCCCACCTACTTCACCGCCCTACACGACCGGCTGAAGCCCGGCGGCAAGGCGGCCCTGCAGATCATCACCATCGGTGAGGATCATTTCGAGGGCTACCGCAAAGGGGCCGACTATATCCAGCGCTATATCTTCCCCGGCGGCATGCTGCCCAGCCCCACCCGCCTGAAAGCGGAAGTGGAAGCAGCGGGCCTTCACTTCGACAGCACGCAAAGCTACGGCCTTCACTATGCCCGGACCCTGCGCGAATGGCAGGGGACCTTCCAGGCGGCATGGCCAGACCTGAAGGATGGTTTCGACAGCCGATTCAAGCGTATGTGGGAACAGTATCTCTGGTACTGCGAGGCAGGCTTCAAGGTGGGCACAATTGATGTGGTGCATGTCGGCATCTCCAAGGCTTGAGCGCGGCTGATGCTGCCGCCCCTGACCCAGTTGATCGCTTACGCCCTGCCGGCGCTGCCGCTGGCGGCCCTTGTGCTCCCCGTCTATGTGTTCCTGCCGTCGGCCTATGCGCAGGCGGGGCTGCCGCTGGCCAGCATCGGCATCATCCTGCTGCTGGCTCGACTGTGGGACGGGGTGACCGATCCGCTGGTCGGTGTGCTGTCCGACCGCACGGTTACGCGGTTCGGCCGGCGCAAACCCTGGATTGCCGCCGGCCTGCCGGTGACGCTGCTGTCGCTCTGGTTCCTGATGGTGCCGGGCGACGGGGTGGGGCCGGCCTATCTTCTCTGCTGGTCCTTTGCCCTGTTCCTGGGCTGGACCATGATGATCGTGCCGCTGACGGCCTGGGGCGCCGAACTGTCGGGCGACTATCATCAGCGCACGCGCATTGCCGGCTTTCGTGAAGGCGCCACCATCATCGGCACCGTCCTGGCCTTGTCCCTGCCGTTCGCCGCCGGGGTGGGGGCCGCGGGCCAGGAACGGGATGCCCTGCGCCTGCTGGCCCTGTGCATCCTGCTGCTGCTGCCCCTCTTTACAGTAATCGCCCTGGTTGCCGTTCCTGAATACAGGGTGCCATCCAAGCCTCCCTTGAAATTCCGGCGTGGCATGAAGGTGATTTTTGCCAATGGGGCTTTCCGGAAACTGATCGCGGCCTACCTCATTAACGGCATAGCAAACGGCCTGCCTGCACAACTTTTCCTGTTCTTTGTTCAGCATATGCTGAATGAGGGGGAACGTGCCGGCCTGCTGCTGCTTTCCTACTTCGCATCCGGTCTTCTGGCGGTGCCGCTGTGGTTATGGTTGAGCGGAAAATACGGCAAGCATGTCGTCTGGCGTTGGGCGATGATCTGGAATATCGCCTGGTTCCTGACCGTGCCACTGCTGGGACCGGGAGACTTTACGGCGTTTCTGATCGTCTGCGTGATGACCGGCCTGTCGCTGGGCGCCGATCTGATCCTGCCATCCGCCATGCAGGCGGATGTCGTGGATATGGATACGGCCCGCACCGGGCGGGCGCGGGCGGGCCTGTACTTCGCCTTCTGGGGTCTGGCGACCAAGCTTGCCACGGCGCTGGCGGCCCTTGGCCTGACCGTGGCGGGGCTGTTCGGCTTCGACGCGATCACAGGTGGAACACCGGCGGGGCAGACGGCGTTACTGATCCTGTATGCCCTGGTCCCCGTCCTGTTCAAGATCGTGGCCATCGCCCTGCTCTGGCGCTGGCCTATCGATGCCGCCACCCAGGCCGCCCTGCGCGCCCGCATCGCCGTCCGCACCTGACCCTTTTCCCCCGAAACCTGACGCGGAGTGCGCCATGTTCCGCCGCCTGTTCATCCTGGCCGGTCTCTGTCTGGCCCTATCCGGGTGTACCAACATGAAACCCGAACAATTCGCCAACGAAAAACCCACCTTGGCGCTGGAAGAGTATTTCCAGGGTCAAACCCGTGCCTATGGCATCGTAGAGGACCGGTTTGGCAATGTCCGCCGTACCTTCACGGTCGATATCAAGGGGGAGTGGGACGGCAAGGTCCTGATCCTGACCGAGGATTTTGTCTGGAATGACGGGGAGCTGGAGCAGCGCATCTGGCGTCTGACCCGTAACGGCCCCACCCCCAACGACTGGACGGGCACCACCGCCGATGCCATCGGCCCCGCCAAGGGCCGGGTCTCGGGCAATGCCTTCAACATGGTCTATGACTTCAACCTGAAAATGGATGGCAGCCGGACCAAGGTGCGCTTTGATGACTGGATGTTCCTGATGCCAGACGGTGTGCTGCTGAACCGCGCCACCATGAGCAAGTTCGGCATCCACCTGGCCACCGTCACCATCGCCTTCAAGAAGGATGTGCCTAAGCGGGAAGCCGCACGGGCGGCGGAATAGCACCGACGGTCACTGCGCGCCACATAGTCGCTGCCAGGCCAAGGGCGTGGACGCGCCCGCCTGGCGCTGAGGGAAAGTGCAAATACCCAGACTCATGTTTCATGGCTCTGGGCGGAAAAATCCCAAAAATGAAACAGGCGGGTCCCCCCGGGCCCGCCTGTTCCTTGCCCCGAAGCGGGCGCCGCTGGCTCAGCGGCGCCACTCGCGGTAATCCTCGCCGAAGGCGCGGGCATAGCGGTCATGCCGGTCATAACGGCCACCCACGGGACGGTTGGACAGGACCAGGGCCGCCACAAAGTAGGCCAGGATCGGGGTGCCACCCAGGAAGATCATCGACAGGACGGCGGCGATGCGCACCCACAGGCGGCTGATCCCCAACCATTCGGCAACCCCGGCGCAGACGCCGAACAGGATGCCGTTGGTCCGGTCCTTATAGAGCTTGCCACCCTGGAAGCGGCTGGTGAAGCGGTCGAAGTGACGGTTATAGCGGCTCACGTTTCTCTCCATCGTTCCATCTGTTTGGCGGAACCCCGTCGCCTTGGTCGGTCATATTGGCGGGCGCCAGGGGTAAGGTGCAAGTCAAGTCAGGTCACACGGCGGACCCGCGCTCGGCCACGCGCTTCTTCAGCGCGACCAACTCATCCTCGACGCGGCCCTTGGCCTCAAGCGTCGCGAACTCGTCCTTCAATGTACGGGGCCGGCCCATGGACAGGGCGTCGCCAGCGGCCTCCACATGGTCGATCTCACGTTCCAACTCGCGGGACCGGGCCAGCGCTTCGTCCAGGCGGCCATCATAAAGGCTGGTCCGGGCCCGCAGCCGGTCGACCGCACCGCGGTAGCGCGTCGCAAGGCTCCGGCGGCGGGCATGCGCCTCGGCCAGCTTGTCCTCCAGGGCGCGGGCATCCTCCGTCATCCGGGCGATGGCCGTTTCCAGGGCCTTGATCTCGGCTTCCGCCGGGGCGGCGGCGCGGCGGATTTCTTCCTTGGCACCCAGGGCGGCGCGGGCCAGATCCTCGCGGTTATGGGCCAGCGCGATCTCGGCCTTGCGTTCCCATTCCAGCATCTCGAACTCGGCCGCACGCCAGTTGGCGGCCAGTTCCTTCTTTTCCGCGATCATGCGCACGGTACCGCAGCGCACTTCGGACAGAGTGTCTTCCATCTCCCGGATCGCCTGGTTCAGCGTCTGCTCCGGGTCGGCCGACCGGTCCAGCAAGCTGGCCAGATTGGCATTGATGACATCACCGAGGCGGTCGATCAGGCCCATTTCGGGGCTCCTTCTGAAACAGGTGGGACAGGCGGGTGAGAGGAAGGGGCGTTGATCAGACCAGCACGTTCAGCATCAGGACCATGACCACGGCGACGACCAGGGCCGGCACCATCTCGGTCAGGCTGGAGATGTTCAGGTCGCCGGTGATCTTGTTGGTGCGGGCGGCGCGCTTGGCGAAGTAGGTCATCGTGGTCATTTTGGGCTCCATCAGGTTCGAATGTCGGTGGCCGTTTCAGCCATGCCAACATAAAAGCAAAGGGCGTGCCAAGTGCTGCACACCCCCTGAAAATGGCAGATTTCCGCCATTCCTCCTGATGCCCTCCACCCCACCGGCACCGCGTGATAGCGCCCATCGCCAATCAGTGGCGAAATCCACCACTGGTGCCCGTGCCAATGAGTTCTGACACCAATTTGCTGAAGGTCCGACCTATGGCGGATTGGCGGCCAGCGAAAAACCTGTCGGAAACATCACCGACCGGTAAGGCGGCGCAGCAGATCACCGATGGGATCGCCACCGTCGCGGGGTGCCGGCTGTTCCGGCGGGGGCGGCGCCCCTTCCGCCGTCTGCACCACGGTGCCATCGGCGGGCAGTTCTGCGGTGGGGTCGGCCGCCACCGGTGCCGCCAACATATCCATATCCGGTGCCGACCCACCCAGGCCCGGCAGGTCGCGGGGCGGCAGTCCCTGGTGCGCATCAACCATGATGGCGTGCCACAGCTTGGCCGGCAGACCGCCGCCGGTCACCTTTTTCATCAGGGAGCCATCATCATTGCCCAGCCAGACGCCGCCCACCAGGTCGGCGGTATAGCCCATGAACCAGGCATCCTTGTAATCCTGGGTCGTGCCCGTCTTGCCCACCGTGGGCCGGTCCAGCATGGCCGCCTTGCCGGTGCCATAGGTGACGGGACCGGCCAGCAGACGGTTCATCGCCTCCACATGCGGGGCCGCCACGGCAAAGCCGGCAGATGAACCCTGGCGCTGATAGAGAATGCCACCATCCATGTCGCGGATTTCCAGAATGCCATAGGGGATCACCGCTTCCCCACCATTGGCCAAGGTGGCATAGGCACCGGTCAGGTCCACCAAAGTGACCTCCGACGTGCCCAGCGCCAGCGACAGATCGCGGCGCATGGGCGTGGTCAGACCCAGGCGTTTGGCCGTATGCCGCACATTGTCGATGCCAACCGCTTCCGCCAGCCGGATGGTGGCAGTGTTCAGCGAATGGGCCAGCGCGTCATGCAGCGTGACTTCGCCCCGGAATTTGCCGTCATAATTGCCGGGGTTCCATTTGGCCTTGCGGTAGGGGGCGTCCAGGATCGTGCCATACTCGTTCCACCCTTCCTGCAGCGCAGTCAGATACACGATGGGCTTGAAGGCGGAACCGGGCTGGCGCAGGGCCTGGGTAGCGCGGTTGAACTCGCTGCTGGAATAATCGCGGCCGCCGATCATGGCGCGGATGGCGCCCTCCGGCGTCATCACCAATGCGGCCGCCTGTGTGACCTTGGCCTCGGCACCCGGCCCGCGCAGCATCTCCGTCACCCGCTGTTCGGCCTGCCGTTGCAAACCGGGGTCAAAGGTGGTGTAGACGACCAGATCGCCATGGTCGGCGCCGACAAAGGCCGGCAACTGGTCGGCCACCCAGGCCGCAAAATAGCGTCCGTCGCCGTCTTCGGTGGCCTTGCGGGCCGGCGCCGGCGGCACGGCCATGGCAGCATCAAACTGCACCTGATTGATATAGCCCTCGTCCAGCATGGCGCGCAGAACCACGCCCATGCGCTGGGTCGCGCGGTTCAGGCTGGCCGTGGGGGCATAGCGTGAGGGCGCCTTCAACAGGCCGACAATGATCGCCGACTCGCGCAAATTGAGGTCACGCGCCGATTTGTTGAAATAGGTGCGCGCAGCGGCATCCACACCAAAGGTGCCAGCGCCCAGATAGACACGGTTCAGGTAGGCGGTGAGGATCTGTTCCTTGCTGTATGTCGCCTCCAGCTGTACCGCCAGTAACGCTTCCTGCGCCTTGCGCTTGAAATTCTGGTCGGGCGTCAGGAACAGGTTCTTGGCCAGCTGCTGGGTCAGGGTGGAACCGCCCTGCACCGTCCGCCCTGCGCGGTAATTGGCGTAGGCGGCACGGGCGATGCCGACAGGATCGACCCCGAAATGGCTGAAAAACCGCCGGTCCTCTGTTGCCACCAGCGCCTGGACAAAATGCTTGGGCAACTCACTGACATCCAGCGTCTCCCCCCGCAAATCGCCCAGCCGCTGAAACTCCGACCCGTCCAACGCCACCAGGGTGATGGCCGGGCGGCGGGTGGCCGTTGCCACTTCAGAAATGCTGGGCATGTCATGGGCGACATAGGCAACAGTGCCCGCCACCACGATCACCCCCCAGATGGCGGTGACGATAACGCCGGACAGGATGCGCTGGCCCCAGCTCTTGCGAGGCTTCGGCTGGCGCGACGCCTTTTCCTTGCCCGGCTCCTTGGGCGGATTGCCGCCGCCGTTTCCGCCATTGCCCCCCGGCGGCGCGCCGGAGGGACCCCGCCGGGCCGGGGCGGCAGGTTGGAAACGTTTCGGGGCGTTCAGCGTGCTCACAGGGGCAGGTCCGGCAACGGCGATTTCAGGGATTGGTGGCCAGGATAGGGCCCGGCCACCCACCCGACAAGGAGATGCGCCGCCATTAAGGCGATTTCAGGGATGATGCGGCGGCATGCTTGGGGCATGCTGGCCCGCCCTGACTAAACTGCGATCAGGGCCGCCCATTCCTCTTCCGACAGGATTGTCACGCCCAGTTCCTGCGCCTTGGCCGCCTTTGACCCGGCATCGGCGCCGACAATCACATAATCGGTCTTGCCGCTGACCGATCCGGCCACCTTGGCGCCCAGCGCTTCCGCCTTGGCCTTGGCTTCCGACCGGCCCATGGTGACCAGGGTGCCGGTGAACACCACCGTCTTGCCGGCGACGGGAGAGGTGGTGGCCGCCGCCGGCGGCACATATTCCTCCGGCTTCACCTGGGCCAGCAGGGCCGCCAGCGCGTCCAGATTATGCTGTTCGCGGAAAAAATCGGTCAGATCGTCGGCCACACTCATGCCGATCTGTTCGATGGCGCACAGTTCGGCATAGGCTTCCCCCACCAGTTCCGGCTTCTTCTCTTCCCGCTTCTCGGCCCGCTCGGCAGCGGCGGCGATCATGCGGTCGCGCCAGTTCTCCGCCGTGCGGTAGGCCCTGGCCAGCAGCTTGGCCGTCGCCTCGCCGATCTGACGGATGCCCAGGGCGAAGATGAAGCGGTCCAGCGCGATGGAGCGCCGCGCCTCAATGGCGGCAAAAAGCTTCTCCACAGATTTCTTGCCGAAACCGGTCATGCTGACCAACCGGTCCAGCCGCTTCTCCTCTTCACGTTCCAGTGTGAATATATCGGCCGGCTGCTTGATGCGGCCCTGTTCAAAGAACAGCTGGATACGCTCGATCCCCAGCCCTTCGATATCAAACGCGTTGCGTGACACGAAATGGCGCAGCCGCTCCACCGCCTGGGCGGGGCAGATCAGGCCGCCGGTGCAGCGGGTGACCACCTCCCCCTCCTCCCGCACCGCCATGGAGCCGCACTCGGGGCAGCAATCCGGGAAGGCATAGGGGGCGGGGCGTTCGCGGCTCGGCTCCGGCACGAAGCCCACGATCTGCGGGATCACGTCGCCCGCGCGCTGGACGATCACCAGATCGCCGACGCGGACATCCTTGCGCTCAATCTCGTCCTTGTTGTGCAGGGTGGCGCGGCTGACCACCACACCGCCGACATTCACCGGCTCCAGTTCCGCCACGGGCGTCAGGGCACCGGTGCGCCCCACTTGGATGCTGATGGCGTTCAGGCGCGTGGTCGCCTGTTCGGCCGGATATTTATGCGCCGTCGCCCAGCGCGGGGACCGGGAAATAAAGCCCAGACGTTCCTGCAGCGCCAAGCTGTCGACCTTATAGACCACCCCGTCAATATCAAAAGGCAGGTCGGCCCGCTGCCGGCCGATATCCTGATAATAGGCCAGCAGTTCGTCGGCCCCGGTACACCGTTTCGAAGGCTGTGACAGGGTAAAGCCGAAGTCCTCCAACTGTTGCCGGCTTTCCCATTGTGTCGTGCCCAAAGGTTCCGACAGGGCGCCCCAGGCATAGGCGAAGAAGCGCAGGGGCCGGCCGGCGGTGATGGAACTGTCCAGCTGGCGCAGCGAACCGGCGGCGGCGTTGCGCGGGTTGGCGAAGACCTTGTCGCCCTTCTCCGTCTGCGCCCGGTTCAGCTCCATAAAATCGGCGCGGGTCATATAGACCTCGCCCCGCACCTCCACAAGATCGGGGAACGGGTGTTTGAGGTTGTGTGGAATGTCACGGATGGTGCGGACATTGGCCGTCACATCCTCCCCCTCTGCCCCGTCGCCACGCGTCGCGGCCTGGACCAGCCGCCCCTTCTCATAGCGCAGGGACAGGGACAGGCCGTCAATCTTGGGCTCAGCCACAAAATCGACGAGTATGTCGTCGGACAGGTTCAGGAAGCGGCGGATACGGCCAACAAAGTCGGTGACATCCGTATCCTCAAACGCGTTCGACAGCGACAGCATAGGCACGGCATGCTTCACCTTGCCGAAGCCTGAGGATGGGGCTGCCCCCACCGTCTGCGTCGGGCTGTCGGGCGTCATCAGGTCGGGGAAGCGTGCCTCAATCGCGGCCAGCCTGTGTTCCAGCCGGTCATAATCAGCGTCCGACAGCGCCGGCGCGTCCTTGCTGTAATAAAGCGCCCGGTGATGCCCGATCTCCGCTACCAGGGCCGCATGGTCGGCAGCGGCTTCGTCCAGGGTCAGCGCATCAACATCGATCAGGCGGTGGGGGGCGGACATGGGGGATCGCTCTCCGGCATCGGGCATTTCGGCCCGTTGTACGGGACTGCACTTCACGCGGCAATGGGGGCGTCAGAGGCCGTCAGCAGGGCAAGAGATTGGCCGGCTCGACGTCACGCAAACCACCGGCGGGCAGGCTGGCGATCTGATAGTAGGAGATGGCGAACAGATCCAGTTCCAGCGACAGGCTGCGCCGACCACAGCGGCGGGCCACACCGGCGATCAGGGTTTCCAGGCTGACCCCTTCCTGGATGCTGATATCCTCCAGCGCTTCCCAGCATTCCTGGCTGACACAGGCGCTCACACGCTTCCCATCGACGGTGAATTCACGCCGCCGCTGTTCGTAGGAGGTCTGCCCCAGGATGCGCAGAATATTCTGCACCGGTCGCGAACCCTGTTTGGTTTGCCAACCTCATATTTATACAGGCAGTGGCGCCCAAACGCAAAAGCCGATCCAGCGATTTCGTATACGTTCCGCCCCGTCCTGACCCACGCTTGACGCAAATGTGACATACGCTCAGCTGCGCTCGCGGGCCTCACGCAGGCCTTCGCGGGCCAACTGGTCGGCGCGCTCATTCTCCACATGGCCGGCATGGCCCTTGACCCAGTGAAATTCCACCGTATGGCGGGCCACCAGATCATCCAGGCGACGCCACAGATCCTCGTTTTTCACCGGATCCTTTGAAGCGGTTTTCCAGCCATTCTTCTTCCAGCCGTGAATCCAGGTGGTGATGCCATTCTTCACATATTGGCTGTCAGTATGCAGCCGGATCGGCACGGAGCGTTTCAGGGCCTCCAGCGCGTTGATGGCCGCCAGCAATTCCATGCGGTTGTTGGTTGTGTCGGGCTCCCCGCCCTTCAGTTCCTTTTCGGTGCCGTTCCAGCGCAACAGCACGCCCCAGCCGCCGGGACCGGGATTGCCCGAACAGGCGCCGTCGGTAAAGGCGTCAACCACATTCCCGCCCGCAGCGGCCGGATCGCTCACGACCGGTCCAACCCGTAATCGGCGATATGGCGAATCTGCTGGTGAAAGCGCAGCTTATGCAGATATTCCAGCGGGTCCTTGCGCTTCACCATGGCGCCCGGCGGCGTGTTCAGCCAGTCATACAGACGGGTCAGCAGGAACCGGATGGCGCTGCCGCGCGCCAGGATCGGCAAGGCTTCCCGTTCTGCCGCGGACAGGGGGCGCACCCGGTCGTAACTGGCCAGCAGCAGCCGCGCCTTGGTGACATTGAAGGCGCCGTCCGCCTCAAAGCACCAGGCATTCAGACAGATGGCCACGTCATAGGCGAACAGGTCATTGCAGGCAAAATAGAAATCGATCAGGCCCGACAGCGCCCCGTCACTGAAGAACACATTATCGGGAAACAGGTCGGCATGGATAATGCCGGCGGGCAGATCCATGGGCCAGCTGGCCTCCAGGAAATCCAGCTCGCCGGCCAGCGCGTCGGCCAGACCCGGCTTCACCTCATCGGCGCGCCAGCGCGAGGCCTCGAACAGAGGGCGCCAGCCGGCGACCGACAGGGCATTGCGGCGGGTCAGATTAAAACCGTCCCCCGCCAGATGCAGACGGGCCAGCCCCTCACCCAGCCCGGCGCAATGTTCGGCCTGGATGCGGCGGGGCCACATGCCCTTCAGAAAGGTGACGATGACCGCCGGGCGGCCGCACAGGCTGCGCAGGGCCACACCATCGGTACCGGCCACGGGCTGCGGACAGGTCAGGCCGCGCGCTGCCAGATGATCCATCAGGCCCAGGAAGAAGGGCAGGTCCGCCGGGTCCACACGCTTTTCATAAAGTGTGAGGATGAAAGGACCCTTGCCGGTCACCAGCAGGAAGTTGGAATTCTCCACGCCTTCCGCGATGCCCTTGCAGGACATCACGTCGCCCAGATCATACTGGGCAACGAACGCGCGGACATCTTCGTCGGAAACTTCGGTATAGACGGCCATGCCGGGATGGGTAGCCGGTTCCGCCGCCCCGGTCAATAACGACCCGGTGCGGCGGAACCGCATTATGGCTGGCCCGATACCAGCTTAGGGGCGCTTATATCAGGCGGCGTCCAACGCCGGATAATCCAGATATCCCTTCTCATTCCCGCCATAGAAGGTGGCGCGGTCCGCCTGGGCCAGGGTGGCGTTGCGACGGAACCGCTCCACCAGGTCGGGATTGGCGATATAGGGCACGCCAAAGGCGATGGCGTCGGCCGCCCCTTGCGCGATCAGCCGGTCGCCTACCGCGCGCGTGATGCCGCCATTCAGGATGAACGGGCCCTTGAAGGTCCGGCGCAGCAGGCCGGCCACCCGCGTCGCGCCCGGCGGCGGGCTCATATTGTGATCATCGACCAGCGGCTCTATCACATGCAGGAACGCCAGGTTGAACCGGTTCAGCTGTTCTGCCGCATAGCCGAAGGTGGCCGCGGGATTGCTGTCCGACATGTTGTGATAGGCGCCGTTGGGGCTGAACCGGATGCCGACGCGGCCGCCGCCCAGCACATCGGTCACCGCCGCCACCACGTCCAGCATGAAGCGGTTACGATTTTCAACCGACCCGCCATAGCGGTCGGTGCGGGTGTTCGATCCGCTGCGGATGAACTGGTCAATCAGGTAGCCATTGGCCCCATGCAGTTCCACCGCGTCAAAGCCCGCCGCCTTGGCATTTTCCGCCGCCTTGGCAAAATCGGCGACGATGCCGGCAATCTCGTCTGTTTCGAGCGCGCGCGGCGCCTCGTAATCCAGCATGCCCTGCGGGGTGAAGGCCTGACCATCGGGCTTGATCGCCGACGGCGCCACCGGCAGCGCCCCACCCGGCTGCAGCACACGGTGCGACAGGCGTCCCACATGCCAGAGCTGGGCCGCGATGCGGCCGCCGGCTTCATGGACGGCCTCTGTTACGCCCTTCCAGCCCACCACTTGGTCAGCGGAATGGATGCCCGGGGTGTAGGCGTAACCCTGGCCCTGCTGGGTGATCTGGGTGCCTTCGGTGATCAGCAGGCCGGCGCTGGCGCGCTGCACATAGTAGGTCGCCGTCGCGGCGGTGGCCACGTCGCCCTTGCCGGCGCGGGACCGGGTCATGGGCGCCATGATGACCCGGTTAGGCAGGTCGATATCGCCAAGACGCAGGGGCGAAAGCAGGTTCTGGTCACTCATCTGGGAATATCCCTGAAGCGAGGTTGCGGTGCGCAGCGCCCTTTGCGGCGGTGCACCATGTCATGGGCCCAGATGTAGGCGTCCCGGCGATCGGCTCAAGTGACGGCGGTCACCCGCCATGGCTTTGGTTATGAAACAGTGACAGGCGACGATGATTGCTCGCATTTCACGTGCGATGCGGTAGGATGGACATGCGGGCCGCCTCCGTGCCCGCGTCACACACCCCGAGAAGATGGTTTCGCTCGAACTCGCCGCGGTCCTGTTCCTGATCCTGTTGAACGGGTTTTTCGCCATGTCGGAAATGGCCGTTGTCTCGGCCCGGAAAATCCGACTACAGCAGATGGCCGATGAAGGAAGCCGTGGTGCGAGAACCGCGCTGGCCCTGCAAGAGGACCCTTCCCGCTTCCTTTCCACGGTGCAGATCGGCATCACGCTGATCGGTGTCATCAACGGCGCCGTCGGTGGTGCCACGCTGGCCGAAAGGCTGGCCCCGTTCCTGGAAACCATTCCTGCCGTAACCGGGTATGGAGAGACCTTGTCGATTGTCATTGTCGTCATGGTCATCACCTATCTGTCACTGATCGCCGGCGAACTGGTGCCCAAGCGTATTGCGCTGAACAATGCCGAAGCCATCGCCAGCTTTGCCGCCCCCATCATGCGGTCCCTGTCACGGGCCACGGCGCCGTTTGTCTGGCTGCTGGGCGCCAGCACGGAGGCCATGCTGAAACTGCTGCGCGTGCCGGAAAAGGCCGAGCAGATGGTGACGGAAGAGGAGGTCAAGAGCCTTATCGCCGAGGGCACTGCCAGCGGCGTATTCGATCCTGGCGAAAAGCGCATGATTGAAGGCGTGATGCGGCTGGCCGATCGCACCGTGCGGTCCCTCATGACCCCGCGTCCGGAGGTCATGTGGCTCGATATCGATGACGAGCCCGACAATATCAAGCGCGAGATCCGCGAGGCCGGACACAGCCGCTTCCCCGTCTGCCGTGGCGATTTTGACGACGTGATCGGCGTGGTCCACACCAAGGATCTGCTTAACCGCCTTTTACAGGGCGGGTCCTTCGATCTGCGCGCCGATGTGCGTGACGCCCTGGTCGTCCATGACGGGACCGAGGTGATGCGCCTGCTGGACCTGTTCAAGCAGTCGGGCGAACAGTTGGCGATCGTCGTGGACGAATATGGCACCGTAGAAGGTATCGCCACCATGACCGACGTGCTGGAAGGCATTGCCGGCGAACTGCCCGATGATGGCGGGGAAGACAGTGATATTGTCCGCCGCGCCGACGGCTCGCTGCTGATCGACGGCATGATGGCCGTGGAAGAGGTGGAGGCGCATCTGGGCCTGAAAAGCCTTAGGGACGAGGATAGCGGCTATCACACGCTGGCCGGCTTCCTGCTGTTCAAGCTGGGCCGTATCCCCACCGCCGGCGAGTATGCCGACCATGACGGTTATCGTTTCGAAGTGGTCGACATGGATGGCCGCCGCATCGACAAGGTGCTGGTGATGCCCACGCCCGACGTGTGATACCGGCAGCACAAAATCCCGACCGATGGTCAGGATTTTTTGCCCCTCATTCGCCGGGTGGGCGCATCCGCGTCCTTGGCTACGTGGCGCGCGGCGGCCGTCGCCGCCGTGCCATCGGTCAAGAATTTGACCGATAGTATGATAGGCGGGCCCGTAACACCACGCCAAGGGCGCGGATATGAAGGTCACGACTTGTTGACCTTCATATGCCCCCCCGCAGCAGGTGCGGAGGGGCGGTCACCCTTCCCGCCGGCCACCGATAAGGAATTCCTTATTCCCCTCCGGCCCGGTGATGGGGCTTTCCACCACGCCCAGCACGATCCAGCCCGGCTGGGCCGCCAGCCAGGCCTGAATACGGTCACAGACCTCCTGGTGCAGCTCTGGCTCCCGCACCACGCCACCCTTGCCGACGCGGCCCTTGCCCACCTCGAACTGCGGCTTGATCAGGGCGACCAGATGGGCGCCGGGTTTGGTCAGGGCCATAGCGGCGGGCAGCACCGTTTCCAGGCCGATGAAGCTGGCATCGCAGACCACGATATCGACGGGGTCGGGAATGATCTCCGCATTCAGGTGGCGGGCGTTGGTCTTCTCCAGCACCATCACCCGTTCATCCTCGCGGATTTTCCAGGCCAGCTGACCATGGCCGACATCCACCGCATAGACCTTGGCCGCCCCACGCGTCAGCAGCACATCGGTGAAGCCCCCCGTGGAGGCGCCGACATCGATGCCGACGAAGCCCGTAGGGTCGATCCCGAAATTATCCAGCCCCTTCACCAGCTTCAGCCCGCCCCGGCTGACCCAGGGATGGTCCTGGCCCTTCACCAGCAGCAACTGACTTTCCGGCACGGTGTCACCGGCCTTGTCGATACGGCGCGTATCGGCATAGACCAGCCCGGCCAGAATCAGCGCCTGGGCCTTGGACCGGCTTTCAGCCAAGCCACGGTCGACCAAAGCCTGATCCACTCTGACTTTCGGCTCTTTGACTTTTGGCGGCTTGGGCATGGCAACACGCTTTTGCAATAATGGAGTAACTGGAATTGATAGTCCCAGAACCATGGATAAGCCAATGAAACGCGCCGTGATCCTCACGACCCTGGCGCTCGCCTCCCTGTTGCTGTCTGCCTGCAACACGGTTGCAGGGGTGGGCAAGGGCATCAAGAGCGCCGGCAAGGCGATGGAGAAAAGCGCGCAGTAAAGCCCGTCAGGAAGCGGTGGCAAAGACGGACGCGACCTCGCCCGCGTCCAGCAGCCGCCAGTCACCCTCTTCCAGAGTGCCCAGCGTCAGCCCGCCGATGGAGACGCGGTGCAGCGTTTCCACATGGTTGCCGACCGCCGCGAACATGCGGCGGATCTGGTGATAGCGCCCCTCCCGGATGGTCAGGCGGGCGCGGGTCTCGCCCAGCACTTCCAGCGTGGCGGGCAGCAGCGGGGTCCTTTCCGACTTCAGCATCAAGGTGCCGGACGCAAAAACCCCCGCCTCCTCCCCCGTCAGCGGACGGGCCAGCGCCGCTTCATAGACCTTGGGCACATCTGCCTTGGGCGAGATGATGCGGTGCAGCAGCTGGCCATCATCGGTCAGCAGCAGCAGGCCCGTCGTGTCCCGGTCCAGCCTTCCCACGGGCGCGATGATGGGATTGCGATATTCAAACCGCTCCGGCAGCAGTTCATACACCACCCGCCCCGGATCACTGGTGGAGCAGGTATAGCCCGCTGGCTTGTGCAGCATCAGGACGGAGCCCTGCGGCGGGTCCAGTCCCTGCCCGTCGAGGCGGATATCGGCGTGATCGACCTTGTCGCCATCGGACAAAACGCTGCCATCGGCCCGCGTGACGCGGCCTTGCTTCAGCAGCATCTTCACGTCCTTCTGGCTGCCATACCCCAGATTGGCGATCAGGCGGACAAGGCGCATACGAATAACCCATTGAAAGATAAGGGCCGGAGATCGCTCCCCGGCCCGGTCTATGCCGCAGGTCAGGTCGAGCCGCAGGCGAGCCCTGACAGATAAGGCTTTCAATCCGTTTCTGTCAGGGCGGGGCTGGCGCCCCGACCTGACCTACGGTGCTTACCGTTCCAGCGGCTTGTACTTGATGCGGTGGGGCTGGTCGGCCTCGGCACCCAGACGGCGGCGCTTGTCGGCCTCGTAATCGGCATAGTTACCTTCGAACCAGACCACCTGGCTGTCGCCCTCAAACGCCAGGATATGGGTGGCCAGACGGTCCAGGAACCAGCGATCGTGGGAGATGACAACGGCGCAGCCGGGGAAGGTGGTCAGCGCCTCTTCCAGGGCGCGCAGTGTTTCGACGTCCAGGTCGTTGGTCGGTTCGTCAAGCAGCAGGACATTGGCGCCGGATTTCAGCATCTTGGCCAGGTGCACGCGGTTGCGCTCACCACCCGACAGCTGGCCCAGCTTCTTCTGCTGGTCAGGACCCCGGAAGTTGAAGGCGCTGACATAGGCGCGGGACGGCATCGACTTCTTGCCCAGCTCGATCACGTCCAGACCGCCGGAGATTTCCTCCCAGACGTTCTTTTTGTCGTCCAGGCTGTCACGGCTCTGGTCGACATAGCCAAGCTGCACCGTCTCACCCACCTTGAAGGTGCCGCCATCAGGCTGTTCAACGCCGGTGATCATGCGGAACAGGGTGGTCTTACCGGCACCGTTGGGACCGATGATGCCAACAATGCCGCCGGGCGGCAGGCGGAAGGACAGATCGTCGATCAGCAGACGGTCGCCAAAGCCCTTGCGCAGATGATCGGCCTCGATGACCAGATTGCCCAGGCGCGGCGGCGTGGGGATGACGATACGGGTTTCGCCGATGGCTTCCTTCTGGTTGGCCGATGCCAGCAATTCCTCGTAAGCCTGGATACGGGCCTTGGACTTGGCCTGACGCGCCTTGGGGCTGGCGCGCACCCATTCCAGTTCCTGGGCCAGTTGCTTCTGCTTGGCGCCTTCTTCCCGGCCTTCCTGCTCCAGACGCTTCTGCTTCTGTTCCAGCCAGGCGGAATAATTGCCCTCGTAGGGGATGCCCGACCCGCGATCCAGTTCCAGGATCCAGCCGGTGACGGCGTCCAGGAAGTAACGATCGTGGGTCACCATCACGACCGTACCGGCATAATCGGCCAGGAAGCGCTGCAGCCAGGCCACGCTTTCGGCGTCCAGATGGTTGGTCGGTTCGTCCAGCAGCAGCATGTCAGGCTTTGACAGCAGCAGCTTGCACAAGGCCACGCGGCGCCTTTCACCGCCCGACAGCTTGTCCACGGCGGCATCACCCGCCGGGCAGCGCAGGGCGTCCATGGCGATCTCGACCGTGCGGTCCAGGTCCCAGGCGTCGGCCGCGTCGATCTTTTCCTGCAAGTCGGCCTGTTCGGCCATCAGCGCATCGAAATCGGCGTCGGGATCGGCCATGGCCTCCGACACTTCGTTGAACCGGTCCAGCAGCGCCTTGGTGGGGCCCACGCCCTCCATGACATTGTCCCAGACATTCTTGGCGGGGTTCAGCTGCGGTTCCTGCGGCAGGTATCCGACCTTCACGCCCTCGGCGGCCCAGGCCTCGCCATTATAATCCTTGTCGAGGCCCGCCATGATCTTCAGCAGGGTCGACTTACCCGAGCCGTTCACACCCAGCACGCCGATCTTGGCGCCGGGATAGAAGGACAGCCAGATATTCTCGAACACCTTCTTGCCGCCGGGATAGACCTTGGTCACACCCTTCATCACATAGACATATTG
>JAIXTS010000053.1 GCA_027483805.1 Azospirillum sp. | reverse complement strand
GGAGCGGCGGGGGCGGATATGCATGATGCCTGATCCCAGATGAAAATCGGGGCCAGCCTACCCGACGGTGGCCGGCCCCGGCAACGGGATGGATCAATTCACTTCCAGATGTTGGTCTGACCACCGGCGCAGCGATAGCGCCAGGGCTCCCCTTCCCACCAGATGGTACCTTCCCTGCCATCACCCGCGAATTGCGTTCGGCCGCGATAGCCGTAGCGCTGGATAAAGGCCCGTTCGACCTGGGTCTGACAGCCATTCTGCGGCCGGTTGATCACACGGTCGCCGGACCAGCCGCCGCCACCCCCGCCATTCCAGATGATATCATCATCATGACGGCGCGGCGGCGGGGGCGGCAATGGCGGGGGCGGCGGCTGCCAGCCCCAATCATCGCGGCCCCGATCCCAGTACTGTTCATCCCGGCGCCCGATCTCGCGCAGCGAACTCACGCCGCCGCGCAGATTTTTCACCTCCGCCACATCGGCGACGCGGGCGCCATCGACCAGGGTGCGGCAACTGTCATACCGCTTGTCCTTGCAGATTTCCCAGGTGCCGCGATTGACGATCAGGGACCGGGTGCGGTCGTTCCAGGGCGGCAGCTTCGTCAACGAATCGACATTGTCATGGATGGTGATCCGATCGCCCCGGAAATAGGGTTCGGAAAACAAGGTCACGGAACCGGCCTGAACGGCCGACGCCGTGCCAAAGGTCACCATCGCAGCCATCACGGCCAGCCAGCGCTTCATCCCCAAACCGGCCCCGTTCCGTATCCGGAGGCCGCTCCCGCGTACCGGGCCGGCACATTCCGGCCCTGAACCCTATCCTTGCCCCCCTTTGTGGCGGGCCAAGGGCGCCACCGCGGCGGGAAAGGGGTGACGTGCTGCTTTAGAGTCTCGACAGCCGGGCAGCAACGGTCCAGTCTCACCGAGCGAGGAACGGAAAGGATCAAGTGCTTGATCATGCGTGGAATTACACGGCGCACTGTACTGGCGGCCGGTGCCGCCCTTCCCCTTCTCTCCGCCCCGTCCGGGATGGCACAGGGCAAGCCTGTGCTGAATATCGGGCTGGGCCCGGATGTGGACACGCTGGACCCGCATAAATCCACGACCATTGTCGCCGGCCAGCTTTTCATCGAATTATGGGAGGGGCTGACCAGCTTTGCCGCCGATGGCGCCATCGTGCCCGGTGTGGCGGAACGCTGGGAAACCAGCGCCGACGGCCTGACCTGGACCTTCCATCTGCGCGGCGATGCCAAATGGTCGGACGGCAGCGCCGTAACCGCCGCCGACTTCGTCTTCGCCTGGCGCCGGGCCGTGACGCCCACCACTCTGCTGGGGCTGCCGGAATGGATCGCGCCCATCAAGAACGCACTGCCCATCCTGCAGCATGGCAAGGACCCGGCCAGCCTGGGGGTGGCGGCGCTGGACGACCGCACGCTGAAGGTGACGCTTGAACATCCAAAGCCCGACCTGACCGTCTATACGGCCTACTGGATTCTGTCGCCCCTGCACCGCGCGTCGCTGGCCGGGCATGGGGACGCCTTTGCCCAGCCGGGAAAGCTGGTCAGCAACGGGGCCTTCATGCTGACCGGGGCGGTGCCGCAGAGCCACTACGCCCTGACGGCGAACCCGCATTATCACGGCGCACGGTCCGTGGCCGTGGCGGGGGTGAATTACCAGGTCACGGAAGATCTGCAGACAGAGCTGAAGCGCTTCCGCGCGGGTGAACTGGTGGCGACGAAGGAAGTACCGCCGACACAGCTTGACTGGGCCCGCGCCAATCTGGCCGACAGTCTGCGCCTGGCCTATCGCGCCAGCACCTTCTTCCTGATCCCCAACCTGACCAGGGCCCCATGGAAGAATAATCCCGACCTGTGCGTGGCGCTGTCGATGGCCATCGACCGCAAGGTCATCGTGGAGAAGATCACCAAGGGTGGTGAACTGCCGGCCTATGCCATGACGCCGGAGGGCCTGGTCGGCTATACCCCGCCCAGGCCCGACTGGGCGGACTGGCCGCCGGCGGAGCGCATCGCCAAGGCCAGGGCCCTGTTTGCCAAGGCCGGATACGGTCCGGACAAGCCCCTGTCGCTGGAACTGCTCTACAACACCAACGAACTGAACCGGCAAGTGGCGGTGGCGGTGGCCGCCATGTGGCAGCAGACACTGGGAGTGAAGACCACCCTGTCGAACCAGGAATTCAAGATCGTGGTCAGCCGGATGAAGGAACATTCCTATCCGGACATCGTGCGCATCACCTGGGCTGTGGGGCTGGTCACGGAATATCTGAACCTGCTGCGCTCACGCGCCAATACCGTGGGACCAGGCTATGTCAATCCCGCCATGGATCAGGCGATGGAGGCTGTGGATCAGGCCCTGACGCTGGAGGATTTCCGCGAAAAACTGGCCGTGGCGGAAAGGATCGCCATCGCGGACATGCCGATGATCCCCGTCATGCGGCAATCCAGCCGGCGTCTGGTCAGCCCGAAACTGAAGGGCTGGGCCGACAATCCGCTGGACCTGCATTCAGCGCGTTACCTGTCGCTGGCATGACCCTGTCCAGCGCGCGGCGGCCCTGGCGTCACTGTCGCATCGGCCCCGCGTCGAACGCGGTTCACAAGCATAATGCCATCGCGATATGGCTTTTGCGCCGCATATCGGACGCAATTGCCGACTATCCATGTAGGCGATGAATGGTTAATGCCTTGGATGTCCGGACGTGACGCCCATCACTGCTGTGCGACCTGACCGCGGTGATGATGATGACAGTAAACAGAGGATTGAAGACGTGATCAAGCAGACCCCCCACCGTCATTCGCCGCTTGCTGGTGCCGCCCTGCTGATGCTGGCCGGTGTCGCTGCCGTGACGGTGCCGGTGCTGGCGCCGGCCACCGCCGTCGCGCAGAACGTCAAAGGGCCGCAGGCTTCGGCTGATTTTGTGCAAAGCCTGGGCGATCGGGCCATTGCCACCCTGGCCGACCCGAAGGTCAGCAAGGAACAGGCGAAGGCCGTTTTCCGTGACCTGCTGAACCAGAATTTCGACATCAACACGATCAGCCGTTTTGTGCTGGGCCGTTACTGGAACAGCGCCACCGACGCGCAAAAGAAGGAATATCAGGGCCTGTTTGAACAGATGATCGTGGAGATCTATGCCGAACGCTTCAGCCAGTATGCGGGCGAGAAGTTCAAGGTCGGCGCGGCACAGGCATCGGGGGAAAATGACGCCGTCGTCACCTCTCAGGTGCTGCGCCCCGGTGGACAGCCGCCGGTGAACGTGTCCTGGCGCGTGCGGTCGAAGGATGGCAGCCACAAGATCATCGATGTGATTGTGGAAAACGTGTCGATGAGTGTGACGCAGCGGTCGGAATTCGCCAGCCTGATCGAAAGCAATGGCGGCAAGTTCGAAGCGTTGCTGGATGCCCTGCGCCAGCGTATTCAGACGGCGGCCGTCAAGTAAGGATACGTGCCTGCCCATGGCCTGTGCTATGTGACGGGTCCGCTCCGGGTAACCGGGGCGGACCTTTTTTATCCGGGCCGCTGCTGCAATGCTCCGCGAGATTTTGATCAGCCTGCGTACCCGCTGCGCGCCGGCCCTTGTGCGGCTGGGCTATCGTCACGCTGCCGTCGCCTGCGTGGGCCGTGCCGCCCGCTGTGCTGCCGCCTGGGCCCCGCACCAGGAAGCCACCCGCCGCCAGATCCTTATCGCGATGACAGAGGTTCCGGCCACCCGGAAGACGGCCGTCATTCTGGGTTCCGGCCCTTGCCTGGACCTGCCGATGGCAGAATTGATGGCGCGCTTCCGCCGCGTGCTGCTGGTGGATGTGGCCCATCCGCCGGCAGCGCAGCGGCTGGCGCGCCGGCATGGGGCCATCCAGCTGCTGGAACGTGACCTGACCGGCTTGGCCGACCGGCTGGCCGACCCGGGGCAGCGTGATCTCCCGGACCCGGCCTGTGATGCCTTCCTGAACGATGGCGATATCGGCCTTGTGGTCTCCACCAATCTGGTCTCGCAACTGCCGTTGGTACCCTTGCGACAGGCCACGATACGCTGGCCCGATACGGACCTGCCATCCTATGCACGGGCCATCGTCACGGCACATCTGGACCACCTTCGCGGCTTTGACTGTCCTGTCCTGCTGATCGGGGATGTGCAGCGGCGTGTGATCGATCCCGATGGTCGCGTCACCGAGATGGAGGACCCGCTGTTCGGTAAGGCACTGCCGGCGGGAGAGATGGAATGGGACTGGACGGTGGCGCCCGTCGGGGAATTGTCCAACGGCTGGTCCATCGTCAACCGGGTGCGGGCCGTGCGCCTGGACCGGGCGTAAAGAGACTGATACCGGCGGTGATTGAGGGGCAGGAAAGAATGACCAACGGTCAAGCTTTCAGGCCCCCGCTTTTATCCTATTGGGTCGGGTCGTAGCGGTTCAGGATCGCCTGATAGGAACCGTCGGCCCGTATGCGGCTCAGCCCCTGATTGAACCGCGCCACCAGAACCGGGTCCCGGAACCCGGCGCGATAGTGGTTGGGGGCGAACAACCGGTGCTCCACCACCGGCAGGCCGCGCCCACCCTCTCCCGCCGCGGTCAGAACCTGATTGATATTGTACATCAGGACCCGGCTCTCACCGATCAGCACGTCGTAGCGGCCATAAAGCAAACCCTTGGCCTGCAGCGCCTGTACAGGCTCCTCACGGTAATCGGCGGCGTCCAGAATGGCGTCGGCAAATTCCGGCCCCAGGACTTTGCCGGCCCTCTGGAAAGCCAGGACCCGCAAACCACGTAGATCCCCAGGTCGTTCCAGCCTGATGCCGCGCGTAGCCAGGGTCACCGCCACATTGTGATAGGTAATGTAGCTGTCGGTCAGGTACAGCCCGTCCGGCGGCATGCCCACCACCGGGGCAAATCCCTCCACCGCCCCTTCACCGGCGGCCAGGGCCAGACGGGCATTGGATCCCAGATAGGGGTCGATTTGCAAGTCGGCGGCGGCAAAGATGGCGGTCAGCAACTCGAACTCAAGACCCCGCAACTGGCCGTCGGGCATGGTCTGCACCAGGGGAGGCGCCTCGCGCAATCCAAAACGCACCGTCTCCGCCGCCGCCAGCGACGGCAGCAGGATCAGTAGAACCAGAAAGGGGGGCAACAGACGATGCATGAAGATCGAGCCGGGGTCGCATCTGGTAACGCTCTGTCCGGGCAGAATACCAGATCGCTTCACCGACCGTCCGGGTGCAAGCGGATAGAACGGTGGCCGCAGGACAACGGCTCCCAGGATAAACAGGGCTGATAGGTCGGGGCCCGGCCTATCCCCCAGTGCTGAAACCAGTAAATTCTGAAAAATCAGAATTTACTGGTCCGCTGATCACTTGGCCAGGATATACAGTCCGCGTTGGCCTTCCATGGGCTTGAACTTTTCTGTGATGCCCAGCACCGTCTCGGCCCCGCCCAGATAGAGGATGCCATCCGGCGGAAGCAGTTTCGCCATGGATTCCAGGACCTTGCCCTTGGTGGGCTGGTCGAAATAGATCAGGACGTTGCGACAGAAAATGACGTCGAACTGCCCCAGCGGGGTCAGATCGGTCAGAAGATTGTACTCCTTGTACTGAACCTTCTGGCGGATATCGTCATTCAACTGCCACTTGTCGCCAACCTGCTTGAAATACTTCACCAGCATGGTGATGGGCAGGCCGCGCTGTACCTCGAACTGGGTATAAAGGCCGGCGCGGGCCTTGTTGACCATTTCGCCCGAAAGATCGGTGCCGATGATTTCGATCCGCCAACCCGCCAGCTTCGGCCCTTCCTCGTTCAGCATCATGGCCAGGGAATAGGCTTCCTGCCCTGATGAACAGGCGGCAGACCAGATGCGGATCGTCTTTTTCGCCGCGCGGTTGGCCAACAGGTGCGGCAACACCACGGCCTTGAACTGGTCAAACGGCTTCTGATCGCGGAAAAAAGAGGATTCGTTCGTGGTCATCGCTTCCGTGATGTCACGAAGCAACGTCTCGTCCCGCTTTGTGCGTACGGCGGATGCCAGTTCATCCAGCCCCTTCATGCTCCATTTGCGGGCCACCGGCATCAACCGGCTTTCCAGCAGATAGGCCTTGTCGGGGGTCAGAACCAGACCCGACCTCTGCCTCAGCAGGGTGCAGAACATATCGAAATCTTCGACCTTCATGCTGCCTGCCTCAATGCGATCTTACGAATGTAAGGCCCGATTTCCTTCAATGGCAAGACGGCACTGCACAGCCCCGC
>JAIXTS010000267.1 GCA_027483805.1 Azospirillum sp. | reverse complement strand
CAACCGTCAGCAACAGGAACAGACCACACGGTACTTCGTCAAACAGGTGCGTCAGGAGTTCGGCCTGCCGCTGCCCATCGCCATCGCCGCCACCGACATGTTGATGTCGGTGACGGAGAAGGCGGGAAAGCTGGTATCGGAGACTGACCTGTCACTGGAAGACGCGGAGGAAATGTGCGTCACCTTGCTGATGGCCGGGCTGCGGGGTCTGTCGGCCAAGTTCAAGCCGGCGTGACTCCAGCCGCGCGGCCGTTCAGCCGGTCCTGGATGCGGCGATGGCGGGCTGCCGTCAGCGGATAGCCCCAGACCAGCCAGAGGGCGACCGCGAAGAAGAAGCAGGGCGCTACGCAATAGAAGATCGACAGCCAGCGCAGCACCTCCGGGCCATTAGCGCCGCCGGGATCAAAACCCGCGACCTGCAGCAGGTTCAGCGACAGGCCCTGACCCAATGCCATCCCCAGTTTCAGCACGACACCGGTCACGGCATAGAACAGGCCCTGCCGCTTTTGCCCCGTGCGCAGCGTGTCGATATCCACAACATCGGCCACCATGGCCGACGGTAGCAGCTGCAATGAGCCGAAGCAGAATCCCTTGACCGAGAACAGGATGGTGAACAGCACGACATCGCCCTTGCCCAGAAAATACATGCCGACGCTGGACAGGATGATGATGCTGAAACTGGTGGCCAGCGCCCGATGCTTGCCGATGCGCCGGCCAAGCGCGATCCAAACGGGAATGGCCAAGAGGCCGGTCGCAAAGTACCAGAGATAGAGCGTGCCCAGATTGGCAATGCCGATCACCTGCATGGCGAAGAAATAGGTGATGGTGATGCGGAACGTCTCCCCGATGACGGCGATGAACAGCACAATCAGGATGCGCTTGAAGGGCCCGTTGCGCGTCATCAGACGCAGGCCGCGCCAGAAGGGAATATGCTCCTCACCCACCACCATCTTCTTTTCCGGTACGAACCGGCAGACGATCAGGACGGCCACGGGCAGGGTGGCCAGCACGGTCAGGCCCAAGGCGCGCAGCACGTCGCCGCTGCTGCCGCCCTGTCCGATGACGATGGCCGGCACCACGGTCGCCACGATCAGGCCGATCAGACCGAAGGTCTGGCGCGTGCCCGTGATCTGCGTGCGTTCATGATAGTGGGAGGACAGCTCCCCGCCCCAGGCCTCATGCGGCAGGGCGATCATGGTGAAGCCCAGATAGACGACGGCCACCCAGAGCAGCAGGTACCAGATACTGACGGGTGGGGTGGGGATGAACAGCTGCCATACCCCGATGCACATGACCAATGTGCCTGTGGCCAGCCAGATTTTCCGCCGTCCGAACCGGGTCTGCACCTTGTCCGATAGAATTCCGACGATGGGATCGGTGATGACATCGGTGATGCGACCGATGAACAGCATCAACCCGACCAGACCCAGCGGCAGACCCAGTTCGCCCGTGTAGAAAGGGGCGACATAGATGACCAGGGGAAAGCCGATGAAGGACAAAGGCAGGTTAACCGTGCCATAGGCCAGCTTGGTCCCCAGCGGCACGTCGCGTTGCGGCTTCATTGAAAGACGCCCTCCCAGGCGGGTCGGTCATTGCGACTATCCAGGAGCCAAGGCCCGGGAAGGTCGTCAAGTGCCGTTATTATATTAACCGTCAATAGATGTGACTTTGATCGACCTGTCAATAGGCGTCCCGGAGATGACGGCGGGATGGTCGGCGGCAGTGGCAGCGTTAGCAAGATCGCGGCGAGGCTGGTCACAGGCTTCGTCGGCCATGTCGAACACCTGATGAGGTAACCGAAAAGATCATTCTTCGGCGTGCTGCCGGGGCCAGTGAAGGTCCGGCCATCGAAATGCGATGTCTTGGGACCGTCCTGCCCCGTCGGGGAACAGGTATTGGTCAACAGTAGGGCGGTGCTGCTGATCCCGGTCAGCCTTCTGGTGGACCGGCCCTGGACCCTGGCACCGTCCATGCCCTCCAACGGCGCGCTGCTGTGCCTGTCGGTTTTCTCCACCGCGATCGCGTTTACGATCTATTTCCGGCTGATGCAGACGCTGGGATCAATCGGCACCACATCGCAGGCCTATCTGTGCGTGCCCATCGGTGTGGGGCTGGGCATCCTGTTCCTGGCCGAAAGCCTGTCGCCGACGGCCCTTGGCGGACTGGTCTGCGTCGTCGCAGCCGTCGTCGCCATGACCTTGCCGGCCCAGGCCAAGCAGGCTGGCTGATCGGGTTTTTGAGGGGTGGCGCCGTGAAATCGGGCAAGGTGTCGTTGAAGACGGTGTTCGGCGGATTTACCAGGGTGCGGAAAAAGGCTTTTGCGTCGCGGGGGAGGGGGATTTTCGGCAAGATTGGGAAAGGTTGAAGCAAGATACTGGTGGTATCTTGTGAGAGATTGACGCGAGATTGCCGAAAATAACCCGACCGCAGCAGCGAAATGGTTTTTCCGCACCCTGCTAGGTCCAAACTTTTACAGATCAGATCACGTCCCAATGCGTGGTGTAGGAGCGCTGTCGCCGTGTCAGACCTGGAGGTCGGCGTAGCCGGCCGGAGGGTCTGACACGGCGGGCGGTCATCGTGGTTCTTCGGTAAAGTCTGGTCACCACAACAAAACCCCAACCGAGGGTGACCACGATGACCGACGAGATGATGGCACTGCGCAGCATGCTGGAAAAGGGCGCTGACGCGGATGTTCTGCGGGAAATGATCGGCTTTGCAGCACAGCGGCTGATGGAGCTGGAAGTCCAGGGGCTGACGGGTGCCGGGCATGGCGAGCGCTCGGCGGATCGGCTGGTTCAGCGCAACGGCTACCGGGAACGGGACTGGGAGACGCGGGCGGGAACGGTGGAGTTGCGCATCCCCAAGCTGCGTAAGGGCAGCTACTTCCCAGGGTTCCTGGAGCCGCGCCGCATGGCGGAGAAGGCGCTGACGGCGGTGATCCAGGAGGCCTACATCCAGGGCATCTCCACCCGGTCGGTCGATGATCTGGTGCAGGCCATGGGCATGTCGGGCATCTCCAAGAGCCAGGTGAGCCGGCTGTGCGCCGATATTGACGACCGGGTGAAGGCCTTCCTGGAACGGTCCATCGAGGGTGATTGGCCCTATCTCTGGATCGACGCCACCTATGTGAAGGTGCGCCAGGACAAGCGCACGGTCTCGGTCGCCGTGACCATCGCCATGGCCGTCAACAATGACGGGCGCCGCGAGGTGCTGGGCATGGATATCGGCCCGTCGGAGGCGGAAACCTTCTGGACCGATTTCCTGCGCAAGCTGAAACGCCGCGGCCTGAAGGGCGTGAAGCTGGTGATCTCCGACGCCCATGAGGGCATCAAGGCCGCCGTCTCCAAGGTGTTCTGCGCCACCTGGCAGCGCTGCCGCGTACATTTCATGCGAAACGTCCTGGCCCATGCCGGCAAGCAGGGCCGTCGCGTCGTGGCGGCCTTTATCGGCACCGCCTTTGCCCAGAACGATGCAACTGCGGCCAGGGCACAATGGCGGCAGGTCGCAGACCAGCTCCGACCCAAGGTGCCCAAGCTCGCTACCCTGCT
Source organism: Azospirillum sp. (assembly GCA_027483805.1). Classification (GTDB taxonomy): domain Bacteria; phylum Pseudomonadota; class Alphaproteobacteria; order Azospirillales; family Azospirillaceae; genus Niveispirillum. Next base: position 902 of record JAIXTS010000267.1, on the reverse strand, counting down.
GGACGAGGCCGAGGATGACGTGCTGGCCTACATGACCTTTCCCCGCGAACATCGGGCCAAGATCCACAGCACAAACCCCATCGAACGGCTCAATGGCGAGATCAAACGCCGCACCGAAGTGGTCGGAATCTTTCCAAACGAGGCCGCCATCATCAGGCTCGTTGGCGCTATCTTATTGGAACAGAACGATGAATGGACCGTGCAGCGCGCCCGCTACATGACACTGGAAACCATCGCCCCACTCAGCGATGATCCCATCATCATGCTGCCCGCCGTGGCCGCGTGAGACAACCGGCCAGACAAGCCGGAGAGCGCGATGATGCCGCCGCTCCTACACCACGCCATGGGACACGATCGGCCTCCCTCATTGAAGCCCGGGCGAACATATAGCGCCTCCAATACCACGAAAACGCCAGCCCTTCCCCGGCCGAAAGGCCGGGGCCTCATTGAAGCTTGACCAGCCGCGAACAGGCGTCCTGCAGATCGTCCGGGATCCCTTCCCCGGCCGAAAGGCCGGGGCCTCATTGAAGCACCGCCATCGCCTCGACAGACGGACCGACATACGGCACCCCTTCCCCGGCCGAAAGGCCGGGGCCTCATTGAAGCTATCGGGTTTCCTCGGTCTGGAAGCCCGTGGCGTCTTCCCTTCCCCGGCCGAAAGGCCGGGGCCTCATTGAAGCGATGATCGCCAGTTCGGCCAGCGCGGTGGCATAGGCGGTGACCCTTCCCCGGCCGAAAGGCCGGGGCCTCATTGAAGCTGGATTGGTTTCCAGACGGCGCACCAGTTGCCCGGCCACATCCCTTCCCCGGCCGAAAGGCCGGGGCCTCATTGAAGCAACGTGCCGCCATTGTCGAAAATGGCGCAGGTAGACCCTTCCCCGGCCGAAAGGCCGGGGCCTCAT
>JAIXTS010000271.1 GCA_027483805.1 Azospirillum sp. | reverse complement strand
CGCGCCGCCTCCACCTCTCCGGCCGGCGTGGCGCGCAAGGCACCGGCCAGCATTTCGGTCGTATAGGCGGCGGTGTTCAGCGTGAAGGCGATCCAGGCGCAGAACCAGGGTTCGCGCAGCAGCGGCCACAGGCTGCTGTCCCGGACCATGTCGAACTGCGCCAACCCGAAATAGACCATGAACAGCTGCACCAGCAGCGGCGTGCCGCGCAGCACATAGGTGAACAGGAAGACGGGCCGCGACAGGAAGGGGCTGGCCGACACCCGCGCTACCGCCAGCGGCAGCGACAGGCTCAGGCCGGCAACGGCCGAGGCCAGCAGCAGCAGGATGGTGACACGCGCGCCGTCCAGGAAGGACGGCAGATTGTCCTGAATGATCTGCAGATCGATCATCACAGCACCGCCTTGCGCACGCCCAGCGACACGCGCTTTTCAAGCCGGCCCAGGCCCAGGATCGACAGGGTGGTGACGGCCAGATAAAGGCCGGCGACGGCGGCATAGAAGGTAAAGGGCTGGGCGGTCGCGGCGGTGGCCAGGCTGGCCCGGTGGACCATGTCGTCCAGGCCGATGATCGACACCAGGGCCGAGGCCTTGACCATGACCAGCCAGTTATTGGCAAAGCCGGGGATGGCGTGGCGGATCATCTGCGGCAGGGTGATGTGCCAGAGGACCTGCGGCCCGCTCATGCCATAGGCCAGACCCGCCTCCGCCTGCCCCTTGGGGATGGACAGGAAGGCGCCCCGGAAGGTTTCCGTCAGATAGGCGCCATAGATGAAGCCCAGGGTCAGGCTGCCGGCCAGGAACGGATCGATATCGACATAATCCCAGCCCAGATGCAGGCCCAGATCATTGACCAGGGCCTGACCGCCATAGAACAGGGCCAGCATCAGCACCAGATCGGGGATGGAACGGATCAGCGTGGTATAGGTCCCGGCCACCGCCCGCTGCCCGCGCCCCGACGACAGCTTGGCCAGGGCACCGGCCAGCCCGAACAGCGTGGCGATGCCAAGCGACACCAGCGACACCGAAAGTGTCGTCAGCAATCCGTCAAGCAGCAGGGGCAGATACTCGATCAGCATGGGCATGCAACCGGCGTTCACCCCCGGCGGTGCCGGGGATGGGAGGGAAGGTCAGGGGTGAAAGCGGCGGGGAGGTTTCAGGGCGGATCGGCCGCCCTATTCCTCAGGAATTCCCGCCCGAGACATCAAATGTGAAATAGCGTTGGGCAATCTGCTGATAGCGGCCATCTTCCTTGATGGCTTTCAGGGCGGCATTGATCCGGTCGCGCAGGGCCGTGTCGCCCTTGCGCACGGCGATGCCGACATCACTGTCGCCTTTCAGGCGCAGCGGTTCGCCCACGGTGGCAAACCCGGCACCTTCCGGCCGCTTCAGGAACAGGCCTTCGGCGATCACCGATGAACCCAGCGCGATATCCCCGCGCCCTGCGCGCAGTTCCAGATAGACATCCGTCTCCTTGGCGACCAGCAGCAGACGGCTGTCGGGGTATCTTTCCTTGGCATGCTTGGCGCGCGGGCTGTTGCGCAGGACGATAATCGTCTTGCCCTTCAGCGCGTCCGGCGTAGGCTCCGTGAAAGCGCCCTGTTTGGCGATCCAGCGGGAGGGGACATCATAATAGACGTCGGAGAAATCGACGATTTTTGCCCGGTCCGCCGTGATTGTCATGGAGGCGACGATCATGTCGAACTTACGGGTATTCAGCGCCGGGATCATCCCGTCCCATTCCTGCTGCACCAGGGTGCAGTCGGCCTTCATCTGCGCGCACAGCGCATTGGCGATGTCGATATCAAAACCCGACAATTTCCCGTCCGGCCCGATCACCGAAAAGGGCGGATAATTGCCTTCCACCCCTACCCGCATGCGGGCGTTCTGCGCATCGGCAGGTGCGGTCACAAGCAACAGACTTGCGGCGAACCCCGCCGTCAGAGACATAAGACCGGCGGCGACTGCCGCAGCGCCGCTCGTGCGGCGTAGCCAAGCCAACGGATGTTGGCGCCGGCGACTGAGGCCCGGTGATCGGTTACGATCGCCGGGGACGGACATAAGACGCATCATGGCAACTGGCTTCCGGCACGTTTCGCGATGATCGGCTCGATGGAATGGACAATGACACGTTATTTTCATAACATCAATCCATGAAAAAATCCTCTCAGGCTGATTTTCACGCTCCGGGCCAGGGCGATGTTCACAACCAGTCCGCCCCGTCCACGGAGGTGGCATTCGCCGATACCGAACTGGGTCGCCGGCTGCTGGCGGTGATGACGGACGGGACCGCATCCAACCGGACCATTGCCGAACATCTTTTGCGCAATCCCGTGCGCATCACGGCCTGGAGCATCGAGGATCTGGCCGGCGCCATCGGCGTGTCGAATGCCACCTTGAGCCGGTTTGCCCGCGCTGTCGGGTATAAGGGTTATCCCGACCTGCGGGCCGGCATGGCCGAAACCCTGCAGACGGTGCTGCGCCCGGTGGAAAAACTGCGCAGCAGTTTCGACCGCGCCGATCCGACCCAGGCCGCCATCAGCGAGGGGCTGGAAACCACACTGGCGCATCTGTCACGGGTGGCCGATCAATTGGCCGGCAGCGCCCAATTGCCGGATCTGGTGGCCCGGCTGAATGCGGCGCGTACTATCTATGTCATGGGTTTTGGCCTGTCGGCCCATGTGGCGGGCCTGCTGACCCTGGGGTTGCAGCCCTTCTGCGCCAATCTGGTCAATGTCGTGGAATTTGGCGGGACCGAGGTGGCGGCGGGCCGCCTGATGAATCTGGGCGAAGGGGATGTTGTGATCGCCATCGCCTTTCCCCGCTATGCCCAGGCCGCTTTGCATCTGGCGGGCTTTGCCAGATCGCGCAAAGCCTATGTGGTGGCCATCACCGACAGCCCCGTTTCTCCCCTGGCCCAGCGGGCGGACACCGTGCTTCTGGCCGAAAGCACGCATCCGGTCCTGTCCAGCAGTCTGGCGGCGGCGGTCTTGATGGCTGAAACGCTGGTCACGGCCATGATGCTGTCCAACCGCGATAATGTGGCCCGCGCCGAAAGCCTGACGGATGCCATTTCCAGCTATCTGCACAATCCCTGACGGGGGCGCGAGTAGAGTCCCGATATCAAGCAGCTTGCGCCAACTGCAAGCTGCTTCGGCGGCGACTGCCGCCGCGCGGCCCATGCCGCGAAAGCCAAGCTGCGGATGCAGCGCCGGCGACTGAGGAAAATCTATGTTCTACCCGCCCAGCCTGCTGATCGGCGGGGCCGACGGGTACAGCATCAACCCGTCATCCTCCAGCGTCACATGCGCCTGCGGATAGGCGGCCAGCGCCAGCTTCAGCTGCGGGATCATGAAGCGCTTGAAATCGCGGATGCGTGCATATTCGGCCCCGTGCTGGGCATGCAGGGCCTGCCAGGAAATGCTGGTCGGCTTGGACAGGCTGCGCAGCCGGTAGCAGAGCCAGACATAGAGATCGAGCGCCAGACTGCTGGCCCCGATGGCCCGGATGGCCTGCTCCAGCAGCGGGATCGGGTATTTGCGCAGATTGTCGTAGAAATCCTCCGACAGGACGATGTGCTCTTCCCACAGCGCGCCCTGCGTATCATCGGTCATGCGCACGCCCAGCTGGCCGCCCTTGATGATGGTCTGCCGCATAAAACCCGGCGCGCTGTCAGGCGTCTGCTGCCAGCTGAACATGACCGTTGATGCCGCAATGCGGCGCAGCTGCTCGCTGACCGAAGCCCTTGTCTTGCCGCCGGGCGCCACGCCGATCCGTTCCAGAAAGGCGTTCATGGTCCGGCCCACCTCGACCTCGCGGCTGCCCGTCCGGATGGCCTGGGTCTGCAGATACAGCATGACCAGCCGTGCATGCGCCCCGAACGGCACGCCCACCTTGACCAGTTCGCTGCGGGTCCGGCCCGGCAGATGGCCCGGACTGATGGTCAGGGTGACCTGACCCATTTCGCGCTGCCAGACAGCATCATCGGGAACACGCTTGTGCGGCAGGGCCGTGAATGCCCAGCCTGTATAGGCCCAGCCCAAATCCTCCCGCTCGCCGGCCATGACTTCGGCGGCGATGTCGACGAGGTGTTTCTCGTCCGGGTCGGCATACAGCTTGGCGTTATCCTTGCCGTGCTGCCGGAT
>JAIXTS010000067.1 GCA_027483805.1 Azospirillum sp. | reverse complement strand
CACCGGCGTCGTGGTTCTCACCGGCGTCGTGGTTCTCACCGGCGTCGTGGTTCTCACCGGCGTCGTGGTTCTCACCGGCGTCGTGGTTCTCACCAGCGTCGTGGTTCTCACCGGCGTCGTTCTGCTCAGTGGCATCGTTCTGCTCTGCTGCATCCGCCTTCGCAGCCGACAGCAGATAATCCCAAGTCCCGCTCACATGCAGTTCCGCCGGCGTATGCAGTTCGCCAGCGTCATGCTGCTCCGCCGGAACATGCAACTCGCCTGCATCATGCTGGTCTTCCGCGTCATGCAGTTCAGCAGCCGCCACCTCTGCGACGACCTTCGGCGCCACAGGTGCCGGACTGCGGACGATCTGCAATGCCGCGCCGTGCAGCGCGGGAGCGCTGCGGGCCGTCAACGCGGCCTTCTCATCCGTGGTGAGACCGGCGAACAGGCTGACATAGGTCTTCGCGTCGCGACGATAGGCATCGGTCGCGTCGGGGCTGGCGGCCATCTGCGCCAGGACGCGGTAAAGCGCTTTGGAGGTGGAGCGCTCCCGGCCGCCCGGCGGCTCATGCCCGATACGGGCGATGGCGTCCATTTCGAACGGACCGTAATCGCCCGTCCGACTTTGGGGCAGGGCGTCGCCAGTACCACCGGAGAAACCACCCGGCGGCACCATACCCAGCTTTTCCGCCATATCCTTGTCCAGCGGCAGAATGTCCTTTGGCGGCAGGTAGAAGGAGCAGGCCGGATGCACAGAGGCGCGCACTGCCGGATCGCGATAGGCCTTCAACGGCCGGCGCACGATCTGGCTGTCCAGACCGGGGAAGGTAGCGCCGACATAATGGTAGGAGGGGTGGTTCTCACCATAAAGCTCGATCAGGTGCTCGAACAGGATAGCGCGCTTGTTGTTCTTGAAGCCCTTGGCGGAAAAGAAGCTGTCCCCGAATGACCCCACCTGCAACAGCACGACATGGCTGGAGGTGACGACCGGGCGGTTGCGCAGCATCATGTCGCTGGCTTCCAGGATCTGGCAGCCGTTGACGGCCGGATCGATGCGCAGGTCGGCGAACAGATAATCGGTGGAAGAAATGCCGGGCAGCATTTCCGTCCGGTGGCCTTCCTTGCGGGCAATGTTCAGCGCACGGCGGGCCGGGGAGACAAAGAAGCCGGGATGGCCATAGAAAACAGCCGTAACGCGCTTGCCCTCGCGCACCGCCCGCAGGATGACTTCCGCCATCTGCACATAGGTGATCAGGCGACGCTTGTCCTCGCCATAATGCAGGGCAAGATTATAGGCGGCGGGATTCAGGTCACGGATAAAACTGGCGGTGACACCGTCCGGAACGGCGAAGAAAACCGCGTCGGCGTCGCGAATATGGCCAATGGCTTCCTGGGTGAAATGCGAAATGGAACGGATACCCGTGCCAACCACGGTCAGGCTACCGTGGGTCTGGCCGGCGACGAGCGGCTTGGAGACATCGATGGAATTAGGCATCGTCCTTGTTCCCCCTTGGGTGCGAAGATCAAGCGCTGAATTGATTTTCCAAACGGGCTACGCCGAAGGCGTTATGACCCTAACGCATTCGAGGCATGAATGCATTCCGTAAAATTAGAGAGAACCGATTTAGCCTACATCTCAGATTTGTTACAGGTCATGGGTCCACACATTATGGGTGCAGGTAACGACAGGGGGAATCTACGATGAAAAGTGGTAAAAATCCCGTGGTGGTCATCCTGGCCGGTGGACAGGCCCGGCGCATGGGCGGCGGCGACAAGGGACTGATTAATCTGGGAAATCAGCCGATCCTTCGCCACGTTCTGGACCGCGCCCGCCTTTGGACGGACCGGATCGTGGTGTCGGCGAATGAGGATCCGGCCCGGTTCCGGGAGCTGGACTGGCTGGCGGATATCCCCATCCTGGCCGACGGGGTTCCGGACCGGCCGGGGCCGCTGGCCGGCATCCTGGCCGGCATGGACTGGGTTGCCGAACAGGCGCCGGACCGGACCCATATCCTGTCGCTGCCCTGCGATACCCCGTTCCTGCCGGCCGACCTCTGGCCCGTGCTGGCGCAAGGGGCGGCAGGCGGCGTCGCCATGGCGCAGGGCGCGGACGGGCAAAGGCATCCGACGGTCGCGCTGTGGCCCGTCGCCCTGCGCCAGGATCTGCGCCGGGCGTTGATGGAAGAGGGGCTGCGCAAGGTCGGTGCCTTTGCGGCGCGGCATGGGCTGGTTGCGGTCCCCTTCCCGGCCAGACCCGGCGGCATCGATCCGTTTTTCAACATCAACGACCCGGCGGACCAGGACCGGGCCGCGACCCTTATTCGTAGCGCAGGGCCTTGATCGGCTTTTCCACCGCCACGCGGGCCGCATGCCCCGCCACCGTGGCCCAGGCGATGACAAGGGCACCGCCACCCGCCGCCAGGAACAGCAGCGGGTTCAGTTCCACACGGTAGGCAAACCCCTCCAGCCAGCGCGACAGGCCGTACCAGGCCAGCGGCCAGGCGATCAGGTTGGCGATCAGCACGGGACGCGAGAATTGCCAGACCAGCAGGCGGACCAGGTCGGGAACGGACGCGCCCAGCACCTTGCGGATGCCGATCTCCTTCGTCCGGCGTTCGGCCGTGAAGCTGGCCAGACCGAACAGACCCAGACAGGCGATAATGACCGCCAGACCCGCGAAGGCCGCGAACAGCTGCCCCTGCCGGACATCCAGGGCGTAAAGCTGATTGATGCGTTCATCCAGGAACTGCCGGCGCACCGGCACATCGGGCACGATCTCCTTCCAGATGCTGTCGATCCGGTTCAGCACGGCGGGGGCAGCCCCGGGCCGGATACGGACCATCAGTGTGCCCGTCTGCGCCGGCACCGCCTGATAGACCGTGGCGACGGTGCGGTCACGGGCCGAGCGGTATTGCAGATCGTCAACCACGCCGACGACATGCAGGGTCACATCCCCCTCGTCATTGGGATAAAGCAGGGTGCGGCCGATGGCCGATTGCGCATCGCCCCAGCCCAATTGCCGCACTGCCGTCAGCGACAGGACCGTGGCGGCGGTCCGCCCTTCCACCACCTGCCCCTCGGGCGGGCTGGCCAGCGCGTCGGTGCCGTATTTTTCGTCAAAGGTCCGGCCGGCCAGCAGCCGCGCGCCCAGCACCTCAAAATAGCCGAAATCAACCAGATCGGTGCGGATGGTGATGGCCGCGCCCTGCCCGTCATCGGTGCGGCGATAGGTGCTGGTGGTTTCAGAGGTATCAGACGGCACCCAGGGCGCCCCGGCCACCGCCACCACACCGGGATCGGCAGCCAGCCGCTGCTTCAGGGCCGGCATCCGGGTCAGGACCGCCGGGTTGTCCACCCCGCGCAGCAGCACGACATTGTCCTTGTCAAAGCCCAGCTGCTGGGAACTGGCATAGCGGGTCTGCTGCAACACCACCAAGGTGCCCACGGTCAGGGCGATGGCCACCGCGAACTGTGCCACCACCAGGATGGCGCGCAGGCGCCCCGCCCCGGCATTGCCCTTGCTGTTGCCGCGCAGGACATGGGCGGGCCGGAAGCCCGACAGGACCAGGGCCGGATAAAGGCCGCCCAGCACACCCAGGATAAAGGACAGGCAAGCCGCAAGGACCGCCATGCCGGCCAGACCGCGATAGGCCGGGTCGATGGCAACGGACATCACATCCTGGAACGTGGGCAGCAGCATTTCGACCAGCGCCACTGCGATCAACCCGGCGGTGAAGGTGAGCAGCAGGCTTTCCGCCAGAAATTGCAGGACCAGCAGGCCGCGCGAGGCGCCCAGGGTCTTGCGCATCGCCACCTCCCGCGCCCGCATCGTGGCCCGCGCAGTGGCCAGGTTCACAAAATTGATACCGGCAATGCCCAGGATGACGATGGCCAGGGCCAGCAGACCGGAAATCACGGCCATGCTGGTCCCCTCATCCGCGTTCAGCGGCGCCGTGTGGATTTCCCGCAGGCGCTGCAGGGACAGGATGGTGCGGTCGCCATTGCCCTCGTCCGTAACAGCGCCGGGGTTGTTGCGGCGCAGGAAATCCGGCAAGGCCGCTTCCAGTTTACGCGCATCCGCCCCCGGCGCCAGCCGCAGATAGGTATCGATCCAGTTCCAGCCCCACTGGTCACGCGTGCGGTCGATGGTCTTCAGCGGCGTGGCCAGCGCGATCAGCGCCTCGGGACGGTGGGTGACGTTCAGGGGCGGGTCTTCGATCACCCCGGTCACCCGAAGGACCAGACCCGACCCCAGCTCGATGGTGCGGTCCAGCACGTCGGTGGTGGCGAACAGCTTCTGCGCCGTGGCCAGGGTCAGCACGGCCCCGTTGGGCTGGGCCAGGGCCGTGGCAGGGTCACCGGCCACAAACTGCCAGTCGAAAATAGTGAAATAATCGGGATCGACGGCGGTGAACAGCTGATAGAGGCTGTCACTGCCGCGCCGCACCACATCACGCAGGCGGGCCACGCGCACCGCCTGCACCAGCTCGGGGAAGTTCTGCTTCAGGGCCGGCGCCATGGGCATGGAAACAGCGGCCGTCGATTCCGGCGCCCGGCCAGTAATGACCATGGTGCGGTTGAGGCGCCAGACATCGTCGATCTGCCCGAACCGGTCGTTGAAGGACAGTTCATGGCGCACGAACACCATGATCAGCAGCGCCGCGGCCAGCCCGGCCGCCAGCCCCAGCACATTGATCGCGGTGTACAGCTTGTGCCGCATCAGATTGCGCAGCGCCACCATCAGCCAGTTCTTCAGCATCGCCCCATCTCCCCGTTGAACCGTTCTGCCTCACTCACGCCGCAGCGCCTTGATGGGTGGGGCCATGGCGGTGGCGGCGGCGTGGCCGGCAACGGTGATCCAGGCGATGATCAGGGCTGTCAGGCCGGCGGCCACAAAATAGGCCGGTGACAGGGCGACCCGCTGTTCGAACCCGTCCAGCCAGCCGCGCAGCAGCCACCAGGCCACGGGCCAGGCCAGGATGTTGGCGATCATGACGGGGCGGGAGAATTGCCAGACCAGCAGGGCCACGATCTGCGCCACGGTGGCGCCAAACACCTTGCGCAGGCCGATTTCCTTGGTCCGCCGCCGGGCCGCGAAGCCGGACAGGCCGTAAAGGCCAAGACACGCAACCAGGATGGCCAGACCCGAGAAGGACGCGAAGACGGTGGCCTGCACCCGTTCCTCATTATACTGGGCGGCGATCATGTCCTCCACGAAGGCGGCATTGAAGGGCCGGTCATTGATCATGCGGGCCCAGAGCGACTGTACCTGTGACAGCAGCGCCGACGGGTCGCGCCCGTCAAAGCGGATAGACATTGTGTCGTACAGCCCGTCGACCTGAAACATCACGGTTGGCTGCAGCCCATATTTCAGGGACCGGAAGCGGACATCCGGAATGACGCCGACAATGGTCAGGTCGACGGGCATGTT
>JAIXTS010000428.1 GCA_027483805.1 Azospirillum sp. | reverse complement strand
CGCTGCCGGCGCGCGGGCCGGGTCGTCATCTCCAGATAGGTGACGGTGACCTTGATATGGCCAGGCGGCGGGGCGGCGGGGCTGTCGGTCATGCCTGCTTCTCCCATGGTCAACGCAATCTTGTCGTTACGAAATTCCATCGACCACGATGGTTGAGAGCGCTTACAATAACCATATGACAATTGAGTTCGACCCGGTTAAGCGAGAACGGACCCTTGCGCATCGTGGGCTTGACATGGCCGACGCGGGTAGAATTTGTGATGGTCGTCATTACACCGCGACCGACGACCGGCGGGAATAAGGCAAAGACCCGCATATCAGCGTCGGTCTTCTTGACGGGCGCATGGTCATGGTGGTTTGGACAGCGCGCTGTGACGTCCGCCGCATCATCAGCATGAGGCCCATCGATGAGCGCGAACGGCGCAAGTTCCAGCACGACCTGGACTGATCTTGATGATGGACCGGAACTGACGAATGCGTTCTTTGAACCGCCCGGTGAATATGTCGGCAGCCATTTGGTCCGTCGGGGCCGTCCATCTGAAACACGGGAAGCCAAGGAGCAGGTGACCCTGCGCCTTGATGCCGATGTCCTGGAACGGTTCCGCGCCGAGCGGCCGGGGTGGCAGACCCGGACAAACGCCGCGTTGCGCGCCGCCGCCGGCCTGTAGGCGTCCGTAATCGTCACACCGCCGGCCCCGTGGCCACGGGCAGGTCATCGCGCCCGCCCCATTCGGTCCAGGACCCGTCATACAGCGCGACATTGTCCACGCCCAGCCGGTGCAGGCCCAGCGTCAGGACCGCCGCCGTCACGCCGCTGCCGCAGGAGGTGGTGATGGGCTTCGACAGATCAATGCCTGCCTGCCGGAACCGGTCGCCCAGGGCGTCACCGGTCAGCATCAGCTTGGTTTCCGGGTCCAGGATGTCACCGAAGGGCAGGTTGCGTGCGCCGGGGATATGGCCGCCGCGCAGGCCGGATCGGGGCTCCGGCGTGGTCCCTTCAAACCTGCCGGCCGCGCGCGCATCCAGCACCTGTTCAGCATCCTGTTCCAGATTGGCCCGCATCTGCTCCACCGAGCGCACCAGATGGGCGCGGTAATGCGGGGTGAAATGGCCGGGGGCAGGGGCGGGCACCGGCCCCCCTTCCACCGGTCCGCCGATGGAAAGCCAGCCGGGCAGGCCGCCATCCAGCACAAACACCTTGTCATGTCCGAAGACCCGGAACATCCACCAGGCGCGGGCGGCACTGGACAGGCCCGTCACATCATAGACGACGACGATATTGTCGGACCCGACCCCCAGTTCCTGCACCGATGCCTTGAAGCTTTCCGGTGTGGGCAGCATGTGGGGCAGGGAGCTGTCGGGATCGGATATCCCGTCAATGTCAAAAAACTGCGCGCCAGGAAGACGCCTGGCTGCCCATTCGGCCCGTGGGTCACGTTTGGCCGCCGGCATGTGCCAGGAGGCATCCAGGACCCGCAGCTTCGGATTGTGCAGTTCCGTTTCCAGCCATAGCGGGGAAACTAACGGGTCCGTCATCGCATATTCTCCGATCCTGAAACAAAATTTCGCCGTCGCCTCCGGCGGATTGTCAATCCCGCAGAGCCAGCTGCACCCGGCGGTTCTGCTTGCCCTTGTTTTCGATCTTCACGATCGTGATGCCGCCGATGTCGCCGGTGCGGGCCACATGCGTGCCGCCGCAGGGCTGCAGGTCGATGATGGCATCGTCGGTGCCGATCTGAAGCAGGCGCACAGACCCCGACCCCGTCGGTGGCTTGACCGACATGGTGCGGACCAGATCGGGGCTTGCGGCCAGTTCGGCATCGGTGATGGTGCGTTCCCGCACCGGATGGTCGGCGGCGATCAGGTCATTGACCGCCCTTTCGATCAAATCCTTGTCCAGGCTGGCGGAGGGCACGTCGAAATCAAGACGCGACCGGTCAGCCCCCACCTGTCCGCCGGTCACCGCACCCGGGACGACGGCGCAGAGAAGATGCAGCGTTGTATGCATGCGCATGTGCCGGTGGCGCCGGTCCCAGTCGATCCTCTGTCTGACCGTTGCGCCCACCGGTGGCAGGGTCGCATCGGGCGCCGGGATATGCAGAACCTGCTCTCCCCGTTCCACCAGCACCTCGGCCTTGCGCGCATCAATGATGGCGGTGGCGCCGCCCTCCCAGGTCAGGCTGCCGGTGTCGCCTGGCTGCCCGCCGCCATTGGGGTAAAACAGGGTACGGTCCAGAATGATACCCGCCGGCCCCGCCACCAGCACCACCGCCTCGGCTTCAACCTGATACGGATCGTCACGGAACAGCAGGGTCATGGGCATCCACCTTCGGTTCATTGCGTTGGCTTGGCAGAATGACCGCTGGTCACTCTGCCAAGCCCTTCAATCGCCAGCGCCCACATCCGTGGGCAGGGCCACGCCGCAGGGACGGCGCGGCGCCGGTTGGCACCGAATGTTAGCGGCCAAAAAGTTTGACCGTCAGTCTCATTCCAGCCAGATGGGTACCGGCAGACCTTTTTCGCGCAGGAACGACGGATTGAACAGCTTCGATTGATAACGCGAGCCACCATCGCACAGGATGGTCGCAATCGTGTGGCCGGGCCCCAGGGCACGGGCCACCTTGATCGCCGCCCCGACATTGATGCCGCTGGACCCGCCCAGCACCAGTCCCTCGTCCTTCAGCAGGTCGAAGACGATGGGCAACGCCTCTTCATCGGTGACCTGGACAGCGTCATCGATGGGGGCGTCGGCCAGATTGGCGGTAACCCGGCCCTGACCGATGCCTTCGGTGATGGAGGTCCCCTCGGATTTCAGCTCCCCCGTCTTTTTCCAGCTGAACAGCGCCGATCCCATCGGGTCGGCCAGCACGATCCTCACATCCGGCTTGCGCTCCTTCAGGGCCAGCGCGATGCCGGCCAGGGTGCCGCCGGTGCCGGTGGCGCAGGTGAAAGCGTCAATCCGGCCATCCAGCTGTTCGAAAATTTCCGGCCCCGTGGTGCGGCGATGCCCCTCGCGGTTGGCCAAGTTATCGAACTGGTTGGCCCAGATGGCGCCATTCGGCTCCGTTGCGGCCAGATCCTCGGCTATGCGTCGGGAGACATGCACATAATTGCCCGGATCCTTGAACGGCACCGCCGGCACCAGACGCAGATCGGCCCCGCACAGGCGCAGCATGTCCTTCTTTTCCTGACTCTGGGTCTCCGGCATCACGATGACGGTGCGAAAACCCAGGGCATTGGCCACCAGGGCCAGACCGATGCCGGTATTGCCCGCCGTGCCCTCAACAATGGTGCCGCCCGGCCGCAACTGCCCCCGTTCGATCGCGTCCTGAACGATGGCCAGCGCGGCGCGGTCTTTCACCGATCCGCCGGGATTCAGGAATTCGGCCTTGCCATAGATATCGCATCCCGTCAGCGCCGACGGGCCATGCAGGCGGATCAGGGGGGTACGGCCGATACTGTCCAGAAATCCGTTGCGCACGTCCACGACAATTGACCTTGGCTGTTGTGTGAAACCTTGGCGCCAATATGGCCGCACGCCTGTGCAATTACCAGTGCCCGCTTCCGCACCGCTGGTGATCGCTTTGCGCATTCCGGGTGTAGAATTTATTAAATCACACCGGCATCCGCACGCAGCCGATCGCGGTGGCGCGCGAACCAGGACAGGCCCAGCAGGGTAAAACCGCTGGGCACCCGGTTTTCATCCAGCAGGGCGATGGCCGTTTCCGCCGGCACCAGATGCACGCGGATATCCTCCACCTCTTCCTCCAGCCCGTGGATGCCACCGATGCAGGTGCTGTCCACCAGACCCGCGAGAATTTCCACCACTTCGGTACAGCCGCCCGGGCTGGGCATCATGGAATAGACCAGGCGCACGTCACGCGGCACACAGCCCGCTTCCTCTTCCGCCTCCCGGATCGCCACTTCCATTGGGTCTTCCCCTTCCTTCACCATGCCGGCCACGAATTCCAGCATCCAGGGATTGACGCCCGCAGCACAGGCACCGATGCGGAACTGCTCCACCATCACCAGCCTGTCGGCATGCGGATCATACAGCACGATGGCCACCGCATGGCCCCGGTGGCAGACGTCGCGTTCGATGACGGGCGTCATGCCGCCGGCAAATTTCTCATGCCGCAGCCGTATCACGGAAAACTGCATGAACCCCTGGTGCAGGAAATTGTGATCCGTCACCTCCACCTTTGTGGGGCTGTGCTGACCGGGCAGGGGCGGATGGATGGGAAGGCGCATGGTTGGGGTCCGTTCAAGGGTAAATCACTTGCGCCGGCACCCGGCACCGGTCCAGCTTAGGGGCCGGACAGGGCAATCATGCCGGGACAGACGGGGGCCACGATGGCGCGCGTGACACAGGAATTCAACTTCGCCGGTTCGACGGGGGGCACGCTTTCCGGGCGGATCGACCTGCCGGACGGGCATCCCGTGGCCACCGCGATCTTTGCCCACTGCTTCACCTGCAACAAGGATTACCACGCGTCAGCACGAATCAGCCGAGGCCTGGCCGAGCGCGGCTGGGCGGTGCTGCGCTTCGATTTCACCGGCCTGGGTGGCAGTTCTGGCGCCTTTGACGAGACGAATTTTTCCACCAATGTGGCAGACCTGCTGTCGGCCGCCGCCGCCCTGACGGTGGAGATCGCGGCCCCCCGCCTGCTGATCGGGCACAGCCTGGGTGGAACGGCGGTCATGCGGGCCGCGGCCGATCTGCCGTCGGTCGGGGCCGTCGTCACCGTCAATTCCCCCTCTGGTCCCCATACGCTGCTGGCCAAAATTGCGGGGCGGGACGTGGAAATGCAGCGGGACGGGCGTGTGCAGCTGAATGTCGGCGACCGGGAAATGCCGATCACCGCCGATTTTGTGGCCGATGTCGCCCGCCACGACATGGCCTCGGCCATTGCCGGTCTGGGCCGCCCCCTGCTGGTGTTGCATGATCCCAAGGATCCGGTGGTGCCGCTGACGGAAGCGGACCGCATCATCGCGCTGGCCCAACATCCAAAAAGCTTTGTGGCGCTGGACGGGGCCGGCCATCTGGTGGCGGATCAGCGCAACACCGGCTTTGTGGCCGGGCTGGTCGATGGCTGGGCGCGCCGCGCGCTGCGCCTGGATGCCGCCAACGCCCCGAAACCGGCAGGTGCGGCGCATGAAGGGCCGGTGACGGTCGGTGAAACGGGGGAGGGAACCTTCCACAATCTGGTCACCGCCGCCGGCATCCGCTTCACGGCGGACGAACCGACGGATGTGGGCGGCACCGGGCTCGGCCCCAACCCGTATGAGCTGTTGCAGGCCGCCCTCGGCGCCTGTACCTCCATGACAATCCGCATGTATGCCAACCGCAAGAATCTGCCGCTTACCCGTGTATCCGTCACCGTCAGCCATGAAAAGCGCGACCCGGCGGAGGGGGAGGTGACGGAAAATGCCGGCGGCAAGGTCGATCATTTCACCCGCGCCATCACGCTGGAGGGCAATCTGGACCCCGCGCAGCGCCAGCGCCTGCTGGAGATCGCCGGCAATTGCCCCGTTCATCGCACGCTGCGCAGCCGCGCCCGCATCGACAGCCACCTGGCGTGACGGGAACCACCGACGGCACACCGCGCCGGCCATGCTATGCAACCCCATGATCCAGGGCTAGAATGCGGATCACGAGGCGGGAAGGGTGAGGGCGATCTTGCGGCGCAGTGACAATTGCTACAGCTGCCGGTTCTGGGTAGGGCAAGGGGTTCGGGAACGGGGGCCGAAAGGGTCGTGCCGGCGGTACCCGCCCGTGGTTACCGATCGTTTTCCCTCCGGTGCCACACCCATCACCAATTTTACCGACTGGTGCGGTGAATGGCAGCGCAATATTGGCGCGCGTGAGGCAGGGGAACCCGATTTACCCGGCACATCAACACTCTATGATGATGTCTGACAGTTCTGTCTTTCGGTCTAGGAAGGGTATTGCGAACACAATTGGCTGTAGACCAGCCGGAATAGGAAAGCGGAGCCCGACCGCGTCTTGGCCATTGCGTAAACAAGCGTGTTGAGGCGTACTCATTACAAGGGCGCCTGCCTGTCGCCTGAGCGTGAACAGAGGGTACGCAATTTGGCTTCGGTGCATGATCCGCAGGGCGTTGCGTGGCGGCTGGGGGCAGGGCTCTCGGTGATCGGGCTTTGTCTGACCATGCCGTCGCTGGCGTTGGCGGACGGCAAAAAAGCGGAGCCCACGCTTTTCCTGGTAACAGAACCGAACCCGCCGGTGAATTTCCTGGACCCGTCAAACGGGCAACTGATCGGGCTGGCCACCGACAAGGTAAGGCTGATCATGCAGGATGCCGGGATCTCCCACGATATCAGCATCATGCCCTGGCCGGACGCCCTGGCTGCGGTGGATCGGCGACCCGATGCCTGCATCTTCCTGATGAATCTGACGGATGAACGCCGGCCCCACTATCAGTGGGTGGCCCCGTTGATGGAAGGGGGCTGGGCCCTGTTCGCGCCGCTGGGGTTTCAACGGCGCATTGCGGGACCGGCCGACCTGTCCGGGTTGCGCATCGCAGTTCAGGCCGGCGGCGCCCTGGAAAAACACTTGCAGGAAATCACGCGCGATGTGCCCGATGTGACCCTGGTCACGGCAGAGGGCGCCGCAGAGATCGGCAATATCTTCAACGGCAAGGCCGATCTTTATGCCGGCGGCGCCTGGGCCGCGCCTTATCAGGCCCGGCAGATCGATATGCCGGTGCGCATGGTGATGCGTCTGACCCGGTCTGTCGGGGCCATGGCCTGCAACAAGAAGGTGCCCGCTGACATGGTTGCCCGCATGCAGAAGGCGCTGGACACCATTGCCGCTGATGGCCGGGCCGGGGCCGTGGAACGCCGCTACAGCACGCCCGGCAGTTGGGGCGGCTGGGGCCTGGATCGCCGGCCCAATCCTTGACGGGGCACGCCCGGTCATTTCACGGCGGATTCACGCTGCGGTGCGACTGGGTTGCAGGTCCATTGGCATTGACCGCCAGGCACCCACAAACTCAGGTGCGAATAGTGCTCTCCCATGGTAGCCTCCATTGCTAACCATCTGATTATCAAAGAGAGTCGCACTTCAAAATAGAATCTACCCCAGCACCAGTTAGAAAAGCGATAATATGTATTATGGAAACTACCGAATGACAGAGTTTGCGGGATACCCGTTTTCGATCAGAGGGTTATTGTTCTTGCCTGACGCGCGCTGTCATAGCCGGCCTCAAGCAATTCCATTACCGCGACGGCCTCTTGCGCTGTCACGGGGTTGCCAGCGGCGTTGCTGATGGCCGCCTCAACCGCCGCGTAATAGTGGCGGTAATCGCCGGCAAGGCCCGGCAGGTTTTCGGTACGGATTTTTTCATCGACAACACAGGTCAATGTTCCCGGCGACAAATCCTGTCCCCACCCGTCGCAGCCCGGTTTTGCCCCGGCTTTCAGGCTGTCTTCCTGGCTATCCAGGCCATACTTGACGTAGCTGCCGCCATCGCCATGGACCGCGAAGCGCAGGCCACTGTCCGGGGTCAGCATGGAACCGTGCAGGATGGCGCGCAGTCCGTCTTTGTAGGTCAGGATCGCGTGGAAATAATCCGGGGCCGCGTTGCCCGACCGTTGGGTCGTGAT